>JAJDUR010000125.1 GCA_022826585.1 Dehalococcoidia bacterium
GCCCTCGTCGACTGGGCCATGAGCGGGTACGCCGCCATAACCGGTGATCCCGACAACGAGCCGCTGCAGGGCGGCGGGCCGTGGTGCGCCTACGTCAACGGCCTCACCGCCGCGGTCGGCGCACTGGCGGCGCTCCGAACCGCCGAGAGCACCGGCCGCGGCCAGCGCGTCGATGTCGCCGCCATGGACGCGATGACGGCCCTCCACCAGTGGACCATCATCCTCGCCACCCACCAGGGCGTGCGGAAGCGTCGCTCCGGGAACCGCCACGCGGAGTCGTTCCACCCCCTCGGCATCCTCCCCTGCAAGGATGGCGCCGTCTGCATCGCCGTCTCCAGCCCGGCCCAGTGGGAGGGATTCTGCCTCGCCCTTGGCATGCCGGAGCTCCTGAGCGACGAGCGTTTCGCCTCAGGGGGTGACCGCTTCGACAACGCCGGCGAGCTCGACGCCATCATCCTGCCCTGGCTGCTGCAGCGCTCCCGGCGCGAGATTGTCGAGCGCCTGCAGGAGTGCAACGTGCCCACGAGCCCTGTGCTCGACGTCGTCGAGGTCCAGCGCGATGAGCAGCTCGAAGACCGTGGCTTCTGGCAGCCCCTGCCCCATCTCGGCGACGAGGTCGTCGCTCCCTCGCTCCCGGTTCGGGGCCCGGTCGGCCCCCGGGGCCGCCCCCGCGCCCCTCGATTGGGCGAGGACACGACGCCCGTCCTGTCCGGCCTTCCCCGCGACGATCCCCGCCCTGCTTCGCCGCCTGCTGCGTCCGGGGAACAGGCGTCCCTTCCCCTCGCGGGCATCCGCGTCGTCGAGCTCTCGATCGCGTGGGCCGGACCGCTCGTCGGACGGTTCTTCGCGGACCTCGGCGCCGATGTCGTCCGGGTTGAGCACCGCGGCTCGCGCGGCGCCAGCCTGACGCCCGGCGGCTCACCCCTGCGCGCTCCCGAAGACTGGCGCTGGGGCGAGCTTCCCGCTCCCGCCTTCCGCGGCGGCATCTTCCCCGACGCCGACCCCGGGGAGCGTCCCTGGAACCGCAACGGCCCCTTCAACAAGTTCCAGCGTAACAAGCGCTCGCTCTGCCTCGACTTGAAGGAGGAGGCGGGCCGCGAGGTGTTCCGCAGGCTGCTGGCGGAAGCCGACGTCCTCCTCGACAACTACCGGCCCCGCGCCCTCGACCGCCTGGGCTTCGACTTCGAGGCGGTCAGGGCGATCAACCCCCGCATCGTGCGCCTTTCCATGTCCGGGTACGGCTCGACCGGCCCGTACCGGGAACGTGGCTCCTGGGGCCCGATCCTCGAGGCGCACTCCGGTCTCGCCGCCACGACGGGCTACGAAGGCGGCGGCCCCATCAAGCAGGGAGCTGCCTTCCCCGACGGCATCGGCGGCCTCACCGGGACCTTCGCCCTGCTTGACGCCCTCCGCGAGCGCGACCGCACCGGCAAGGCCGTGTACGTGAACCTCTCCCAGCTCGAGTCGTATCTCTCCATCGGTGGCGAGTTCGTGATCGCCGCCTCCGCCGCGGGCGAGCCCCCAGCAAGGCGTGGCAACGGCTCGGCCGCGTTCGCCCCGCAGGGCGTTTATCCCTGCCGGGGTGGGGATGCGTGGGTCGCGATCACCGTGCAGTCGGATGCGGCGTGGGACGCGTTGGTCGCGCTGATCGGGAGCCCCGCTCTCGACGCCCCCGACCTCCGGTCGCCGTCGGAACGCCACGGCCGGCACGACGCCATCGATGCGGCGATCGCCTCCTGGACCGTCGCCCGCGATGCCCACGAGGTCGCGGCGCTCCTCCAGGAAGCGGGCATCGCAGCCGGTCCCGTGCTCTCGAACCTGGAGATGGTCGCCGACCCCCACCTGCGCGTCCGCGGCATGATCGTGCCCATCGACCATCCCGACGCCGGGACGCGCGAGTTCCCCGGCTTCCCAATCCACCTCTCCGGGACGCCGGTCGAGCAGTTTGCCGGCGCCCCCATGCTCGGTCAGCACAACGAGGCGGTGCTGCGGGACCTTCTCGGCTACAGTGGAGACGAGTACGCCGCGCTCCTGGCCAAAGGCGTCATCGCCGACAGCCCCGCGCCGTGAGAACGATTCAGCTCCATTGTGAGAAGAATCACAAAGCGGTAGGCTGGAGTCTCTGGAGCCGGTACCGATGGCAACCATGAAGGCGACGGCTCACACCTCTACCCAGCCCCCCGACCGCGCGCTGCTCCTGGTCTTCCTCGGCGGGCTCGCCGCGGCCATTGTCGCGACCATCGCCCTCCGTGCAGGCGATGGCGGGGGCGCGGGCTGGATCTGGATATGCACGTGGGCGGAGGTGCCCCCGCCCGAGTTCCCCGAGGCGCTCTTCACCTTCGCCATCGAGCCCATTCCCATCTTCCTGATCGGTCTGGCCGCCGTGTGGTACCTGCGAACGCGGCAGCGGGCGCAGGCCTCTCACGCGCGCCAGATCGTCTCCGGCCGCCGCGTCGCCGCCTGCCTCGGCGGCTTCGCCCTGGTGCTGTTCACGGTCTTCGGTCCCATCGCCGCCTACGACGGCACCTTCCTCACGCTGCACATGGTCCAGCACTTCATCCTCATCACCATCGCCCCGCCCCTCATCCTCCTCGGCGCCCCAATGACGCTCTGGCTCACCGCCTCGGGCAAGGAGCGCCGCCGCCGCGTCATCTATCCCGTGCTTCACGCACCCGCGTTTCGCGCCTTCACCCATCCCCTCGTGGGCGTCTTCCTCTTCGCCGCCGTGCCCCTCTTCTGGTACGTGACTCCGGCCTTCGAGGAGAGCCTCGGAAATGTGAGCCTCCACTTCGTCGGCTACGCGATCTTCCTCTTCGCCGGCCTCCACTACTGGTGGCCGGTCATCGGTGGGAACCCGACCCGTTGGAACCTCTCCTATCCCGTCCGCATGGTCTACCTGCTCGCGCTCGTGCCCATCCACGCCTTCCTCGGATTGATCTTCCACGAGCCCGACAACGTCATCTACGAGCAGCTGGCGGTCATCCCCCGCGCCTGGGGCCCCGGCCCGCTCCTCGACCAGCAGATCGCCGGCGCCATCATGTTCATCGCCGGCGAGGCGCTGGGGCTCATCGCCCTCCTGCTTGTCGCCTGGCAGTGGGCCTCGCACGAGGAACGCCTCGGACGCCGTCTCAATGCCGCCGACACGAGCAACGAGTGGCGCCCGGTCGCCTACCGCGAGCGAGGCAGGTGATGCCCGTGCGACTCCTGACGCTTGCGCTCGTCGCCCTCCTGGCCATCGGCCTCGTCGCCTGCAGCGGTGGGGATGGGGCCAACGAAGCTCCCTTCGAAGTCTCCGGCCCGCCCAGGGAAGTCAACACCGACGGCAGCGCTGCCGACACTCCCCAGCCGACACCGGCGCCCCGCAGCGAAGGAGGCCCGGAGGTCAGGTACCAGGGGGCGCTCGCCTCGCCACCCCTCCCCAAGCCCGACGTCGTCCTGACCGACACGAGCGGCGAGCCCTTCGACTTCCTCGCCGAGACCGAGGGCTACCTCACCCTCCTCTACCTCGGCTACACGCACTGCCCCGACATCTGCCCCGTCCACATGCTTGAGCTCTCTAAGGTGCTCGAGGAGATGGATCCCGAGCTCGTCGACCGCATCCGCGTCGTCTTCATCACGACCGACCCCGAGCGCGACGACGCAGCCGCCATTCGGCGTTGGCTCGACCTCTTCGACGAGAGCTTCATCGGCCTCACCATCGAACCCGAGACGCTCTCCTCGTTGCTCACCTTCCTGGGCATGCCCCAGATCGTGACCCGGGACATCGGCGATGGGCGTTACACCGTCAACCACGCCACCTACCTCATCGCCTACACGCCTGACAATCTCGGGCACGTGGTCTACCCGTTCCTGCAGGGAGGCGGCCTGCGCGAGATCATGGCGCACGACCTTCCCCTGCTTGCCGAGTACGGCTGGCGGGAGCCCTCGTGACCCCACTCCGCTCCAGTGCCTGGCGGGTCGTCGTCGCTGCGGCCCTCGCCGCGCCACTCCCGTTCGTCGCGATGGTCGTCGCCTGCGACGGCAACGGCAACGGCAGCGGCGCCGAGAGCAGCGCCATTGAGGTCAGCAACGCGCGGGCGCAGTTCACGACGACGGACATCGGGGCCGTCTACTTCGACATTCGCAGCACGGGCGAGGGCGATCGGCTCCTGGGCGCCTCCGCCGAGATAGGCGATGACACACAGGTCCACGAGGTCGTGTCGGAGGGCGGGAGCTCGATGATGCGCCTGGTCGAGGGCGGCATCCCCATCGACCCCGGTGGCCGGGTTAGCCTCGAACCCGGTGGCTACCACGTCATGGTGCTGGGCGTCGCCGACATCCCCGAACCCGGCGACACCTTCGAACTGGTCCTCGAGTTCGAGCGGGCGGGCCGCATGACGATCACCGTCCACGTTCAGGAGTTCGGGGCCGAGGACGGGGACATGGGCCACGGCGCCATGGATGATAAGGAGATGGATGGGGAGGGGACGGACGAGGAGTAGCGTTCCGACCATGGCCAGGGCCTCGCGTAGACTCTCCCCACTGCCACGACCGAGGGGTGCTTCCCATGCAGATCGGCGCCATCTTTCCCCAGACCGAGATCGGCTCGGATCCGTCCGTGATCCGCGACTTCGCGCAAACCGCCGAGGGCCTCGGCTACTCCCACATCCTCGCCTACGACCACGTGCTCGGCGCCCTGCCCGAGCGGGAGCCGAAGCTGTGGGGCCCCTACACGCACGAGTCCGCCTTCCACGAGCCTTTCGTGCTGTTCGGCTACCTCGCCGGCATCACCGAGCGCGTCGAGCTGGTGACCGGCGTCATCATCCTGCCCCAGCGCCAGACCGCACTCGTCGCCAAGCAGGCTGCCGAGGTCGACATCCTCTCCGGCGGCCGTCTCCGGCTGGGCATCGGCACCGGCTGGAACTACGTCGAGTACGACTCCCTCAACGAGCAGTTCACCAATCGTGGGAAGCGCCAGGAAGAGCAGGTCGAAGTGCTGCGTCGCCTCTGGGACGAGCCCATCGTGGACTTCGAAGGAAACTGGCACCGTATCGATCGCGCGGGCCTCAAGCCGCTGCCCGGGCGGCGCATCCCCATCTGGTTCGGCGGCTTCAGTGACCCCGCCTTCGAGCGCGCCGCCCGCATCGGCGACGGCTTCATCTTCGGCGGCGGCTCCCCCGACTCAGCCCAGGCCCTGGAGAAGATCCGCGGCTACCTTGAGCGGGAAGGGCGCGACCCCGCCGGCTTCGGCATCGAGGCGATGGTCAACTACGGCGACAGCCCCGAGAACTGGGCCGGCGAAGTCGAGCGCTGGCGCGAGGCCGGCGCCGACTACGTCTCCATGCGCACCATGAACGCCGGCCTTGGGAGCCCCCGCGACCACATCGAAGCCCTGGAGAGCTACTGGCGCGAGGTCGGCGGCTAGGCGCCCCTCCGGGACTTGCGCTGGCATGCCCCGATTGTGCTACTATTGGCGTAGGCAATCATGACGACGGAAGAGCGCATCAGCAGAGTCGAGGGCGCCTACGAGCAGGTCGACAAGCGACTGGCGGACTTCACGCAGGCATTCAATGCCTGGCGCGCCGAGTCGAACCGCCAGAATGAGGTGCTGCGATCAGAGTTGAACAGTCGTTTCAACACCATGCTGGTCGTTGGTGCCGGCGCCTGGGTTACCACCGTCGGCCTGATTATCGGCCTCTACCTGCAGTCCTGACTGCCAGCCTCAAGCCCTCCGGAACCGCTCCCAGCGCAAGATTCCCGCGATCGACTTGGCGTCGATGATGCGCCCCTCGTCCACCGCCGCCACCGCCTGCGCGGGCGTGAGCGGGACGACCTCGATGTCCTCGTCCTCGTCGCCGGGCAGCGGGTCGGGCGTCAGGTCGGTGCACACGAAGAGGTGGATGTACTCGGTCGCCCAGCTGGGCGCGATCCAGAACCCGCCCAGCGACTCCACCCGGTCCGCCCGCATCCCAACCTCCTCGCGCAGCTCCCGCGCCGCCGTTTCGCCGGGGTCCTCGCCCGGCTCCAGCGTGCCCGCGGGAATCTCGAGCAGTCTCGTGCGGGGTCCATGGCGGTACTGCTCCACCAGCAGGAGCCGTCCCTCGCCATCGATCGGGATCATGCAGACGGCGCCCGGGTGGTAGACCATCTCCCGTCGGAAGGTGTGTCCCTCCGGCGACCGAAGCGTGTCCAGGCGCAGGTCGAACAGTCGCCCGTCGAACACGACCTCGCTGCCGGTGAGCTCCGGATGATCGGGCATGTCGCCTCCCCTGGGGTCCTGGTCTGGGTCCGCCGCGCCTCGGTCGCGCGGTGCCAGCCTACCGCCAGGGAGCCGTAAGCGTGCTGACTGGACACCCGTGGTACGGTGCCGGAAGGCGGGAGGTAAAGATGCCCGGCGCGCTCAAGCAACTCGTATCGGTCTACCTGCTGTTGGTCGGTCTCGCCGTAGCCGTCCAGTTCGTCATCTTCCCCTTCTACGAGGATCACGACACCGACCTGTCCGTCTGGAAGGTGCTGGACTGGCTCATGGCCATCGGCCTCGTGCTCGCCGTGGGGGGAGCCTACCTGCGCAAACGTGCCTTTGACGCTTCCACCGGGGACGACGCGCCCTGGCGCCAGTACGTCGAGGTGAACGGCCTCTTCTACGCACTGGTGGCGCTCACCCTGGCCTTCTTCCCCAGCTGGTTCTGGGTCGAGTGGGGCACGTACCCGGAGCGCGCCAGCTGGGTCACGTGGCACATGATCGACACCGCCCTGCCCATCCTCTTCGTGGTGCACGGGCTCCGTTCCTGGCGAGAAGCGAACGCCTAGGCCCACGATCTCGGGCCGTAGCAAGGAGGAAGCTGCATGGCAGCCCTGCACCGAGTGATCGCCGTCTACCTGCTCCTCGTGGGGCTGGCCGTGGGAGCGTATTTCGTCATCTCCCCGCTCTATGCGGGCCAGGGAAACCTGGCCGACGCCAGCGACGTGTGGGACATCCTGAACTGGTTCATGGCGGTCGCTGCCGTCCTCCTCGTCCTGGTGACCTTCGTCGGGACGAAGTCGCTGGCGGACGATGCCAGTAGCTGGGACAGGCTCGTCGCGAATGGGCGATTCCACATTGCCGTGGCCCTCCTCCTCGGCTTCCTCAACAACTGGTTCGCGAGCCAGTGGGGCGAGGGCGGGTTCGAGCCCGTGCCCTTCCTCTGGGTGATCATCGACATTGCCATGCCCATCCTCGCCGTCGAGATGGCCATCAAGCTCTGGCGGGAGCCCCATGCGCCCTTCGGGGCCCGTGACTGATCAGAACCTGGCCGCCGTCAAGCGCGTCGTGGCGCTCTACCTGCTGCTGCTGGCGGCAGCCACCCTGGTTCACCTGATCATCACGCCCTTCTACCAGCCCGATCACGACCCCGACTTCACGTTCTGGGAGGTCTACGACCCGTTCATGATGGCGGGCTCGCTGCTCGTCGTCCTCTTCGCCTACCTCTGGAAGCGCCGTCACGATGCGGCGCTTCCAGAGGCCAATGACTGGCGCGCCTACGTCGAGGTCAACGGCCTCTTTTACATCGGCGGCGTGCAGGCAATCTTGCTTGCCTGGTCCTGGCTCATGCAGGTCTTTGGCGACTCTGCCCAGGCTCAGCCGGTCATCTGGCTCCTCGTCGATTCCGTCGGCGTCATGCTGTGGCTGGCAGCAGGACGCCGCCTCTGGCGGGAGGCGGCGTCGTAGACCCGGGAACTGCCGGGCGGGGAACAGCTAGTCGAGGTAGTCCTTCAGCTTGCGGCTGCGGCTCGGGTGCCGCAGCTTCCGCAGCGCCTTCGCCTCGATCTGGCGGATGCGCTCGCGCGTCACGCTGAACTCGCGACCGACCTCCTCCAGCGTGCGGCTGCGCCCGTCCTCCAGCCCGAAGCGGAGCTGGAGCACGCGCCGCTCGCGGCTCGTGAGCGTCGCGAGCACGTCCTCGACCTGCTCGCGCAGCAACTGCTGGCTCGCGGCATCGGCCGGCGCCAGCGCCCGCTCGTCCTGGATGAAGTCGCCCAGGTGGCTGTCCTCTTCCTCGCCGATCGGCGTCTCCAGGGACACCGGCTCCTGCGAGACCTTCTGGATCTCGCGGATGCGCTCCGGCGAAAACTGGTGCGCCGTGTCCTGCTTCGAGCTCTCCACCATGCCGCGTGCGATCTCCTCGCTCGTCGGCTCGCGGCCGTACTCCTGCACGAGCCGCCGGCTCACGCGCACGAGCTTGTTGATCGTCTCCACCATGTGCACCGGGATGCGGATGGTGCGCGCCTGGTCCGCGATGGCCCGCGTGATCGCCTGGCGAATCCACCAGGTCGCGTATGTCGAGAACTTGTACCCCTTGCGGTAGTCGAACTTCTCCACCGCGCGGATGAGGCCGATGTTCCCCTCCTGGATCAGATCCAGGAGCGACATGCCCCGCCCGATGTACTTCTTCGCCACCGACACCACGAGGCGCAGGTTCGCCTCGGTCAGGCGCCGCTCGGCCTTGTCGCCGTTGTGCTTGATCGTGTCGAAGTGATACCGCAGCCGGTCCTCGAGCGACGTGATCTTCTCGATCAGGCCCTCCGCGGGGGGCAACAGCTGGTCCTCGCCCCCGGCTTCCTCTGCCATCTGCGAGAACAGGTCCGGCGTGAGGATGTGGGTCACGATCGAGAGCGAGACGATGGCGTGATGCACCGTCTCCTCGTCCTTGCGCAGCCGCTTCATGCCGTACGTGCGGAAGGGGAGCTCCATCTCGCGGTCCACGAGCCCGCGGAACTGGTCGTCGCCGATGACCTCGGCGTAGCCGCTGCGCATCAGCTTGCGGCCCTCGAGGTCACGCCACTTCGGCTCCTTCGGCGGCCACTCGTCCTCGCTCCCCTCTGGAGGCGTCTGCCCGGAGATGACCTTCTCGTAGCGATCGACGTAGTAGAGCGCCGCCTTGTAGACGGGCAGCAGCTCCGTGAACTGCTCCAGCAGCGTCACGGCCACGCGCGAGGCGGAGGGCGGGTGCCCGAAGGCGTCGACGTACGCCCTCTCGATGTCGCGAAGATGGATGCCTTCCTCCATCTGCCGCGCCAGGTGCTTCTCGTCGTCGGCCGTGAGCAGGTAGACCTTCCCGATCTCGCGCAGGTACATCCGCACGGGATCGTCGATCCCCTCGGACTCCTCGGTCAGGAGGGCTACGGTCTCTTCTTCTTCCTCCTCGCTCTCGTCGGGATCCTTCTCGTCCTTCTCTTCTTCGTCCTGGGTCGCCGTGGTGTTACCGGAGAGCTCGTTCTCCTCGTCGCGGCGCTCGTCGAAGTCACCGCTGGAGAGGCGGCTGAGGACAGAGCCGATCATGGCGTCGGCGCTGGTGGAGGAAGTCTGGTCGGTCAAAGTCTCGTCGCTCATGCGGCTGACAGGTACCCCCGGTACAGGAATTGGGATGGCGCGTGGACACACAACGCCAATCTGAGTATAGCACAAATGAGCGCCGATCCGAAGCCTGTCTAGCCGTCAGAAGGGCGCTCCGGAGGGCTGAATTAATCCCCCGTCGGGAGCCCCGCCTCTGCCCACGCGTCCGTGCCGCCCTCGACGTTGAACAACTCCAGCTCGTCCAGGCCGGCGGCCGTCGCGTACTCCGCCGCGAGGGCGCTGCGGCCGCCCATCTTGCAGATGAACAGCACTTCCTTCTTGTCTCCCGCGAACTCGCGGATCTGGCCGATCTCGTTCATCACCGTGTTCACGGGAATCAGGCGCACACCCTTCGCGTGCACCTCGACGTACTCGTGCGGGTCCCGCACGTCGACCATCACGGCGTCGCCGTTGTCGAGCTTTTCCTTCGCCTCGTCGATTGAGATCCTCGTGAACGGCTCTCGCGGGTCCTTCGTAGCCACAGGAACTGCCTCTCGTGTGCGTTGTGACAGGAAGCCTAGCACGCACGGGCCGTCTGGCGAGGGCTCGCGCGATGTGCCACGCTGCCCCCGTGACCGACCCCCTCCGCCCCGACTCCGCCGCCGCCCTGACGGCCTGGGCCGATCGCGTGCGCCTCAATCGCGAGCAGGTCGAACGCCGTCGCAAGGCCATGCCGCCGCGAGACGACTACTACGCCCCCATCGCCGCCATGTTTCGCGCCGACCCCCATCGCGAGGGCGACGCGACCGTGGAGGCCCTGCGCTCCCTCGTGCGATCCGGGGACACCGTGCTCGACATCGGCGCTGGCGGCGGCCGCTACGCCCTGCCCCTCGCCCTCCACGCCCGCGAGGTCATCGCCGTCGAGCCCTCCGAGGGCATGCGCGAGGTGCTCCTCGAGGGGATGGCCGAGCACGGCATCGACAACGTCCGCGTCGTCGACAGCCGCTGGCCCGCCGACGAGCCCCTGCATGCCGACGTTGCGCTCATCTCGCACGTCGGCTACGACATCGAGGACTTCGGACCGTTCCTCGACGCGATGGAGGCGGCCGCGAGCCGCCTCTGCATCGCCGTCATGCTGAGCAAGCCCCCACCTTCGCGCGCCAACCCCTTCTGGGAGGCGGTCCACGGCGAGCCCCGCGACCCGCTTCCCGCCCTGCCCGAGTTCCTCGTCCTCCAGCTCGCCCGCGGGCGGCTCTGCGAAGTGTCTTTCGCCGAGTACGACGCCATCGGCTACGGCGACGATGAAGGCGTCCTCCGCTTCCTCCGCCAGCAGCTCTGGATCGCCGAGGGCACCCCCGAGGAGGCGAAGCTTCGCGCCATCCTCCCCGATCACGTCGACTACGAGGGCGACGACGTCAGGTTCAGGCAGGATCCGGGCAAGCTCGGGATCGTTCGCTGGGAGCCGCTTGCGAAGGGCTAGCGGGAACGCGCGTACTTCTTGACCGGCGTGAGCACGATCGGCGTGAGCTCGTCCGCGCCGTAGGAGCTCTGCCGGCGCTCTTCGGGTGGAGTCCCGTACGTCGTCGTTCGCTGGCGCGGCAGCCGCCCGATGCTCGTGATGAGGTCGTCCATCGCCTCGGGAGGCATCTCCTGCCCGTGGCTCGCGCCGGCCGCCCGGCTGATGCTCTCGTTCATGAGCGTGCCGCCCATGTCGTTCGCGCCCGCCAGCAGGGCCGCCTTCGAGCCCTCGACCCCCATCTTCACCCACGACACCTGGATGTTCGGGATGAGCGGGTGCAGCGCCAGCCGCGAGACCGCGTGCATCAGGATGGCCTCGCGCCAGGTCGGGCCCTTGCGCGCGCGACCCTTCAGGTAGATGGGCGCTTCCATGTGCACGAACGGCAGCGGCACGAACTCGCTGATGCCGCCCGTGCGGGCCTGCAGCTCGCGCAGCCGCAGCAGGTGCCGCGCCCACGAGACCGGCCCGTCGATGTGCCCGTACATGACCGTCGACGTGGTCGTGAACCCGACCTCGTGCGCCGCCCCCACCACCTCCAGCCACTGATCCGTGCTGAGCTTGTCCGGGCAGAGGGTGTCGCGTACCTCGTCGTCGAGGATCTCGGCGGCGGTACCTGGCAGCGTCCCCAGCCCTGACTCCCTCAGCCGCCCCAGGAACTCCTTCACCGGGATACCCAGCGTCTCCGCGCCCTGGTGCACCTCCAGCGGCGAGAAGGCGTGCACGTGCATGTCGGGCAGCGCGTCCTTCACCGCCTCGCAGATCTGGAGGTAGGTGTCGCCCGTGTAGTCGGGGTGAATCCCGCCCTGCATGCAGACCTCGGTCGCGCCCCGGTCCCAGGCCTCCTGCGCCCGGCGAACCACTTCGTCTAGCCCGAGGTCGTACGGCTTGCCTCGCAGGTTCTCGCTCAGCTTTCCCTTCGAGAACGCGCAGAACTGGCACTTGAAGTAGCAGATGTTCGTGTAGTTGATGTTCCGGTTGACGACGTACCGGACGATGTCGCCCGAGACCTCGGCGCGAAGCTCGTCGGCGGCCGCACAGACGTAGTCGAACTCGGGACCGCGCACCTCGAACAGCCGCGCGATCTCCCCCTCCGCCAGCTCCTCGCCCCGCTTCGCCTTCGCGACGAGCGCGGGTACGGGAGAGTGGGGGGGCATCGTCTCGGGTTCCTGGCGGGGGAAGGTGTAGCCGGGCGGCGGTTCGAGGACCGCGCCGGGGGCCCACTCGCCCTCGCGCGCGAAGCCGTCCGCGTCCATCGAGCGCAGCACCTGCGTCGCCATCTTCTTGCTCTGCCAGCGGTCGCTGTCCCTGGCGTACTCCGGGTAGACCGCGAGCCGCTCGGCCAGGTGGTGGCCGGCTGCCTCCGTCTGCCGCCGCAGCTCTTCGAGCTGGGGCCAGGGCGCCTCCGGGTTCACGTGGTCGATCGTGACCGGCGAGACGCCACCCCAGTCGCTCAGGCCCGCCGCCACAAGCTTCCCGTACGACTCGGGCATCAGGTTCGGCGGCGCCTGCACCCCGATCTCCGGCCCGAACAGGATGCGTGCCATCGCCAGCGTCCAGAGCAGGTCGTCGAAATCCGGCTCGGGGGCATTCGCCATCTTCGTGTCGGGCTTCGCCCGGAAGTTCTGGATGATCAGCTCTTGGACGTGCCCGTGCTCTTCGTGCAGGTCGCGCAGGGCCAGGAGCGACTCGATCCGCTCACGCCGCGTCTCCCCGATGCCGATGAGGATGCCCGAGGTGAACGGCACCTGCAGCTCGCCCGCGAGGCGCATCGTCTCGAGCCGGGCCGCCGGGTCCTTGTCCGGCGAGCCGTAGTGAACCTGCCCCTTCTCCAGCAGTCGGGGCGAGAGGCTCTCCAGCATGATGCCCTGCGACACCGAGACCTCGCGCAGCAGGGCGATGTCCTCGCGCGTCATGACGCCGGGGTTGGCGTGGGGCAGCAGCCCCGTCTCCTCCGCGACGATGCCTGCCACCTCCGCCAGGTACGAGATGGTGGTCTCGTGCCCGAGGGCGGCCAGCTCCTCGCGCGCCACCTTGTAGCGCAGCTCGGGCTTGTCCCCGAGCGTGAACAGCGCCTCCGTGCAGCCCGCGGCTGCGCCCGCCCGCGCGATCTCCAGCACCTCGTCGATGCTCATGTAGGCGCGCTCGCCCCGCTTGGGCGGCTGCGCGAACGTGCAGTAGTGGCAGACGTCCCGGCAGAGCTTGGTGAGCGGGATGAAGATGTTGCGCGAGTAGGAGATGACGTGGTCGTGCGCCTGGTCCCGGATCGAGCCCGCCGCCGCTGTCAGCGTGGCGAGATCGGTTTCGTCGGCAAGGGCGAGGGCTTCCGCGTGCGTCGGGCTCACGCCCGCCAGCGCTCGCGCCAGCACGGCCTCGGTCGTTTCGTGCATCGAGGGTCGATCGTACAATACGACTCGGTAGCCCGTCACAACCCACTGGAGGAAGCATGGCCTCGCGAAGCGTCCGCTGCCCCGTCGCCTCGACCCTCGATCTCGTCGGCGATCGCTGGACGCTCCTGATCGTGCGCGACCTCCTGAAGGGCGACGCCCGCTTCAGCGATCTGCGCCTCTCCGTCGAGGGGATCACGGCCAGCGTACTCTCCTCGCGCCTCAAGGTGCTCGAAGCGGAAGGTCTTGTCGATCGCCGGCTCTACAGCGACCACCCGCCCCGCGCCGAGTACTTCCTCACGGCCAAGGGCCACTCCCTCGGCGTCGTCGTGGGCGCCCTCGCGAGCTGGGGCGAGCGCCACACCGACCACGACCTCAGCATCATCGATCACCGCTGCGGGCACAGCGTCGATGTGGTCTACCGCTGTCCCACCTGCGACCGCGACGCCCCCCGCTCGCGGATACGCATCGTCCCCGCCTGAACGATTGGGCCCGGAGGCCGTCACCGTCAATGATCTGGCGGCTTCAGGAGGCTGCGGCGTGGTCGTGCGGTTCGATCGCCTGGAGATGGACGCTCTCGCTGCGCTCGGCGTGGTAGAGGTCCCAGCGGAGTTGCAGGGACATCCAGAAGTCGGGCGATGTGCCCAGGAACCTGGAGAGCCGCAACGCCGTGCTGGGCGTGATGCCTCGCTTCCCGCGGACAATCTCGTTGATCCGCTGGTACGGCGCCTGAACCCCGCTGGCCAGGGCGCGCTGGGTCATCCCGAGGGGCTCCAGGAACTCCGTGAGCAGCACCTCGCCCGGATGCGTCGGCGCACGGTCGGTGGGAATGCGGACCATGACTCAACTCCTATCGGTGGTAATCGACAATCTCGACGTCGACGGGGCCGGAATCGGTCCATCGAAAGCAGATGCGATAGCGGTCGTTGATGCGGATACTGTGTTGTCCCCGGCGATCTCCGGTCAGTTGTTCGAGCCGGTTGCCAGGGGGCGCTCGAAGATCACCCACACGGGATGCGGAGTCGAGGAGGTCCAGTTTTCGCTGAGCTACCCTCCATATGGTCTGGGGACATGTGCGTAGCGCCAGTCGAGTGGCTCGCCCGTGAAAGACATCCTCGGTCCCCCCTGCCTTGAACGAGACGATCACGTTAGCATGGTAGCACGGAACGTATGCTACAGGCCGGCCGCCCCCGCCTGAAACGGTCTTCGGGGTTTGCTCCCCCTCACCCCTGCCCCGTATCCTCACTGTTTGGGAAAGTCCCCACCTCGATCGGGAGTGAACGTGTGCACACCATCGGCCTGACTGGCGGCATCGCCAGCGGGAAATCCACCGTCGCGGAGTTCTTTCGCGAGCAGGGCGTGCCCGTTCTCGACGCCGATATCCTCGGGCACCGCACCTACGACCCCGGCACCTCCACCTTCGCCGCGGTCGTCGCCGCCTTCGGCAGCGACATCGTGGCCGGCGATGGCACCATCGACCGGCGCGCCCTGGGGGGCAAGGTGTTCGGCAAGCCCGAGGAATTGACCCGCCTGACGGATATCGTCTGGCCCGGCATCCGCGCGCTTGCTTCGCAGGAGCTCTCCGACCTCGAGGTGGCCGGCACGGGCATCGCCCTGCTCGAGGCCGCCGTCCTCCTCGAGGCCGGCTGGCAGGACATGGTCGACGAGATCTGGGTCACCACCGTCGAGCCCGACCTGGCCGTGGCCCGATTGGCCGAGCGCAACGGCATGGATGAAGCCGCCGCGCGCGCCCGCATCGATTCGCAGCTCTCCAACGAGGAGCGGATCGCGGCGGCGAGCGTGGTCATCGAGAACAACGGCACGCGCGAGGAGCTCGCGGACGGCATCGAGGCCGCCTGGCAAGTGCTTCGCGCGCGCACCGGCACAGAGAGGCAGACGATTGGCTGAAGCACCCACCACCACCGAAGTCATGGCACCCGGCGGCCTCGTCCTCGCTGCCGAGGAGTTCACCGTTCGCGAAGAGCCCTACTACCTCCCCTTGGGGGACGAGATCGAGCTCTTCGAGGCCGCCTTCGAGCAGCGCATCCCCGTGCTGCTGAAGGGCCCGACGGGCTGCGGCAAGACCCGCTTCGTCGAGTACATGTCCTGGCGCCTCGGCCGGCCCATGACGCACATCTCCCAGGGTGGCGAGGCGCCCCTCGACGACGAGGGCCCGCGCCCCTTCGTCACCGTCGCCTGCCACGAGGACCTGACTGCCAGCGACCTCGTCGGCCGCTACCTCCTCGATACCGACGGCACGCGCTGGATCGACGGCCCCCTCACCCGCGCCGTCAAGACCGGCGCCATCTGCTACCTCGACGAAGTGGTCGAGGCCCGCAAGGACACGACCGTCCTCATCCACCCCCTCACCGACTACCGCCGCCTCCTCCCCATCGAGAAGCTTGGCCAGGTCGTCGAGGCGGCGGACGGCTTCCTCCTCGTCATCTCCTACAACCCCGGGTACCAGAGCGCCCTCAAGGACCTGAAGCACTCGACCCGGCAGCGTTTCATCTCCGTCGAGTTCACCTATCCCACCCGCGAGCAGGAGGCGGAGATCATCTCGCACGAGTCGGGTGTCGACCTGGCCGTCTCCATCGAGCTCGCGAAGCTCGGCGAGAAGGTGCGTAACCTCAAGGAGCACGGCCTCAGCGAGGGTGTCAGCACGCGCCTCCTCATCTACGCCGGCCGCCTCATCGAGCGGGGCATCGAGCCCCGCCGCGCCGCCCAGGTGGGCGTCACCTGGGCCCTCACCGACGACCTCGAAGTCCAGCGCAGCATCGAAGAGGTGGTGACATCCATCTTCGAGTAGCCGCCGGCGCGCTCGTTCCGGAGCACTCGTGGAAGCGTGCGCCCATGTTCGCGTGCGAGGGGGCGGCGTGAGGATCGGCATCGTCTCGGACGTCCACGGCAACGTCGCCGGACTCCAGGCGGCCCTCGACCGCATGGGCCCCATCGACGAGTTGCTCTGCGCCGGCGACACCGTCTACCAGTACCGCTGGTCGAACGAGACGATCGAACTGCTGCGCGAGCACGGCGCTCGCGTCGTGCTCGGCAACCACGACGAGGTCATCCTCGGCCGCGACGGCGAGCGCGCCCGCGCCATGGAGCACGTGCGCGGGGACCTCGTCGAGTGGCTGCGTGAACAGCCCTACTCGGTCGATGCGGAGGTGGACGGACGGCGCTTCCTCATGGCCCACAGCTCGCCCTGGGGCGGCTGGGAGTACCACTACCCCCACGACCCCATCTGGCGGAAGACCGAGAGCCTCGAGCACGACGTCGTCGTGACGGGCCACACCCACGTCCCCATGGCCGCCCGCTTCGGCGATACGCTCGTCATCAATTCCGGCTCCGTGGGCGAAGCCCGCCACCCCGGGAACGGCTACCGCCTCTCCTGCGCCGTCTGGGACACGGCCGGCGACGAGGTTCACTTCCACGAGTACGAGGACCCCGCCCGCCCTTCCCGCGTGCTCGCCTCGGGAGGCGCCTGATGAGCATCGCCGGTGGCCTGATCGTCCGCAACCGCTCCCGCTTCGACGGCTTCCCCGAGCCCCTGCTCGAGTCCTACGAGGGCAGCCTTCGCGCCCTCGAACCGCGTCTCACCCCCACCCAGCTCGAGGCCTGGTCGCAGGGCGGTCTCGACCTCATGGCCATCAGCCTCCGCTCCTGGGAATCCGCCGCCGAGTACTTCAAGGCCGGTCCCCAGCTCGCCGAGGCGACGCCCTGGGACACGTACGAGCAGCTCGCCCGCGAGGCCAGCGACCTCACGGAGCAGTCGGCGCCGCTGGCCGTCTCCTTCCTCCGCAGCGCGCCCTCCACGCTCTCCTATATCGGTCCGAATCACCTGGCCCAGTGGGCCGACTTCGGACGGCGGCTCTACAAGGGCAACTGGAAGAGCTCCTCCCTCGCCGCGCAGTTCTACGACGCCGGTCCCGATCTCTTCGCTACCATCCGTGTGAGCCACGCCGGACGCCTCGTGCTCTTTCTCGATGAGCTGGCGCGCCACTCCTACGAGCTCGCCGCCGCCTGCCTCACCTCCGCCCCCGACGTGCTCGGCCGCCTCGAAAACACCGACCGCATGCCCTTCCTCACCTTCGGCGTCGAGCTGGCGCAAACGAGCTGGGCCGACTCTCGCCTCTACTTCGATCGCGGCGTGCCCCTCATCCAGCGCGTGCACGGGCCGGTGCGCGAGCGCTACCTGACGCTCGCCGCCCAGGTCGCCCGCGACCACAGCCGCTCGGTCTTCCAGTACTTCGAAGAAGCCGCCCACGCCCTCGGCGAGGTGGAGCCCGACGACCACGGCCCCGTTATCGAGCTGGCAGAGCAGCTCGCGCCCCACTCCGCCTACGCCGCCATGGACTTCATCAGCAACGCGCCCGAGGTGCTGGAGAAGGTCCGCATCGATGAGCTGGCCGCCTGGCAGAACCACGGCCTCGGCATCCTCGCCTCCAGTAAGGAGGGCGGCGAGGCCTACTTCCGCCTCCAGTCCAGCCGCGGCGAGGAGGTTCTCGACACCCTCTCCGCCCGCGTCGAGCTCTCCAAGGTCGGCGACGTGCTCCGTCTCTACGCCAAGGCGCTCACCGGCAGGAACATCAGCATCCATGCCTCCGCCGTGCTCACGGAGAAGGGCATCGGCTGGGTCGACGAGGAGCGCGCGAGCACCGACGGCACGACCATCTACCTGCCCGACGTGATGGAGCTCTACCGCGAGAAGGATGAGAACTTCGCCGCCGTGAAGGTCTTCACGACGCACCAGGCGGCCCGCCTCGAGTTCGGGAGCTTCACCTTCAGCTTCGACCGGCCCTCGACGCTCTTCGAGGATATGCGTCCCACCATTCCCGAGGCGCCGGGCGCGAATCCTACGACCGAGATCGAGCGCTTCTTCGACCTGTTCCCCGACCGTACGCTCGCGAGCGACATCCACAAGATCGCCGAGGGCGCGCGCATCGACGCAGCCATCACGCGCAACTACGCCGGCATCCGCCGCGCCCTCACGCGTATGCAGCGCGAAGAGCTCGCTCGCCGGCCCGAAGTCAGCGAGCTGCCCCTGCGCCAGGCGTTCGTCGAGAACCTCGTGCGCGTCAGCCTCGATGGCCTCGACGCCGTGCGCTGGCCCGGCGACCAGCGGGACGCCGTCTCCAACGGCGTCGGCATTCTCCAGCAGCTCATGGCCCGGAGCGCGAGCGTCGAGGACACGGCCGAGGCCACGCTGCGCCTCTACCAGCTCGCCATGAGCATCAAGAACGAGCGCGAAGAAGGCGATGAGGAGTGGGACTCCCTCCCCGACATGGACCAGGAGTCGCTCCAGCTCGACATGAGCGATCTCGGCGGCGAGGGCGCGGCCATGGAGATGGGCGAGCCCCAGGAGGGCGAGACCGAGTACGAGAGCCCCCAGGACATCGACTTCCGCGGCGACTTCAAGCCCGAGCTCGTCCAACTCCTCATGAAGCTCCGCGACGACGCCGAGCTGGGCGACGCCGGACAGATCTCCCCCGACCAGCTCACCGAGGAGCAGCTCCAGGAGCTGCTCGAGAAAAGCGCCGAGATCGACCTCGACACCCTTCTTGAGGGCGACCTTCAAAACACGACCGGCATGTTCCTTTCCAACCTCCTCAAGGAAGCCGGCACCCCCACCCTCGACAGCGACGCCCAGTCCGACCAGCCCCTGAGCGACCTCAGCACCGGCGCCGAGGAGGGCGAGGAGCCGCTCGCCCCCATCGTCACGACCTACTACTACGACGAGTGGGACTTCCGCGCGCAGGACTACAAGCCCCGCTGGTGCGCCGTAAAGGAAGCGGCCCTGGAAGAAGGCGAGGAGGACTTCTACGAGGACACCCTGAAGGAGTACGCCGCGCTCGTCGCCCAGACGCGGAAGCAGTTCGAACTCATGAAGCCCGAACTTTTCCGCAAGATCAAGAAGCTCTCCGACGGCGAGGACGTCGAGCTCGACCCCGCCATCGAGTGGATGATCGACATCCGCACCGGCGTCAGCCCCTCGGACAAGATCTACTGGCGCCGGAACAAGGTCGATCGCGACGTCGCCATCGCCTTCCTCCTCGACATGTCCGCCTCCACCGACGAGGAGATCGCGCGCCGCGACCAGCAGTACGACGACTCCGACGACGACCCGCGCAAGTACCTCAGCTGGTGGGTCACCAAGCGCCGCCAGGAGCTGGCCGCGCCGCCCAAGCGCATCATCGACCTCGAGAAGGAGGCGACCGTCCTCCTCATCACCGCCCTCGAGACGATTGGCGACGACTACGGCATCTACGGCTTCAGCGGCTACGGCCGCGACAACGTCGAGTTCTACGTGCTCAAGGACTTCGACGAGCAGTTCGGCGAGACCACCAAGAAGCGCATCGACAAGGTCACGCCCATCCGCTCAACGCGCATGGGCCCCGCCATCCGCCACGCTATCCACAAGCTCAGCGAGACCGAGGCGAAGGTGCGCATCCTCGTCCTCCTCAGCGACGGCCGCCCCCAGGACCACGGCTACGGGCGCGACCGCACCGAGAAGGAGTACGCCATCCACGACACCAAGCAGGCGCTCAACGAGGCCAAGCGCGAGGGCATCACGCCCTTCGCCCTCACCGTCGACCGCGCCGGCCACGATTACCTGAAGACGATGTGCGAGGACATGGGCTACGAGGTCGTCGGCGACATCGAGTCCCTCCCCCGCCGCCTGCCCGCTCTCTACCGCAGCCTCACGGAGTAACCCCCCGTGACCCTTCTCCTGGTTCGACACGGCGAGTCCGAGGGCAACGTCGAGGGCCTCATCCAGGGCCAGCTCGACAAGCCCCTCACCGACCTCGGCCGCGCCCAGGCCCTCGCCGTCGCTGACCGCCTGAAGGACGAGGGCGGCGTCGACCGTATCGTCGCCAGCCCCCTCTCCCGCGCCCTCGCTACCGCCGAGGCCATCGGCTGTGCCCTCGACCTGCCCGTCGCCACCGATGCACGCCTGATGGAGTACGACTTCGGCGAGGTCAGCGGCCTCACCATCATGGAATTGCTGGAGCGCCACCCCGGGTGGCGCTTCTGGAACGATGACGAAGCGGCGCCCCTCTTTCCCGGCGAGGAGGGCATGCGGGCCTTCGACGGGCGCGTCACGGAGGCCATCACCGAGCTGATGGACCTCGACGGTCAGACGATCGCCGTCACCCACGGCGGCGTGGTCATGTCCGCCCTCAACGCCGCCCTGCGCATGCACGGCGTTGCCGAGCCCGGGCACCACCGCGCGCGTTTTCCCATGAAGAACTGCGCCATCACCGAACTCGACCGGGACGGCGAGGGTCGGCTCATGCTGCGCCGCCACAACGACGCCTGCCACCTGCCCTGAGACCTTCGACGACTACTCCGGCTCGTGCTCCCCAACCTCGCAGTGGAACCGCTCGATGACGGGGTTCGCGAGCAGCCGCGTGCACATGTCCTCGGCCAGCGACTGCGCTTCATCCGCGCTTGCCGCCTCGATCGTCACCTCGAACAGCTTCCCCGAGCGCACGCCCGCCACCCCCGCGAAGCCGAGGCTGTGAAGCGCCGACGCGATCGTCAACCCCTCCGGGTCGTTCACCGTCGGCTTCAGCGTCACCGCGATCGACGCGAGGAAACGGCTCACGCGGGCAGATCCTCGCCCGTGAGCGTGCGGTAGAGCGTCAGGTAGCGATCAGTCGTTGCCGCGACCACGTCGTTCGGAACCTCGGGCGCCGGGTCGCCGTCCTTCCAGCCCGTGCCCGAGAGCCAGTCACGGACCGGCTGCTTGTCGAAGCTCGGCTGCGAGCCGCCCGGCCTGTACTCCGAGAGCGGCCAGAAGCGGCTGCTGTCCGGCGTCAGCACCTCGTCGATGAGGATGGTCTCGTCGTTGCGCAGCCCGAACTCGAACTTCGTGTCGGCGATGATGATGTCGCGTTCCAGCGCCACCTGGTGGGCGTAGTCGTAGACGGCCCGGCTTCGCTTTGCCATGGTGTTCGCCACTTCCCCGCCAACGATGCCCTCCAGCCGCTCGTAATTGATGTTCTCGTCGTGTTGGCCCACGTCGGCCTTCGTCGAGGGCGTGAAGAGCGGCTCCGGCAGCCGGTCCGATTCCGTCAGACCCTCGGGAAGCGTGATCCCGCAGACCGAACCGTCGCGCTTGTACTCGCGCCAGCCCGATCCCGAGATGTAGCCCCGCATGATGCACTCGGCGTTGTGCGGCTGCGCCTTCCGCACCAGCATCGAGCGGTTGTAGCAGTTCTCAGGCAGCGGGAAGGGCAGAAGCTCTTCCGCGTTGTCGCCGTCGATGACGGCGATGAAGTGGTGGGGAACCACCTCGCCGATGCGCTCGAACCACCACGCCGAGAGCTGCGTCAGCACCTCGCCCTTGCGGGGAACGCCCGCTGGCAGCACCAGGTCGAGCGCCGAGATGCGATCGGTGGCGACGATCAGCATGTGGTCGCCCAGGTCGTACGTATCGCGCACTTTGCCCCTCGTCACGGGGGCGGGCAGATCGGTCTGGATGACGACGTCGGTCATGAGTTCTCCTTCCGGATACGCAGGTAATAGAGGGTTATGGCGGCATGGGCAAACGCCGCGATCGGGATCGCGATTCCGCCCTGCAGGATTCGCAGTCCGGCGTCGATAGCCATGCGTGCCTCGCGGGCCATGCCGCCCGGCCCGGGGCTCGCCGGCACGAGCGCCCCGATGAGGATGAACAGGGCCACCCACACCAGGATGATCCCCAGCAGCCGCAGCATGTTTCCCTGCATCGTTCGCCAGCTCCGGGTCAGGGCCTCGATGGGGCCGGTCTGTTCCAGCAGGTACACCTGGTAGGCGATCCCGAAGCGGGCCACCAGGAACGGGATCAGCGCCAGCCCCACGAGCGTGATCGCGAGGAGACCGCCGACGACGGCGAAAATCAGCGTCAGCACGATCAGGCCGCCCAACCGCGTGAAGGCCGGGTCGAGCGCCTGTGTGAGCGTGAGCGGCCGCCCCAGGGCGACCCCTGCCACCGACATGATCGTCGCCCCCTGCGCCACCAGGCCCAGGATGATGGCGAGCGCCACCACCACGATGAGCACGAAGACCTGGCCGGCCCCTTCGGTCGCGCCCGTGATGCCCCCCCGGGGGTAGATCTCGTCGGCGAACACGCTGCTGTAGAGCAAGACGGTCAGGAGAATCGTTCCCAGAACGAGCGGAGCCTGGATGGCCAGCAGGGGCAGCATCGTCTCGCGCGGGAAGTCGCGCATCAGCGTCGCCGCCGCCGTCAAGGTCTCGCCCACGCCCGGCTTTTCGCTGGACCCCTGGGCTTCGGGGGCGGGCTCCTCGTTCACGTCAGCCCGAGGCGCTCGAAGGTCGAGCCGGCATTGCGCAGGTAGTAGCCATAGTCGAACAGCGACCGCAGCCGTTCCTCGTCCAGTCGCGAGGAGACGTCCCCGTCGGCCAGCAGCAGCGAGAGGAACGGTTCCCGCTCCTGCCAGGCGGTCATCGCGTTGCGCTTCACGAGGCCGTACGCCTCCTGGCGGCTCAGCCCCGTCTCGATGAGCTCCAGCAGCACCCGCTGCGAGAAGACCAGCCCGTACGAGGCGTCGAGGTTCTCGCGCATGCGCTCCGGGTACACCACCAGCCCCTCCGCGATGTCTGTGAACAGCGCCAGCATGTAGTCCAGCACCAGGCAGGCGTCGGGGAACACGATGCGTTCGGTGGAGGAGTGGCTGATGTCGCGCTCGTGCCAGAGAGCAACGTTCTCCATCGCGGTGTTCGCGTAGCCCCGCAGCACCCGCGCCAGCCCCGTGATCCGCTCGCACTTCTCCGGGTTGCGCTTGTGCGGCATCGCGCTTGAGCCCGTCTGGCCTGCCGCGAAGGGCTCCTCCGCCTCCAGCACCTCCGTGCGCTGCAGCCCCCGCACCTCGGTCGCGAATTTCTCCAGCGAGGCGCCCGTGAGCGCCAGCGCGCTCATGAACTGCGCGTGCCGGTCGCGTTGGATGACCTGTGTCGAAGCGTGCTCGACCCCGAGCCCGAGCGTCGTGCAGGTCGCCTCCTCGATCTCGGGCGGGATGGAGGCGTGCGTGCCCACGGCGCCGCTGATCGCCCCCACCGCGATCGTCTCGCGGGCGGCCTGCAGCCGCTCGTGGTTGCGCCGCATCTCCGCGACCCACACGGCCACCTTCAGCCCGAAGGTGGTCGGTTCGGCGTGCACGCCGTGCGTGCGTCCCGGACAGAGCGTGTCGCGGTGCTCGCACGCGAGCCGCTCGAGCGCCGCCGTCAGCCGCTCGACGCCCGCGATCAGGAGATCGCTCGCGTCCCGCAGTTGCAGGGCCGTGGCCGTGTCCCAGACATCGCTGGTCGTCAGTCCGAAATGGACATAACGCGACTCCTCGCCCAGCGAGTCCGCCACCGACTGCAGGAAGGCGGTCATGTCGTGGTGGGTGATGGCGAGGTACTCGTTCACCTTGTCGACATCGAAGGTGGCGTTGGCGCGGATGAGCTGTGCCGCTTCCACGGGCATCTCGCCCGCGGCGGCGCGGGCCTCGCAGACCGCGATTTCGACCTCGAGCCAGCGCTCGAACTTCGCCTGCTCGCTCCAGATGGCGGCCATCTCGGGCCGCGAGTAGCGGGGGATCACGGGGCGCTCCGGGGAGAACGGGATTCTGGCGATGCCATCGCTTCAATCATAGCTCGGGGAGCTCTTGTGCGAGCCTCCCGCCGTTCGTAATTCACGGGTGCCAGCGTGTAGACTGCCGCTCCGCCGGGAGGTGCCGAGTGGAAGAGTTTCGCGGTCGAACAGCGGTTGTCACCGGAGGCGGTGGCGGTATCGGCAAGGCGATGGCCGTCGCCTTCGCCCGGGAGGGGATGAACGTCGTCATCGGCGAGATCGACATGGACGCCGCCGCCCAGGCGGTGGCCGAGGTCGAGTCGCACGGGGTTCGCGCTATCGCCGTCCAGAACGATGTCTCCGACCGCGCCTCCATGCAGGCCCTTGCCGACGCGACCAACGAGGCCTTCGGCGGCTGCCACGTCCTCTGCAACAACGCAGGCGTCGTCACCTTCAAGCTCGCCCAGGACATGACCGAGGCCGACTGGGACTGGGTCGTCGGCGTCGACCTCTATGGCGTCATCTACGGCATTCAGGCGTTCCTGCCGGGCATGGTGGCGGCGGGCGAGGGCGGCCACATCGTGAACACCGCGTCCATCGCTGGCCTCGTGGCCCCGGCCACGCCGGGCATCTCGTCCTACTCCACCGCCAAGTACGGCGTTGTCGGCATCTCCGAGGCGCTCGCGCAGGACCTGGCCCCCCACAACATCGGCGTCAGCGTGCTCTGCCCGGGCGGCGTCCGCTCCCGCATCGTCGAGGCGGGGCGCAACCGCCCCGACGAGTACGGCGGCCCCGAGGACCCCATCCGCGAGATGCTCCCCGGCGAGGGCGTCCCCCAGGAGATCATCGAACCCGAGGACCTCGCCCAGAAGGTCCTGAACGCCATCCGCGGCAACCACCTCTACGTGGTCAGCCACCCCGAGACGCAGCCCGCAGTCGAGGCCCGCTTCCAGCGCATCCTCGACGCCTACGACCTCATTCCCAGCTAGCCACACCGCCGAGAGGAGCGCGTCATGTCCGTCAAGGTCCTGGTTGTCACGAAGGGCCACCCCTTCGACTACAACGGCTTCTACGCCATGTTCGACGAGAACCCCGAACTGCTGACCACGCAGGTCGAGCAGCCTGCCGCGCAGGTGATGCTGCGTCCCGAGAACGTGGCCGAGTACGAGGCCGTGTGCTTCTACGACATGTGGGGCACCGAGAGCCCCGACGGCGGCGCGAGCTTCGTGCCCGCGCCTGAGGAGTACCAGCAGAGCATCGCCGCCCTGCTCGAGAGCGGGAAGGGCATCGTCATGATGAACCACGCCATCGTGCAGTGGCCCGCCTGGCCCGGCTGGCGCGACGTGAGCGGCACCTCCTTCCTCCTCACCGAGGGCGAGGTCTTCGGCGAGATGACGCCCGGCTCCGGCTACCGCGGCGGCGCCGTCGACCCGCGAGGCAACCCGGAGGGCACCGTCTCGGCCGACCCCGCCGCCGCCGGCCACCCCGTCCTCGAGGGCGTCGAGCCCTTCACCATCGAGGACGAGCTCTACCTGACCTCCAAGAGCTTCGAGTCCCAGCCCGGCATCCTGCCCCTCATGCGCACGGACTACCCGATGGTGAAGGAGAACTTCAACCCGCCGCCGCTCGCCCCGGCCGACGAGCAGGCTGGCTGGGACCACCCGGAGGGCAGCAACCTCGTCGTCTGGGCCAAGAAGAGCGTCAACTCGCCCGTCATCGCCATGCAGATCGGCGATGGCCCCAACTGCTACGCCAACCCGGGCTTCCGCAAGCTCCTCGATAACGCCCTGCACTGGGTCGCCACCGACGAAGCGCGCGCCTGGGCCGCCAGCTAGCGCAAGGAGCGAACCCATGGCAGTCAAGGTGCTGGTCGTGACCAAGGGGCACGGCTTCAACTACAACGGCTTCTACTCGATGTTCGACGACAATCCCGAGCTGCTCACCACGCAGGTCGAGCAGCCGGCCGCGCAGGTGCTCCTGCGTCCCGAGAACGTGGCCGAGTACGAGGCCGTCTGCTTTTACGACATGTGGGGCGTGGACTTCTCGCCCGCGCCCGAGGAGTACCAGCAGAGCATCGCCGCGCTCCTCGAGAGCGGGAAGGGCATCATGCTGATGAACCACGCGCTCGTGGAGTGGCCCGCCTGGCCCGGTTGGCGCGATGTCAGCGGCACCTCCTTCCTCCTGCGGGAGGGCGAGGTCTTCGGCGAGCTGACGCCCGGCTCCGGCTACCGCGGCGGTGGCGCCGACCCGCGCGGCAACGGCCGCGGCAAGGTCACGCCCGACCCCGCCGCCGCCGGCCACCCCGTCCTCGAAGGCCTCGACGACGGCTTCGTCGTCCAGGACGAGCTCTACCTGACCTCGAAGAACTTCGAGGCCCAGCCCGACATCCTGCCGCTCATGCGCACCGACTACCCGATGGTGCAGGAGAACTTCAACCCGCCGCCCATGGCCGCTCAGGAGGAGAAGGACCGCTGGTCCCACCCCGAGGGCAGCGACCTCGTCGTCTGGGCCAAGAAGAGCGGCAACTCGCCGGTCGTCGCCACCCACCTCGGCGACGGCCCCGGCTCCTACGAGAGCGAGGGCTTCCGCAGGCTCCTCCACAACACCCTGCACTGGGTGGCGTCCGAGGAAGCGCGCGCCTGGGCCGCCAGCTAGCGAGCCTGGCCCAGCTCCCGGAACGTGGCGCGGATACCGCGCACGATCGCCTCGGGCTCCTCGGCGGGCGCGAAGTGCCCGCCTGCCGGGTGCGAGTCCCAGTGCACGAAGTTCCAGTACTCGCGCTGCTGCTCGCTCGGCTCCTGCGGTGCTCCCGGTCCGTGGAACGTGATCCCCGTCGGCGCCTCGACCACGGGCGTGCGGTCGTGGCTCGGCTGCCACTGGTTCCAGGCCGCCTCGTAGTAGTACCGCACCGACGTTACGAAGGCGTCCGTCGCCCAGTACAGCATCATCGTCGTCAGCAGGTCGTCCTTGGAGAAGCGCGACTCCACGTCCCCGTTCGTGTCGCCCCAGTTGCGGCGCCGCTCGAGGATCCAGGCGCAGAGCCCGATGGGCGAGTCGTGCGCCATGAACCCCAGTGTCTGCGGGTCGAGCCCCTGCACGGCCACGTGCGCCGAGTAGTAACGCAGCCGCTCGAGGCTTGCGCGGCGGGCCTCCCCCGGCGGCATCAAGGCGAGTCCCGGGTCGCCCAGCACCCAGGGACGGTCGTGCGTGAACATGTTCAGCATGATCGCGTCCGTCAGGTGGATGCCGATCAGGTGCTCGGCGTACTTGTGCCCGAGCTGGCTCGTGACGAGCGCGCCCCAGTCGCCGCCCTGCGCCGCGAAGCGCTCGTAGCCGAGCACCTCCTGCATCAACGTTACCCACAGGTCCGCCGTCCGCCAGTAGTTGATGCCGGGCGTCGTCAGGGGTGTGGAGAAGCCGTACCCCGGGAGCGAGGGCACGACGACGTCGAAGGCGTCCGCCGGGTCGCCGCCGTGGGCGGCGGGGTCGGTCAGGGGCCCGATCACGTGGCGCAGGTCCCAGTACGTCCAGGGCCAGCCGTGCGAGAGGATGATGGGGATCGGGTGCGGGCCCTTGCCCTTCTCGTGCACGAAGTGGATCGGCATCCCCTCGATCTCGACGCGGAAGTTCGCGAAGCGATTCATCTCCGCTTCGTGGGCGCGCCAGTCGTAGCGATTCAGCCAGTGCTCCGCCAGTTCGCGCAGGTAGTCGCCGTTCACGCCGTAGGCCCAGCCCTCGTTGCCAAAGTCGGGCGCCCAGTTGATGCGCTCAAGCCGGCCGCGCAGGTCCTCCAGCTTCTCCTCGGGGATCGCGATCGTGAACGGTTCGGCCTGCATGGACGTCCTCCCTGCCCTGTCGTGGGGTCGCGAGTCTAGCGCTCTGGGCCCCCGCTGGCGTGGCTCTTGCAAGCCCTTGCGAACATAACAAATTCGTATCTTGCCGCTTGCAGTTGAAAGCCTCGTGGCGTGGTGGGTAATGTCTCCCTGCGTGTCGGGGGACCGCGCATCCGAAGGGGGATTCCATGAACATACTCAGTAGCTTGTGCTCCGCAAAAAAGGCGCCCGGGACGGCCATTGTCTTAGGGCTTGTCGTCATGATCATCGCCCTGCTCCTCTACCCGGGGGGCTGGCTGGTCGACCCAAGCGACCCGCTCGACTTCAATGAAACGCTCCAGGCGTATGCCGAGAACGACAACCTTACGCACGCGGTGTCGTTCGTCATCATCCTTTGCTCGTTGTTGATCTCGTACGGCCTGTTCTCGTTCTGGCGGTTGCAGGGGCCCTCGGGAAGCCTGGGCCACTCCATGCTGCGCTTCGGGATCCTGGTCAACCTCTTCCACTACGGGGTTTACATCCTGACGATGGGAGTGCGGCACCTACTCGTTGCGGTCTCGCAGCACGCCGAGGCACTGGCGGATCCCACGGGGGCGCCGGAACTCATGCTGGTGTTGCATGCGGCTAGCGGAGGGCTCCACTTCGCCTTCGTCACGATTTCGTCGGTGAGCGGCATCCTGGTGGGGATCGGGCTTGCCAGGCGCTTCAGCTCAATGAACGCCACCGCAGCGGCCTGCTGGGTCTTCGCCCTCGCCGGGGTGGCGGGTCTCGTCAACGTCGTCGTCGGCCAGCAGGCTGAGATCGACCCCGAGGCCTTCATCATGGCCAGCAACATCGTCCTCTTCGTCGCGGCGATTGCCCTCCTGGTCATCGGCATCGGCGTGATACGGGGTGAGAGCGAGCTCATTCCGGAGGACGAGGACTAGGCGTATCGCGCCAACAGGTGCACTGAGCCGGCGGGAACGCATTCGCGTTCCCGCTGGCGAGGCCTGACCCGCTCGGCTACAGTTCCGGCAGCGCCCTCGCGCTCCGGGAGGCCCCATGGTCGTCGAAACGAAGCAGACCTTCTGCCGCTTCTGCCACGCGTTCTGCGGTATCGAGGTCGATATCGAGGATGGCCGCGCCATCAAGGTGCGGGGCGACGCGAAGAACCCGATGTACCAGGGGTTCAGCTGCATCAAGGGCCGGCAGCTGCCCGAGCAGCACTACCACCCCGACCGTCTCCTTCACTCCCAGAAGCGCGCCCCCGACGGGTCCTACCACGACGTCCCCCACCAGCAGGCCATCGAGGAGGTGGCGGACAAGCTCCAGGCCATCATCGCCGAGCACGGCCCCCGCGCCGTCGCCACCTTCAGCGGCACCTACGGCTTCTCCTTCCCCTCCTCCGGCCAGTTCACCGGCGCCTTCATGGCCGGCATCGGCTCGAACATGACCTACTCCGGCGGCACCATCGACCAGCCCGCCAAGCCCATCGCCCGCGCCTACCACGGCAACTGGGGCGCCGGCCCCCAGATGTTCGACGACGCCGACGTCTGGATGCTCATCGGCGCCAACCCCACCATCTCCATGTGGGGCGGCATCCCCCAGTACAACCCCGCGAAGCGCCTCCACCAGGCGAAGCAGCGCGGCATGCAGTTCATCGTCATCGACCCGCGCCGCACCGAGGCCGCCGAAAAGGCCGACATCTTCCTCCAGGTGAAGCCGGGCGAGGATCCCACCCTCCTCGCCGGCATCCTCCGCGTCATCCTCACCGAGGGCCTCGTCGACGGTGACTTCGTCGCCGCCAACGTGCAGGGCCTCGAGGAGCTCCGCGAGGCGGTCGATCCCTTCACGCTCGACTACGTTGAGGACCGCTCCGGCGTGCCCGCCGCCCACGTCGAGCGGGCGGCGCGCGTGTTCGCCGAGGGCGAGCGGGGGTCCGTCACCTCCGGAACGGGTCCCGACTTCTCGCCCCACGCCAACATCACCGAGTACCTCATCAACGCCATCAACACCGTCTGCGGGCGCTGGCTGCGCGAGGGCGAGCGCGTTCCCAATCCGCCCGTGTTGCGCAAGCCCAAGGACTACGTGGCCCAGGCCTACCAGGAGGATACGAACTGGGACGCGCGCGAACGCATGCGCATTCGCGATCTGCCGATCACCGCCATCGGGCCGCCCACCAGCGCCCTCGCCGAGGAAATTCTGACGCCGGGCGAGGGAAAGGTCCGGGCCCTCATCTGCATCGGCTCGAACCCGATGGCGGCCTGGCCCGACCAGCTCCGCACCTACGAGGCCATGCAGGAGCTCGACCTGCTCGTCACCCTCGACATCAAGATGTCGGCGACTGCCAAGCTGGCCCACTACGTGATCGCCCCAAAGCTCTCGCTCGAGCGCGAGGACACGACCCTCCCCAACGAGGCCCTTTCCGGGGTGTTCGGGTTCGCCCAGGGCTACCCCGCCCCCTACGCCCAGTACGGCCCCAAGCTCATCGACCCGCCCGAGGGATCCGACGTGATCGAGGAGTGGGAGTTCTTCTGGGGGCTCGCCAACCGCATGCGCGTCCCCATGCGCACCGCCTGGGGCGAGGTCGACATAGACGACAAGCCCACGACCTCGCAGCTCATCGAGTGGATGTGCGAGGGCTCGCGCATCCCCCTCGACGAGGTGAAGAAGTACCCCCACGGCCACATCTTCGAGGACGACGAGATCCGCGTCCTGCCGAAGCGCCCCGGCTCCCCCCGCCTCGACGTCGGCCGCGCCGAGATGATGGCGGAGCTCTCCGAGGTGCGCGCCGAGCCCTACTTCGAGGGTGGCGGCTACCGCGAGGGCGAGGAGTTCACCCACCGCCTCGTGAGCCGCCGCATGCTCGAGTCGTACAACTCCTCGGGCCGCGATATTCCCCGGCTCATGCGCAAGTACGAGAACAAGGGCAATCCCGCCTACATGAACCCGATGGATATCGCCGAGCTTGGCCTCGCCGCCGGCGACGTCGTCGAGATCGAGTCGGCGCGGGCCGCTATCTACGGCGTCGTCGAACCAGCCGATGACGTGCGCTCGGGCGTTGTCTCGATGGCGCATGCCTGGGGCGACGCCCCCACCGAGGACGCGCGCGTGCGCGAGCTCGGCTCGAACACGGGCCGCCTCTCCGATACGCAGACGGACTTCGATCCCATCACGGGCATCCCCGTGATGAGCGCGATCCCGGTGAACGTGCGCAAGGTCGAGGATCCCGCGGCCGTCTCGGCGGGCTAGCGCCTGGCTCAGTGCCAGTCGTGGGCATCGGGCATCGGAACGCCGGTGCCCACCGGCTCGACGTGTGAGACGGTGACGGTGGTGGTCCCGTCCCAGCGCGAGACCTTCCCCCTGATTAGCAGCACCTGGCTCCGCAGCTCCCGGCGGTGGCGCGCATGGATCCGCGGCCAGAGGATGACCTGCACCTCCCCTGTCTCGTCCTCGATGGTCACGAAGACCGTGCCTTCCTTGCCGCGAGGATGCTGCCGGGCGATGGGCCACCCCGCCACCCGCAGGGCCGTGCCGTCGGCCATTCCTTCCACCTCGGCGCAGGGCGTCACGCCGGCAGGCAGCGTGGGGCGCACGAACTCCATCAGGTGGCCGCGCGGATAAACCCCCAGCACGCGATATTCCCCCGTCATCTTCTCGTACTCGCTGAGGTCCGGAAGCGCCGGCCTTCCCGGCCCCGTTGCCGGAAAGGCCCGCTGCCCGCCTCGCGAGGGTGGGGTGGAGAGCCCCGCGTCCCAGAGCGCCATCCGCCGGTTCGGGACGATCGCGTCGAAGGCCCCCGCCTCCACCAGCGACTGCGCCGCCTGCGGTTTCACTCCCGTCCGCCGCACCAGGTCTCCGGCCCCGGCATAGGGCCCGTTCCGCTCCCGCTCCGCCACGATCAGCTCCGCCGCCGCCTCGCCCACGTCCTTCACGATCTGCAGCCCCAGCCGCACGCAGCCGTTGTCGGGGATGGCCCGCACCTCGCTCCGGTTCACGCACGGGTTCAGGAAGGGCGCCCCGAACCGGCGCGCGTCCTCCTTCAGCGTCTCCAGCGGGTAGAAACCCATCGGCTGGTTGTTCACCAGCGCCACGAAGAATTCGAGGGGGTGGTATCGCTTCAGCCAGGCCGCCTGGTAGGCCGTGATGGCAAACGCGTGCGAGTGCGATTCCGGGAACATGTAGTGCCCGTTGATCTTCGCGAAAATCGTCTCGGCGACTTCCCCGGGTACCCCCCGGCTGCGCGCCCCCACCAGGAAGCGCCGCCGCTGCATCTCGATCAGGTGCTCGCCCTGCGGACGGGCGAAGGCCCGCCGCAGCTCGTCCGCCTCGGCGGCGGTCATCCCCGCCACGTCCATCACCAGCTGCACCACCTGCTCCTGCCAGATGATCACGCCGTAGCCCCGCGCCAGCGCTCGCTCCTCCAGCGGGTGGTCGTAGGACCACTCGACTCCGTGCCGGTGCCGCTCGATGAACTTCGAGACGGCGCTCCCCTGCACGCCCACCCCCGGCCGGATGAGGGCGACCTGGTAGGCCAGGTCGAGCAGGTTCCGGGAGAGAAGGCGCTGCGCGATCTTGAGCTGCGCGGGCGACTGCAGCAGGAAGACGCCCTTGCCCCGGCCCTCGTTGATCAGGTCGTAGACGTTCGGATCCTCCGGATCGATGCGGCTCAGGTCGGGCCGCGTCCCCTCCCGCGCCTCGATCAGGTCCAGCGCCTCCTCGATCTGGTCGAGCACGGGCAGGGAGAGGAGATCGATCTTGGCGAAGTTGGCGTCCGCCACGCTGTCCTTGTTCCAATCCATGATGAAGCGCCCCTCGATGGCCCCGTCCCTGATGGGGACCATCCCCGGGATGGGGCTGTCGCTCAGCACCATCCCCCCCACGTGCTGCCCCAGCCCGCGTGGGGCGTGCAGCAGCTGAGGCGCCAGCTCCGTCAGCTCACGCCAGCCGGGAGCGTCCACCCGTTCCCGGAAGGCGGGCAGCTCCAGCATCGCCGCTCGCAGCCCGCCGTCGTGCGACTGGATCTGCTTCGAGAGCAGCCGCAGGTCCTCCCGCGGCAGCCCCAGCGCCTTCCCCAGGTCCTGGATGATGCCCTTATGCGAGTAGGTCGCGATCGCCCCCGCGAGGACGGCGTACTCCGCGCCGAAGTGCTGGTGTACCCGCGCGATCAGCTCGTCGCGGAGGGCGCGCGGGAAGTCGAGGTCGATGTCCGGGAGCGTCTGCATGTCCTCCGGCATGAACCGCTCCAGCGTCAGGTTCCAGCGCAGCGGGTCCACGTGGCTGATGCCGGTGAGGTAGCCCACCAGCAGCGCCACCGAGGAGCCTCGCCCCCGCCCGGGCGGCCGCTCCTCCAGGGGCGTATCGGGATGCGCCAGCCCCCGCTCCTCCATGATCAGGCGGGCCAGCCGCGCGATCTCCCGGTAGAGCAGCAGGAAGCCGGCCAGGTGGTGCCGCTCGATGAGCCCGAACTCCTCCTCGAGCCGCTCCCGCACCGGCTCCGTGAGGCCGCCGTAGCGCCGCCGCGCGGCTTCCTCGCAGAGCCGTCGCAGGTAGCTCTCGGGTGTGTGGCCCGCCGGCACCTGGGGATCGGGCAGGGTGTAGCCCAGGTCCGTGCTCAGGTTGAAGCGGCACAGCTCCGCGATGCGCTGCGTGTTCGCGATCGCCTCGGGATACTCCCGGAAGAGTCGCGCCATCTCGGCCGGCGGCTTCAGGCAGAAGTGGTCGTTCGGCTTGATGAAGGGCAGCGCCCGGTCGATCGTCGTGTTCCGTTTCGCGGCCGCCAGCGCGTGCTGCAGCCGGTACCGCTCCGGGTCGTGGTAGAGCACGTCGTTGGTCGCCACGAGAGGAACGCCCGCTTCCCGCGCCAGCTCCGCCAGCTCGCGGTTGCGGGACGTGTCGCCCTGCAGGAAGTTCTGCTGCAGTTCCACGTAGGCCGAGTCGTGGCCGTACCACTCCCGGTAGCGATGCAGCAGCTCCCCCGCTTCCCGCTGCCGCCCCTCTCGCAGCAGCCACGCGAGATGCCCATCACGGCCCCCGGTCAGCAGGAGCAGGCCCCCGGCGTGCCCGGGCAGGTGGGCGGGGTCGAACCGTGGCTCCCGCCGGTCGGTGGCGTTCGCCAGCGTGAACAGCCGCGAGAGGTTGGCGTAGCCCTCGCGCGTCTTTGCCAGCAGCACCAGGCGGGAGCCGTCCGTCAGCGTCAGCTCCCCGCCTGTGATCGGCTGCACCCCGAGGCTGTTCGCCAACCGCGCGAACTCCAGCGCCCCGCACAGGTTCGAGTCGGTCAGGGCGAGGGCCGTGCAGCCATACGCCTTCGCCTGCGCCAGCAGCTCGTGGCTGTGCGAGGCGCCCTCGCCGAAGGAGTAGAAGCTCCGCGCGTGCAGCTCGATGTACCCCGTGGCCACGGAAGCGCTCCCGCTAACACGCCTGCTGATACCAGCGCTCCTCGCGCTGGTCGCGGAAGAGCGTGACCTGCCGCCCGTCCTCGCGGCTGACGCGGTAGTAGGCGCGCGTCATCGGCGCCGGCAGCCACCAGAGGTCGAAGCTCCAGCGATCCTCGATGCGGGAGACCCGCTGCCACCCCCGCTCCAGCCGCACCGCTACGGGCAGGCCGTCCGGCCCCTCCTCGACCGCCACCGGGGTGGGCAGGGCGAGTGGCCGCATCGCGTCCCGTCCGGACGGGTCGAGCGGCACCTGCAGCACGCGCATCTCCGGGGCCGGGTGCCAGGGCGCGATCGGGGCCATCCGGTAGAGCGCCGGCCCGCCCTCCAGCCGCGCCTGCAACTGTCGCTCCACCTCCGCCAGGCGGCGTTCGCGCCCCTCGCGCACATTGGGAAAGAGCCCCATCTGCTCGCCTGCCCCTTCCCCCAGATCGCTGAGCTCCAGCACGAGCTCCTCCACCGGCGCCTCGGGATGGTCGTCCTCCAGCTGCCGCCGGACGGCGCGCGATGCCGCCTCCCACCTGCCCACCCCGTGCCGGAAATGGAACGACTTCTCCCAGGGGGGCGCCCCGTGCAGGAGGCAGGCCAGGTCCATCCGGCTCGCGTACCGCCCCCGCGCCGGGGGCCGGGCGAAGGCGCGCTTCAGGAGCGTATCGATCCCCGCCAGCGCCAGGTCCAGCGAGGTGGAGGCGAAGGGCAGGGGAATGCGCTCGACTGCCGCCTCCTCGGCTTCGAGGGGAGCGAGGAAGCGGTCGTCAATACCCTGGCTGAGCTCCCAGGCGCGCCTCCCCTCGTTCCCGAACTGGTCGATCAGCAGCTCCATCCGCATGGCCGCGACGGCGCCCATGGTGTGCAGCCCGAAGCGGATCAGGCCCTCGCGAACGTCGTCCGGGAGGGGCAGCAGGTCGATGGAGCGCGGCGCGAGGAAGGCGGCCGCGTCGGGAGGGACCGTGACCGCCTCCGGCCCCCTCCCCGTGCGCGCCGCGACGAACGCCGGGAACTTCGCCTCCGCCACGCCGATCCGCGGCGCCAGGTCGCGGGGGATGGCTTCCCGCAATGCGCGTACGAGCGCGGCCTCGCCGCCGTGCAGCGCCTCGAGGCCGTCGAGCCCCACGTAGGCCGTGCCCGGCTCCGCCCCCTCCACCCGGTCGCTCACCCCTTGCAGGGCGGTGAGCGCCTGCCGGAACACGCGCCGGTATGCGGGCTCGTCCGCCTCCAGGACGGTTGTCTCGGGATGCCGTGAGAGCGCCTCCTCCAGCGTCATCCCCGCCGCCACCCCGGAGGTTTCGGGAAAGGTATCCGCCACCAGCGGCTTCCCCCCCGAGCGGTCCACGATCACGGCGGGGCTTCCCCGCAAGTGAGGCTGCCGTCTCAGCTCGACCTTCGCCCTGAGATGGCTGATGAGCACGCAGGCGACCCGCAAGGCGTTCTCCCGATGAGCGTCGGTCGGCGGCCTTCGCCGACTGGTCCCTGCACCCTATAGAACATACGTTCCACTCGTCAACCGTGTGAGCAGGCGCACCGGGAGGCGCAGCCCCGGCGTCTCCTCCGATAGAATTGCGGCGCCATGAACCGTGTGCTCGATAGATTGAGTTGGCTGATCACGGTCCGCCCCTGGATCACGATCGCCGTCCTTCTGCTCATTACCGTTGTCCTCGCTGCAGGGGCGGGACGGCGCGCGGAGGTGATCGAGGGCGCCGCCCTGGCGTTCCTTCCTCCCGACCACCGCATTGTCGAAGCCACGAATCAGATCGACGAGCTGTTCGGCGAATCGGGCGACATCACCGTCGCCACCCTCATCTTTCGCGGGGATGCCCTCACACCCGAGGGGCTCTCCCAGATGGATGGCCTCATCGACCGCATCGCCAGCGACGAGGTGGACCTGCTGGCGCCCGGCGAAGCAATCATCGCGCCTACGTTGGTGCTCCAGGCCGCGCTTCAGGTTGATGGCTTCGAGTCGATAACGCAGGCGGAAATCGACGCTGCCCGCAGTGATCCCGCGATCGGGGGCGCACTCGCGGCGATGACCAGAACCGACGCCGACGGCACGTTCCTCGCCATCGCCACCATCCGGCTGAGCGATGCCGATGAAGTGAAGGTCGAGGAGGCCGAGCGGCGGATCAGCGAGCTCGCGCTCGGGGATGAGGGTCCGCTGAGCGTGAGCAGCGTATCCCCGGTGGTAGTCGAGGATGAGTACAAGGACGCCACGGAATCGGGGACGTTGCCGCTGATCGGCCTGGCGCTTGTGCTCATCGCGGCCCTGATTCTGCTCTTCCTGCGCACCCTCTCCGACCTGCTCCTCACCCTCCTCGGGCTGCTCTTCGCGCTCATCTGGGTGATCGGCGCGGAGGGTTGGCTCGGGCCGGACGGCCTGGACTTGATCGGTCCGCCGAGTTCCCTGTCGGCGATGGTCCCGATCATCGTCATCAGCCTTACCGTGGACTATGCGATCCAGGCGGTTTCCCACTACCGCGAGCAGCGAGTTGAGGGAGAGCCGGTGGTGCAGGCGGTCCGAGTAGGACTGCGCAACGTCACCCTGCCCCTGCTGCTGGCTGCCGTCACGACGATCGTGAGCCTGTTGGCGAATCTGTTCTCGCCCATCTCGGTGGCCGGCGACTTCGGCATCGTTGCCGGCCTCGGGGTGGGCCTGAGCCTGATCGTCATGCTGACGCTGCTGCCGGCCGGACGCACGATCATCGACCGCAGGCGGGAGGCGCGCGGCAAGCTGCCGCCGGTCCGGCCAGTCGCCAACGCCCTGCCGGGCATTGGGCGCCTTGCGGAGGTGCTGGGAACATCCGTCACGCGGAGACCGGCGCCCTACATCATCGCCGTGCTCGCCCTGACGGTCGGGATGGGCTTCGCGGCCACCAGGCTCGAGGCCGGATTCAGTGTCCGCGACATCCTGCCCAGGGGCGGGAACGTGCTGGAGGACCTCGAGGCGCTCGACGGCTTCGGCGGCTCCACGGAGATGGTCAGCGTCCTCGTGGAAGCGGAATCGACCGACACCCGCACGTACCTGAACATGCACGATCTCAGGACTGCCTTCGAGGATGAACAACTCCGTCCCCGGGCGGCTGCCGGGCCCATCCATACGTCCTACGAGCTACTCGTGCACGACTGGACAACCGACAGCGGGGAGCCCGGAGACAAGTATGACCCCGAGCTGGCAGACCTCTTCCACCGGGCCTCGAGCAACGTGAGGCTCGATCCCGAGCTGCTACAGGAGTTCCTTGTCGCGCTTGGCGCCAGGGAACCGGCGCTCGCCCATGTCCTCGTCGATAATCCGGAGGGCATCGATTCACTGCTGGTCCAGTTCCCGGCCTACTCGGGCGACGCCGATGCCACGAGGGCGCTCCAGGAAGAGCTTGAAGCGCTCTGGTTCGGAGAAGACGTGAGCGTGACCGCTACCTCGCTGGAGGTCATCACGGTCGCGGTCCAGGACGAGATCACCGGCGGCCAGACGGCCGCCATCAGCACGACCATCGCCGTGGCCATCGGCATCCTCGCCATCTTCTTCTGGGTAACGCTGCGGCAGCCCGTGCTGGCGTTCGTCGCGGTGGCGCCGGTCGTGCTCGTCCTGATCTGCGTGCTGGGAACGATGGCCCTCGTGGGCATCCCCTACACCCTGATCACCTCGATCATCACGGCGCTATCCATCGGAATCGGCGTGGACTACACGATCCACATCATTCATCGCTACCGCGAAGAGTTCTCCCGCTCGCGCAGCCCCGAGCAGGCGGCCATTCGCACGCTGGCGACCACGGGCTCGGCGCTGCTGGGCTCGGCCCTGACCACCGCGCTGGGACTGGGTGCGCTCGTGCTCTCGCCGCTGCTGGCCTCGCAGCAATTCGGCATCACGGCCGCGATCACGATCGCCTACTCGTTGATCATCTCGATCCTGCTGGTGCCGCCCGCGATGACGGTCTGGGGGGCGTTCCAGAACATGCGGCTGCGCTCGATGGTGGAACGCACCTGGGCCGACCTCGATGTGGCGATCGAGGACGTGCACCGGCGTCACGACCAGCAGCAGGGTTCTACCTAGAGAACCGTACGGGAGCCGCTCGAAGGCTCTGCCCTCACGTCGACCGGCGCCCTAGACGGGGAGCTCGCGCCTCTTCCCGGTGATGACGAACTTTGCCTTCTTGCCCAGGGACATCGAAGGAAACGGGCTGATCGGGGGGATCGAGTCCGAGGGGGTCACCTCGATGTCGAAGTAGTGCGCGAGCAGCAGCAGGTTGACGGCCATCTGCAACTCCACCCACCGCGAGCCGAGACACGTGTGCGTGCCCAGGCCGAAGGGAGCATATCCGGGGCTGCGATGCTCCTCACGCGGGGGCAGATAGCGATCGATGTCGAACACCCACGGGTCCGGGAAGACGTCCTTCATGTAGTGCG
>JAJDUR010000052.1 GCA_022826585.1 Dehalococcoidia bacterium
CGGCCGCCTCCTCGTCGCCACCCCCAACATCGAAGACCCCAACTTCTGGCGCACCGTCGTCCTCCTCTGCGCGCACGACGAGGAAGGGGCCTTCGGGCTCGTCCTCAACCACGCCATGGAGGGCGAGACCGTCGCCGGCCACCTCCCCGAGTGGGACGGGAAAGCCGTCGAGCCTGCCGTCCTCTTCCGTGGCGGTCCCGTCTCCACCGCCTCCGTCTTCGCCATGGCCACCGGGGAGGACCTCCCCGTCGATCGCTGGGGACTCCGCGTCTCCCCCGGCCTCGGGCTCGTCGACCCCGGGAAGGGCCCGGAGCACTTCGAGGGGCGCCTCGGCCGCATGCGCTTCTTCGCCGGCTACGCCGGCTGGGGCGCCGGCCAGCTCGAGGGCGAGATCGCGACCCACGGCTGGTTCGTCGTCGACGCCCTGCCCGACGACCCCTTCACCTCCCAGCCCACCGACCTCTGGCGCCAGGTCCTCCGCCGCCAGAGCGGCGAGCTCGCCCGCTTCGCCACCCACCCCGCCGAGCCCGGCGTGAACTAGTGAGTAGTGACTGGTGACTAGTGGATGGTGAATAGTGAGTGGTCCCCACTCCGCCGCCTCGTTGGGGGTGGCGGCCGTGCGGGGAATAACCACCAGTCACTACTCACTATTCACGAGATCGCTGGTAGCATTCCCCGGCATTCACGCTCATCTCAGGAGGATCCCCAATGGCCGCATACGTGCTCGCGCAGGGTCGAGTCGAAGACCGCGAGAAGCTCAACGAGTACCTCGCCGGAGCGGGCGGCACGCTCGCCCCGCACAACGCCAAGGTGCTCGCCTACACCGAGGAGCCCGAGGTCATCGAGGGCGAGGTGCCCAACAACCGCTTCGTCCTCATCGAGTTCGCCGACGTCGAGACCGCCAAGGCCTGGTACAACTCCGACGGCTACGCCGCCGTCCGCGGCCTCCGCATCGAAGGCGCCCCCGGCACCCTGGTCATCCTCCCGGGAATGTAGCGACGTAGTGAATGGTGGCTAGTGGTTAGTCCCCCCGCCTCCGGGGTGGGGTGGACTATTCACTACTCACCATTCACCAGTCACTACCGTCACATCGCCTTGATGCCCTGGTACTCCTGCGAGAACACGCACTCCTGGAGCCCCAGCCCCACGTCGTTCGGGTCGTCGAGGTTGGTGTAGCGCGTGTAGAGCTCGGCGAAGTGCCCGCCGGGCCGCTGCTTCACCTCGTTCCCCTCCAGGTCCCGCACGATTACCGGGTGGGAGACATCCCAGACCTCTCCCTCGACCTTCTCGTCCCGGAAGACGCCCCTCCCCAGCCCGTCGTCCCAGCCGCCCCAGTACCCGCCGCCCTGCATGTAGACGGGCTTGCTCACCGTCTCCAGCAGGAAGCGGTCCACGCCCCCGTCCGGGCGCGTCAGGTCCAGCCGCGCGCTCTTCAGCCGGGGGAAGCCGTCCTCGAACTCCGTGCTCACCACGTCCACGTCCGTGTAGGCCCACCCCTCCTTGCCTGAGTCGTAGGGGTAGTCGATGCGGCTGTGCACGCGGCCGTACTCCGGCAGGTTCCCGCCGCCCGTGCCCGAGGCCACGATCGTTCCGTCCGTGTGGTGCCGGAAGGAGCAGTACATGGAGCGGTCCGGGAACCGCACCAGCGCCCACCAGCGCGCCCCCGGCTTCCCCCACACCGACCGCCGCTCCAGCGGCGGCGCCGCGTGCCGGTTCGGCTGCTCCCCCTCGCCCGTGTTCGCCTGGCCCCAGGAGTGGTCCTTCGCCCCCACCCAGCCGTCGTCCACGTCGAAGCGGTACTCCTTGCCGCCCACCTTGATCCAGCCCGAGAGCCAGCCCAGCTGCACCAGGTTCGAGCGCTCCCCCACCATCCGTCCGTCGTGGTACATCTTCACGCCCGGGCACTCGTCGTACGGCGGCGCCGAGCTCTCCCAGAGGATGTCGAAGGAGCAATCCACATCCGTCTCCTCGAGCCCCAGCCGCAGCGTCCGCAACCCCCGGATGATCTCCTGTGAGAACGGCCCCACCGTCAGGTCGTCGATGTCCGGCCGCAAGCGGCGCGTCGCCCGCACGTTGTACTGCTTCCCGTCGCCCGTGCTCAGGATCGAGTAGGCGTCGATCACGTTCGTGTTGTGGTACAGCCGCAGCGCCGTGATCAGGTTCACCTCGCCGTCCGGATCGCCGATGCAGTGCCAGTAGCCGTCGCTCCAGCCCGGGCTCGGGTTCGCGATGATGTCGAACGTATCGATCGTCTGGTGGCGGGGATACTCGTCCAGCTCGGTCAGGACGCGCTTTGGCGACATGGGGCTACCTCCGGTGGTTCGTGCGCGCGAAGGATACCCCCTGCGGACCCCGCCCGCGTGAACGCCCGTGCGCGCAACGGAGCCGTCCGTACAATCCCCGCCCGGAGGGTTTCGCTATGTCAGAAGACGTGTTCTCGATGGAAGGCAAGACGGTCATCGTCACCGGCGCGAGCTACGGGTTCGGGGTCACCTGGGCCGACGCCCTCTCCGACCGCGGCGCCAACATCGTCGGCACCTCGCGCAGCCTCGATCGCCTCGGGGATACCGCCGCCATGGTCGAGGCCAAGGGCCGCCGCTTCCTCCCCGTCGCCTGCGATGTCACCGACTACGAGCAGGTCGAGAACCTGATGAAGGCCGCCTGGGACGAGTTCGGCACCGTCGATGTCCTCATCAACAACGCCGGCATCTCCGACCTCAGCGCCTGGCGCGCCGAGCACTCCGACAACGACATGTTCCGCCAGATCGTCGAGACCGACCTGACCGGCCTCTGGTACTGCTGCCGCGCCGCCGCCCAGTACTTCCTCCGCCAGGGCCACGGCAACATCATCAACCTCAGCTCCATCTTCGGCGTCGGCGGCTTCGAGGGCCGCACGCCCGGCTACTTCGCCGCCAAGGGAGGCGTCACCCGCCTCACCGAGTTCCTCGCCGTCGAGTGGGGCGACCGCGGCATCCGCGTCAACGCCCTCGCCCCCACCGTCTTCGATACGCCCATGACCCACGACGGCCTCGTCCAGAGCGGCGTCATGGAGATGCTCGAGGGGCGCACCCCCATGCGCCGCATCGGCTACACCGACGACCTCGTCGGCCCCATCGTCTTCCTCGCCTCCGACGCCTCGAAGTACGTCACCGGCACGATCCTGCCGCTCGACGGCGGCCTCACCGCCAGCCGTGGCTACTCGCCCGGCCCCTGGCCCATGGACGAGTTCGACCCGGAGGGCCGCGGCAAGCCCATCAACCCCGGAGACCCCTGGGACTAGCGAGTAGTGACTGGTGGGTAGTGATTAGTGGATGGTGGGGCTGGACCCCACCCCACTACCCACGATTCACCAGTCACTAGTCACTACCCGGCGCACATCCTCCGCGTGACCTCGTAGATCATCTGGCAGCTCAGCCGGAAGCAGTCGAGCGTCATGCGCTCGTTGTGACCGTGCACCGTGCGCGCAAGGTTCGGTGAGGTGAGCCCGCCCGAGAACCCGTAGGCCACGACCCCCTGGTTGCGGAACACGCGGCTGTCCGTGAACCCCGCCGTCACCCCCGGCGTCACCACCGCATCCTCGACCAGCTCCCGCACGACCGACTCGATCGTCGCGAACAGCTCCGTGTCGTGCGAGCTCGTGTCCGAGGCGCCCGCGAACACCCGCTCGAGCCGCACCTTCGGGTCGTCGATCACCCCCGTCAGTTCCGCCTCGAATGAGTCCGGGTCGACGCCCGGCAGCAGGCGGCAATCGATCGTCGCCTCGGCCCGCCCGGGGATGACGTTGTGCTTCATCCCCGCCGTCGCCGTCGTCGCGCTGATCGTGTTCGTCAGCAGCGCCCGCACGCGCACGTCGGTCGCGGCCGTCTTCTCCAGCTCCTTGAGTGACGTTCCCCCGCTGTAGATGCCCGCCCGCTTCAGCCGCTCGAAGTACTCCTCCAGCACCGGCGAGAGCCGCGGCGTCCGGTCCCACTCCTGGATCTTCCCGAGCGCGCGCACCAGCCGGTCGAGGGGGTTGTCGTTGTGCGGCACCGAGCCGTGCCCCGGTCGTCCCTCGGCGACCAGCCGCAGCCAGAGCGGTCCCTTCTCCGCCGTCGTCACCGTGAACACCGGCCGCTTCACCCCGAACAGCTCCGTCGAGCCGCCCCCGCCTTCGTTGATAACGTATTCCGCCACCAGTGCCTCCGGGTGGTGCGTCTCCAGCCACTCGATCCCCCACAACCCGCCCGCCTCCTCGTCCGCCACCGCCAGGAACACGATGTCCCGCGCCAGCGGCACGTCCGCCCGCTTCAGCAGCAGGAACGTCAGCAGCTCCGCCACCCCCAGCCCCTTCATGTCGAGCGTTCCCCGCCCCCAGATCTCCCCGTTCCGGATGATCCCCGCGAACGGCTCCTCGTCCCAGTACTCGCGCTCCACCGGAACCACGTCGGTGTGGTTCAGCAGCATCAGCGGCGCCCGGCTGCCGTCGCCCTTCAGCACCGCCCGCAGCGAGACCCGGTCGTCGCCCGGATCGAACAGCTCGTACGCGATCCCCTCGCGCTCCAGGATCCCGCCCAGGAAGTCGCACGCCAGCCGCTCCCGCCCCGGCGGGTTCGACGTGTCGATGCGCAGGTACTCCTGCAGGATGCCCAGCGCTTCCTCGAACGCCGCATCCCAGTCGACCCGTGGCTCGACCTGCGTCACTACGCGACCCCGTACACGGCCGCCGAGTTGTCGTGCAGGATCTTGCGCAGCACGTCCTCGGACAGGCCGCTCAGCTCCTGCTCGATGAAGTCCTTCGGGTAGATCGCCGTCGTGTTCGGCCCCGGCGACATGCTGGTCGGGTGCGGGAAGTCGGTCTCGTAGAGGATGTTGTCCGCCCCGATCTGTTCAATCGCCTTGATCGCGCTCCCCCGTTCGAACCAGAAGCAGGCGTAGCACTGCCGCCTGAAGTACTCGCTCGGCAGCAGCTCCATCTCCGGGTGTTCCGCCCGACAGCCGCTGTTCACCCACTGCCAGTCCATCGCCTCCAGCAGGAACGGCACCCAGCCCACTCCACTCTCAACCGAGACGAACTTCAGCTCCGGAAATCGATGGCAGATGCCCGACAGGATCACGTCCATCACCGCGGTCGAGTTGTCCAGGAACATCTGCACCGTCGCCTTGGCGAACGCCGCCTGACGGCCGTTGTTCACGTCCGTGTCGCGGATCACCGAGAGGTCGCCCGAGCCGATGTGGAAGTTGATGGAGAGCCCCAGTTCCTGCGCCTGCGCCCACAGCGGGTCCCATTGCCGGTCGGTGAGGTGAGGGAAGCCGAAAAAGTGCGGCTGGCTCGTCATCAGCACGCCCTTGTGTCCCCGCTTCGCCGCCCGCTGCATCTCCGTGACGCACAGGTCCACATCCCAGAACGGCGTCGCCATGATCGGGATGAACCGCTCGCTCGCCGGCTCCGTCCACTCGATCAGGAAGTCGTTGTAGGCGCGGACGCACTCCGCCATCAGCTCCGGCTCCTTCAACCGCAGAAAGTTCCCCGAGCCGAAGCCACCCACGTTCGGGTAGATCACCTGCGAGTGGATGCCGTACTCGTCCATGCGCTGCAGCCGCGCCCCCACGCTGAACGCCCCGTGGTCGGCCTGTGGCAGGGAGGGCGGGTGATCCGGCGGCGGGTCCGTCCAGCCCGCCATCGCCGCGACTGCCGTCGGGCCGGCCCGGTGGCCGCCCATGTACCAGCGGTCCTCGTTGATCTCGGGGTCGAACTTCACGTGCGGGACCAGGTCCCCCCACTTCCGGCGCGAGACCCGGCTCGTCCACAGGTCCTCCGGCTCCGAGATGTGGCTGTCCGCATCGATGACCTTGATCCGCTCGACCACCGTCGCCATGCGATCCTCCCTGCGCTCCGCGCGTGGCGGGCAGGATACGCGCCCCCGTCTCGCTCCGGGGCGAAGCCCCCTACGCCGGCCGGAACTGCACGAGCGTGACCTCGTCGTCCACGTCCTCGAACACCGCCTCCACCGCCATCCCGATGCGCACGTCCTCGATCGCGCACCCCACGATGTTCGTCGTCATGCGCGGCCCCTCCTCCAGCTCCACGATCCCGATGACGTACGGCGCCCGCGCCGCGAACGCCGGCGCCGTCCCCCGCCGGTCGACCGTGTACGAGTAGAGCAGCCCCCGCCCGCTCGCCTCCACCCACTCCGTCCCCTCCTCCAGGCTCCCCGGGCTGAACGCCCTCGGGTAGAAGTACGGCTCGCCGTCCGCCGTGAGCGGCAGCACCAGCCGGTGCTCCCGCGCCGCTTCCCAGAAGGGCGCCGTCGCGGCAGTCGGCCTCGGCAGGATGCGCGGCGGCGAGTCCGCCATCACGCCCCCTCCAGCACCAGCGCCACCTGCTCCGACATGCAGCCCCCCGTCCCCGTCACGTACCCCCGCTCCGCCGACCCCACCTGCCGCGGCCCCGCCCGCCCCTGCAGCTGCGTCACCACGTCGATCACGTGCGACATCCCGCCCGCCGCCCCGCCCTGGCCCATCCCCAGCTGCCCCCCGTGCGTGTTAAGCGGCCAGTCGCCCGAGAAGCGCAGGTCGTGCTCCTCCACGAATCGACCGCCCTCGCCCTTCGCGCAGAACCCCGAGTCCTCGATCGTCACCAGCACCGTGATCGTGTAGCAGTCGTACATCGAGGCCACGTCGATCGCCTCTCGCTCAACGCCCGCCATCGCGAAGGCGAGGTCTGCCGCCGCCACGATCGGAATCTGCGTCAGCGAGGGCGCGTACGTGATCGACTTGTGCGTGATGTGCTCCCCGAAGCCGCTCACCACCACCGGCCGCAGACCCGTCCGCTGCGCCCGCTCCAGCGTCGTCACCACCACCCCCGCGCCCCCGGAGCACGGCATCACGATCTCCAGCAGGTGCAGCGGGTCGACCACCATCGGCGAGTTCAGCACGTCCTCGATCGTGATCGGCTGGTCGCGAAAGATCGCTTTCGGATTCTGCAGCGCGTTCTCCCGGCCCTGCACCGCGATCTTCGCCAGCGTGCGCGGCTCCAGGTCGTACTCGTACAGGTATCGCTGCGCCACCATCGCGAAGTGCGAATTCGGGTTGATCAGCCCGTAGGGCGCGTCGAACTGCCCGTGCGGCGCCCCCCAGGCATCCGCCCCGAGCATCCAGTTCTGCGTCCGCGGCGACGCCCCCGGCTCAGGCGGCGCCGGCACCGACGGCAGCAGGCAGAGGCAGGCGTCGCACACCCCTGCCTCGATGGCCGCCGCCGCCCGCCACACCATGCCCGTCGCGTTCGCCCCGCCCAGGTCCACCACCTCCCCGTAGTTCGCCTCGATGCCCAGGTACTCCGCCACCGCCGCCGGCGCGAACATGGGCGCGTCGCCCAGCCGCGTGCAGAGGATGCCGTCGATCTCGCCCAGCTCCATGCCCGCGTCGTCGAGCGCCTCGCGAGCCAGCTTCCCGTACGCCTCCAGCCCAAACATGGGCGTGTCCCAGCGACGCTGCGGCGCCCACTCCGCCGTTCCGCTGATCGCCGCTCGCCGCCCGTTGCGCATGACCTGCTCCCCCTGCCTCCCGCCAGACTACGCCCCGGCCCGGCGGAACGCGCCCGCCGCTTGCGCCCGCGCGCGCCGCTGGCCAAGCTGCGCGGCACGCATGCGCATCGCCTCCCTCCTCCCCAGCGCCACCGAGATCGTCTTCGCCGTCGGCGCCGGCGACGAGGTCGTCGGCGTCTCCCACGAGTGCGACTACCCCGCCGCCGCCCGCGGTCTCCCCGTCCTCACCGGCTCCGCCGTCGAGACGCGCGGCCTCTCCCAGTCCGAGATCGACGCCGCCATCAGCAGCCTGCTCGCCTCCGGCGGCTCCACCTATGCCATCGACGTCCCCCGCCTCCGCGAGCTCCAGCCCGACCTCGTCATTACCCAGGCGCTCTGCGATGTCTGCGCCGTGAGCGAGGGGCAGGTCCACCGCGTCGTGCACGAGGAGCAGCTTGGCGCCCGCGTCCTCACCCTCACGCCCCTCGACCTCGCGGGCGTCGCCCGTTCGATTGAGGAAGTCGGCGAGGCCACCGGCCGCCCCGCCGAGGGCGCCCGCCTGGCCGCTGATCTGCGCAAGCGCGCGTCCCCGCCCCCGGCCCTCCCCGCATCCCGACCCCGCGTCCTCGCCCTTGAGTGGTTCGATCCCCCCTTCACCGCCGGACACTGGGTGCCCGAGCAGATCGCCGCCGCCGGCGGCGAGGACGTGCTCGCCCGCCCCGGCCAGAAGTCCGAGCGCGTCACCTGGGAGACCGTCGCCGCCTCCGCCCCCGAGGTCGCCCTCCTCCTCCCCTGCGGCCTCTCCCTCGACGAAGTCGTGCGTGAGGCCGAGGGGCTCGCGCAACGTGAGGAGTGGCGCGCCCTGCCCGCCGTCCGGAACGGCGCCGTCTGGGCTCTCGACGCCAACGCCTGGTTCAGCCGCCCCGGACCCCGCCTCCTCGACGGCATCGAGGCCCTCCGCGCCATCCTCGCAGACCCCACCGGCGACCACCCCGTCCCCGGCGCCCGCCGCCTCCCCGCCCCCTGAACCTGCGCCTTCCCCTCGCTCGCGTACGATTAAGCCCATGCAGTGTCCCCGCGACTCCGCCACCCTCATGATCGAGCACCACCAGGGCATCGAGGTCGACCACTGCCCCGCCTGCAACGGCCGCTGGCTCGACCACCACGAGCTCGACGAGCTCGAAGCGCGCACTGCCCCCGATGAGAACCAGCGCCGCGCCACCATCGAGTACGCGAAGCGCCCCAGCGACCTCAGCTGTCCCGTCTGCGACAAGCAGATGCGCGCCTTCAACTACCGCGCCTACAACCTCGAGCTCGACACCTGCGAGGACCAGCACGGATTCTGGGTCGACGCGGGTGAGGAGGGCCGTATCCGCGACGTCATGGAGGAGCGTGTCCGCGGCCTCAACCGCGCCGTCTCGGCCGAAGAGGCCTGGGCCAACTTCCTCGAGGGCGCCAGCAGCAAGTCGCTCTGGGATCAGATCAGCGGGATCTTCCGCGGAGGCCGCCGGTAGCTGACCGGAAGCATGGCGGTTGCTACCCTCGCGACCGCGGGCCGGGCGCGGGAGACGTGAACCGGCGCTTCGCGACGCGAAACGGAACGGTGCGAGCACACAACAACCCATGACGGCTCTCGGTTCAGGCAGAAGGCGCGGCGCCGCCCCCGTCTGGTGGGCGCCTGCCACCCGTGTCCGCTCCACCATCGTCGAGTTCATGCGGCTCGAGGCCGCGGGCGGCATCGTCCTCCTCATCAACGCCGTCATCGCCCTCGTCTGGGTCAACGTCCACGGCGACTCCTACCACGACTTCTGGGACTACCACATCGAGTTCGGCGTCACCCTCTTCGGCGAGGCCTTCCATGTCGACGAGAGCCTGAAGGCCTGGGTCAACGATGGCCTCATGGTCATCTTCTTCTTCGTGGTGGGCATGGAGATCAAGCGCGAGCTCGTCGTCGGCGAGCTGCGCGACCCGCGCCGCGCCGCCCTCCCCATCATCGCCGCCGGCGGAGGCATGCTCGTCCCCGCCGGCATCTTCGCCCTCATGAACCAGGGCGGCGACGGCATCGACGGCTGGGGCATCCCCGTCGCCACCGACATCGCCTTCGTCGTCGGCGTGCTCGCCCTCTTCGGACGCCGCCTGCCCGCCGGCCTGCGCGTCTTTCTCCTCACCCTCGCCATCGCCGACGACATCGGCGGCATCGCCATCATCGCCGTCTTCTATACCGACGACCTTTCCCTGCCCTGGCTCGGCCTCGCGATCGGCCTGCTCGCCGCGGTCGTTGCCTCCCAGCGGGCCGGCATCCGCCATGTGCCCGTCTACGTCGTCGTCGGTCTCGTGCTCTGGTACGCCACCCACGAGTCCGGCATCCACGCCACCATCGCGGGCGTCGCCCTCGGCCTCCTCACCCCCGCCCGCCCCTTCCGCGGCCGCGACGTGATGCACTCCATCGAGCACACCCTCCTTCCCTATTCCAGCTTCGTCATCGTGCCCCTCTTCGCCCTTGCCAACGCCGGCGTCGAGGTCACCCCCGACGCCCTCGGCGAGGCCTTTGGGGGACGTATCGCCTGGGGCGTCGTCCTCGGGCTCGTCGTCGGGAAGTTCGTCGGCATCAGCGCCACCACGCTGGCCGGCTGGCGACTCGGCCTGGGACGCCTGCCCGCGGGCGTCAACCTGGGGCACGTCCTCGGCGCCTCCCTCCTCGCGGGAATCGGCTTCACCGTGTCCCTCTTCATCGCCGAGCTCTCCTTCGATACCGACCTCTACCTGCTCGATCAGGCCAAGATCGGCGTGCTCGCCGGCTCCCTCGTCGCGGGAGCGTTGGGCGCCGCCTTCCTCCTCGTCGTCTCCCGCGTGGCCCCCACCAGCCCCGAGCACGGCTCCATGGAGAGCGTCGCCCACAAGTAGGCCGAACGGCACACGGACGGCGTACTCCGGCCCCTCGTCCGCTACCGTATGAACGTGACCTCCCTCAAACGCGCGTCCGCAGCGGGACTGGCGGCCGCCCTCGTTGCCATCACGCTGGTGGCCCCGCCGGAGGTCGCGAAGGCGCACCCCAACCACCCGGTCACGACCGTGCTCCACCCCGGCTTCAACATGGCCGGCTGGATCGAGCCCGAGGCCGGCGTCGCCGAGCTCTTCGAGCTACTCCCGGAGCTGAAGGCCGTCTACGCCTGGGATGCGGAAGAACAGCGCTACCGGAGCGCCTCGCCGGAACGCGCAGGGGACCTCGCCACGCTCAAACCGGGCATGGGCCTCTGGCTCGACATCGATGGCGACGAGCCGGTCCCCTGGACCCGCGTGGGGGCCATCGACTCCGCCGCGGGCCTGACCGCACTGCGCGAGGGCTGGAACCTTGTCGCCTGGAGCGGCGGTGAGAATGCCGCCTTCGCGGACGCGTTCGCGACCCTCGACGCGGGATCGCAGTTCGTCCTCGCGTGGGACACCGACAGCCAGTGGTTCGCCTCCTATGCCCCGGGCGCCACCTTGGGCGGTGACCGCGTGATCCGCCACGGTGATGCCGTCTGGGTGTCGTCGTCCGGGGAGAGGCGCTGGCTACAGCCCGGCAGCGTTGTGCCCAATGTCCAGTTCTATGGCGACTTCGCGGCGGAGCGAAAACTGGAAGTCCGTGCCGAAACCCTCTCGGTCGTGACCTGGTTCGCCGAGCGCTACGGCCTCCTCGAACCCGAGTTCATCCTCTTTGTCGGGGCCGACCGGGCCTCCCTTGACCAGGCGCGCAGGGAGTTTCTCGACATCGAGGACCCCGGTCACCTGCTCTGTGGCGAGGCGGTCAACAAGCTGGTCTTCATCGCCGACTGGTGCGTGACGGCCACCCACGACCTCACCTCCCCTATCGCGCACGAGTACTTCCATGTCCTCCAGACCCATCTCGTTGAACGCGGGGCTCCGGAAGCGACCGTCTATGTTGCCGACTGGCTCCTGGAGGGCACTGCGGAGCATGCGGCGTTCGCCTACGCCATCGCCCACGGCGACACCACGGAGGAAGAGGTGGAGCGAGCCTTCCGAGATGACGTGATCGGAGGCCCAATCGACCTGGAGGAGTTGGAGGCGAACATCTCCCAGCTCGATACGGCTGGCTACCTGGCTGCGGCGTTCGCCGTCCACTATCTCGTAGACCAGGTGGACGAAGGCGCCATCCTCGAATTCTTCGAGCTGCTGCCCTCGACGAACGGCTGGGAGGAGGCCTTCACCAGCGCATTCGATCGGTCTCCAGCCACGTTTGCTTCCGCCCTGGCCGACCACCTTGAGACCCTCAGGCCGCCCCCCCAGGAACTGCGGACCGTCCACGTCACAGTCAACGGCCCCGACGGCAACCCCTTCTGGGAATGGAACGGACTTCCCCTCAGAGTTGGCGCCTACCACCACAACTTTGAAACCGGCGAGGACTACTACAGCCCCCGGTTCGATGTCGGTGCAACGGGGGGGATTATGAGGATCCCGGACGGAGCCCACGGAATCAGCGTTTCAGCAGCCTGCACGATACTTCCCGGGGACTTCTTTTCTTCCATCTACTATGAAACGCTCGGGTGGCATACGACTGACGGCTCCTATAGCGGGCCTGTGGGACAAGACGATCTGGTGATCGCCGGGGAAGATGTGTCCATCACTATCAACCTGGGTGGCTGGCCGGACGAGGTGAACATTGGCTGCCACACAGGCGACCGATTCAGGATTGTCGGGCGCGTTGTGAATGAAGCAGGTGAAGTCCGTAGGGACTACGAGGTAACGGCCGACCCGGGGGCAAATGTTGCAGGACTTCTCTCTGCCAGGACCGACGACAATGGGGCGTTTACCCTTCTGGCTCCTGACGGATATGCGTACCACCTGGTTGTCTACGACGCCTGTGAGAGAGCCCTTGGCTATTACAGCGAAGACGATGGCCTGGTGGGAACCCAGCTTGGCGAAGGGCTCTGGGGACTCATGGGCGACGGGAGGGACTGGACCATCATTCCTGTGAAGGGCGCAGACGTCACCGGAATCGAGATAGTCGTTCCCTCCTCGGTCATTGCCGACCAGGGCTGCTGATCCGCCCCACCCCTTGACCCGCCCCCCGGCCCCGCCCATCCTCCCCGCATCCCCTGTGGCGGAGGCCCCCCATGTCCACTCCACCCACCGAAGCTGAGGTCCTTGGCTATCTCGACACCCTCTCCAACTGGGGCCGCTGGGGCGACGACGACGAGCTCGGCACCCTCAACCTGATCACCCCCGAGAAGCGCCGCGCCGCCGCCGCCCTCGTGCGCGAGGGCATCAGCGTCTCCTGCTCCTGGGAGATTGAGACCCGCCCCCAGCCCGACCACGCTTTCGGCACCCCCCAGCGCTACATGCTGTCCACCGGCCAGGGCCTTAGCGACGAGCACCGCGTCGGCGCCACCGGCGCCCGCAACGCCGGCGCCCTCGAGTTCATCGGCTTCATCTTCCACGGCTACGCCATCACCCACATCGACGGGCTCTGCCACTTCTTCTGGGATGGCAAGATGTACAACGGGAAGCCCGCCGAGCTCGTCACCTCCGGCCTCGGCGCCACCCACCACGCCATCACCGCCCTCAAGGACGGCATCGTCACCCGCGGCGTCCTCCTCGATGTCGCCGCCGCCCAGGACCGCCCCTGGCTCGACCCCGGCGAGGGCGTCCACCCCGAGCACCTCGAGGCCGCCGAGGCCCGCGAGGGCGTGCGCGTCGAGCCCGGCGACGCCGTCCTCCTGCGCACCGGCTACGGCCGCAAGAAGGGCGAGCTCGGCCGCGAGCAGCTCCCCGCCAACGGCTACCCCGGCTGGCACGCCGCCAGCCTCCCCTGGCTGCACGAGCGCGGCGCCGCCGTCATCGGCGCCGATACCGCCCAGGACGCCATGCCCTCCGGCTACAGCGAGATGAACCAGCCCGTCCACATCGTCAGCCTCACCGCCATGGGCCTCCACCTCATCGATAACGCCAACTTCGAGCAGCTCGCCGAGACCTGCGAGCGCCTCGGCCGCTGGGAGTTCCAGTTCGTCCTCTCGCCCCTGCGCATGAGCGGCGGCACCGGCAGCCCAGCGAATCCGCTCGCAATCTTCTAGGAAGGTGCCCGCGAGAGTTCTTACGGCGCTGAGTCTCCCGTGGGCTTGAACGGTTCGGCGGTGCGAGAAAGTCCTTGTCGCTTCGCCAGCCGGATTGCCGTCGTGATCGCCTCGACCATGCTTGTCTCGTCCGCCACGCCCTTGCCCGCGATGTCGAACGCCGTCCCGTGGTCGACCGAGGTACGGATGAACGGCAGCCCCAGGTTCACGCTGATGCTCTCCTCGAAACCGTGCACCTTGATCGCGATGTGCCCCTGGTCGTGATACATCACCACCACCACGTCGTACTGTCCCGCGATCGCCTGCGGGAACACCGAGTCCGCCGGAACCGGCCCCGCCGCCGCGATCCCCTCCGCCCGTGCGTCCTCCACCGCCGGGCCGATCTCCGTTAGCTCCTCCGTGCCGATCAGCCCCCCGTCCCCCGCGTGCGGGTTGAGCGCCGCCACACCGATGCGCGGTTCCGCGAACCCCCAGTCGCGGAAGTGGCGGTCCGTCAGCCGGATCGCCTCCAGCACGTTCTCGCGCGTCACGTAGGCGCATGCCTCCGCCAGCGTCTTGTGGGTCGAGAGGTGCATGCAACGCAAGTTCCCGCTGATCAGCATCGTCGCCACGTGCCCCGACCCGGACAGCCGCTTGAACACCTCTTGGTGCCCCGTGTCCGAGCTCCCCGCCAGCTGCCACGACTCCTTGTTGATGGGCGCCGTCACGATCGCGTCCACCTCCCCCGCCAGCGCGAGCCGCGCCGCCGCCTCCACCCACAGGTGCGAGGCCTCGCCGGCCACCACCGAGTGCTCCCCCATCGCGAAGTAGTCCTCCCGGAACCCGCCCACAACCAGCACCTCCGTCGTCCCCGCCTCCCCGCGCACGTCCCCCGGATTCCGCACCGGCCGCAGCTCGCGCGTCGACCCCACGAGCCGCATCGCCGCCGCCGCGCTCGTGGGCGAACCCAGCAGGAACAGCCGCGCCTCGGAGCGCAGGTCCTCCCGCTCGAGGGCCTTCACCGCCACCTCCGGCCCGATCCCGGCCGGATCCCCCAGCGTGATCGCGATCAGCGGCCGCTCGCTCATGCTTGCCCCTTCGCGCTCCACCAATTGATCATCAGGGTAGACAAGTCTAACGGTGATGACACTCGCCTTCCCCTTGTCTAAATTGATACCGCCATTTAGACGATTGCTCCCTCATGGTCTAATCGCTAGACGTGCGGGTGCCCTTTAGTCTAACTTGGACCGAAGATTAGATTGAACGTGGGAGGGTTGTCCAGAAAATGGACACCAAACTGTTCACGGGCCCGGCCGGCCGCCTTGTTGAGGTCGAACGTGACCCTCCTAATCTTTCGTATGTGGCCTTTGTTCCTGGCTCCCTGCCCCCGGGGGCGGAAGATGCCGCGATAGCCGACGTCGCGCGCGAATTGGGAGAGGCCAACCTCGCCCTCGGCCAGCTCACCGGTATCGGCGAATTCTTCCCCAACCCCGATCTGCTTGTGCGCCCGTATCTGCGCCGCGAGGCCGTCGCAAGCTCTCGCATTGAGGGCACCGTGGCTTCCTTTTCCGATGTCGTCGCCCTCGAAGCGGGCATCCGGCCCGCACCGGGAAGCGACACGCAGGATGTCCTCAACTACGTGGTCGCCCTTGACGCTGGGCTTCGAGCCATCCAGGAAGGATCGTTCTCGCTCGATCTCATTCGCTCCCTGCACAGGCAGTTGATGACAGGTGCGCGCGGCGAAGCCTTCAGCAATCCCGGGGAGTTTCGCGCCATCCAGAACCACATTGGCTCCAGCAACGAGATCGCTGACGCCACCTACGTACCACCACCGCCGCTGGAGATGCATAGTGTCCTCGATCAACTCATTGACTATCTCAACGGGTCGAAGCCGAGAACGCCCTTCGTTGTCGAAGCAGCCTGGATGCACTACCAGTTCGAGGCGATCCACCCCTTTCTCGACGGCAACGGCCGCGTGGGCCGCCTCCTGATCGCCTTGCTCCTGGCGGAGCGCCACCAGGTTGCCCACCCGCTTCTCTACCTGAGCCCGTACTTCGAGCGCCATCGCGACGAGTACTACCGGCTTCTGCTCGCGGTCAGTTCCACGTCGGTCTGGGCGGAGTGGCTCCGCTTCTTTCTTCTGGGAGTCGCCGAGCAGGCGCGGGAGGCTATCTCGGTGGCCCGCGAGGTGCTTGAGTTGCGCGACGAGTGGCGGGAGCGACTCGCCACTGTCGGCGCTGCACCTTCGGCTCTCCGCCTTGCCGACTTTGTCACCGAGCATGTGGCCGTCACGCCGCGGGTCGTTGAACTGGGTCTCGGTGTTGCGCGACAGACTGCCTACAACTCACTGCAGGTCCTTGTGGACGCAGACATCCTTGAGTCCGTTCCGCTACGCCAGCGAGGCAGCCTCTACATCGCGCCTCAGCTCATCGCCATCCTTGAGGTCTAGCCCCGCTCCCGCGTCGCCGCCCGCGCCTCCAGCGGTGAGCCCTCCACGTAGTCGATCACGCTCCAGTGGTCCGAGATGCGACGCAGGTACTCGCCCGGCGGCCCGTGATCGGGCGAGGCCATGTACTCCTCGAAGTCGGCGTGGTTCGCGAACGAGCACGAGATGCCGATGTCGCACGGATCGCCGAGGTCCTGGAAGTTCCAGCCGCAGTAGTACTCGATCGCCTTCGGGTGCTCGCTGATGGGCACCAGCTCCTCGAAGAACGCCTCGATGTCCTCCGTCGAGGCGTCCTCCCGCAGCGTGATCGTGACGATGTGGCGAATCATGGGTGCCTCCTCGGCTCGTCGGCGGCTCCGCCGTCAGCGCGTAGAATCGCAGGACGCGACCGGCGCGGCCAGCGCCGGACCCGGAGGAGCCCATGCAGGAAGCGCTCGTCGAACGCCTGAAGGATGAGATCCGCTACGAGTTCTCGCGCGAGGGACCGCCCGAGGGCTTCCCCAAGTTCCCCGACCTCCCCGCCGGGCGCTACCGCAGCCAGGAGTTCTTCGATCTCGAGATGGAGCACTTCTGGACCAGCGTCTGGCTCTACGCCACCCGCGAGGAGGAGCTGCCCGAGCCCGGCTCCTACCAGGTCTGGGACCACCTTGGCATCCAGGTCATCCTCGTCCGTGGCGAAGACCTCGCCATCCACGCCTTCGAGAACGCCTGCTGCGACGGCTCCCCCCTCTTCGACGTTCCCGATGACAGCCACCTCTTCCACTGGAAGGAGTTCGACTCCGCCGGGAACAACCTCCAGTTCCAGCAGGAGTTTCCCCGGCGCAAGCTCCCCGAGGGCGTCTTCCGCTGCTGCGAGGGCCACCTCTACGACTTCACCACCGGGAACTTCGTCGGCGACAAGACCGGGATCCCCGAGGACAGGCACAGGATCCGCGAGTTCCGTTGCGAGACCTGGGACGGCTGGGTCTTCATCAACCAGGACCCCGACGCCGAGCCCCTGCTCGACTGGCTCCACCCCCTCCCCGAGCAGATGTCGATGTTCCAGGGCGCCAGGCTCCGCATGATCGACAAGCGCTGGACCATCATCCCCTGCAACTGGAAGGTCACCGTCGAGGCCTTCCAGGAGGTCTACCACTTCAAGCACATCCACCAGAAGGCGGGCGTCTCCGGCCTCGACCAGCGCGGCGCCACCATGGGCGTCCTCCCCAACGGCCACTCCCGCATGATCACGCCCCTCTCCAAGCGCGCCGCCGAGATGACGGGAATGGACCACCAGCTCGACTGGCGCGTCGACCTCGACCGCCAGGCCTTCGGTGTCGGCGATGACGGCATGACCGAGATCACGACCGTCAACGGCATGACGCGCTGCACGAGCACCGCCTTCAGCGCCTTCCCCAACCTCGTCACCCCCGTGAGCGCCACGGGCATGCCCTTCCTCCTCGCCTGGCCACTCGACGTGGGCACCACGCGCTTCGAGTGGATCACCTTCTGTGTTGACTGGGGCGACCGCCCCTCGCCCGTCACCTCCGACGCCTGGCGGGGCCGCCTCGACGGCTTCGACGTCGTCATGGAGGAGGACACCCGCAACATGGCGCCCATGCAGAAGTCGCTCAACTCGCCGGGGCTCACGGGCATGCCCGTCAGCTACCAGGAGCGCCGCATCTGGAACTGCGCCGAGCAGCTCGACCGCATGATCGGCCCCGAGCGCATCCCCGAGGACCTGCGCGTGCCCCAGCTCCTTGGCCCCTACGTCGAGCGCTAGGACGGCCGCGCCCATGCCCACCACCGCCCGCGTCGTCGTCCTCGAAGGGGACTTCGGCGTCTGCGCCATCCAGGAGCTCGAGCTGCCCGACCCCCGGCCCCACCAGGTCGTGCTCGAGATCTACGCCGCCGGCATCGAGCACGGCCAGCTTCACCAGGTCGAGGAGCCCCAGGACCTCCCCGTCATCCCCGGCCGGGAGGGTACCGCTCGCGTCCTCGAGGTCGGCAGCCAGGTCACCCGCTGCCGGGTCGATGACGTCGTCCTCATCACCCCCTGGAGCGCCGACTCCGGCCGCGAGCCCGAGCTCCCCCTCGTCGAGTTCGACGACGGCACCGAGACCGACGTGGCCCCCGCCGGCGCCTGGGGCACGAACCTCATCCTCGACGAGCAGTTCGTCGTTCCCATCCCCAACCTGATGGACAAGGAGGGCGCCTCCGTCCTGGGGAACACCTCCCTCCTCGCTGCCAGCGCCGTCCGCACCGCGGGCGTCGGGGAGGGCGATACCGTCGCCGTCTTCGGCTGCGCCGGCGTCGGCCTCTCGACCATCGCCGCCGCCGCCGCCGCCGGCGCGGGCGCGATCATCGCCGTCGCCCGCGACGACGAGCGCCTCGAGGCAGCGAGCGCCGCCGGCGCCACCGAGACCCTGAACCTGAGCAGCGCCGCCGCCGTCGAGCGCATCGCCGAGCTCGCGCCCGGCGGTGTGGACCACCTCTTCGACTGCGTGTACGAGTTCGAGACCGCCTCCCGCCCCGGACGCGACCCCGTCCGCGAGGGCGGCTCCGCCATCGTCGTCGCGAGCCCTGGCACCGAGGAGCGCCGCGAGGAGTTCGACGCCCTCGTCGCCGCCAACGGCTACACCCTCCCCGACCCGCCGAACCCCGACGAGGACGTGCCCGTCCTCCTCCAGTGGATCGAGGACGGCCGCCTCCCCATCCCCACCATCGTGACCTTCCGCTGCACCATCGAGCAGGTGAACGAGGCCACCGCCCTGCTCGAGGCCGGGGATGTCGTCGGCCAGGCCGTCATGGTCGTCGAGCCCCTGCGCTAGACCGCTACCCCTCGACGAACAGCTCCGACCCCAGCGGCGCCAGCGCCTCGCGCAGCGAGTCCGCCGGCGTCCGCAGCAGCGCCGCGTAGTGCAGCTCCTCGGCCAGCATCGCGCTCCGGGATGCCTCCGGTTCGCCTCCGCTCAACGCCGCCTGCCCCTCGTCCTCCCAGTCCACCAGCGAAAGCCCCGGGATCTCGTAGGTCAGGCATGTGCCTTCCACGTCCCGCGTGTTGTGCGTCCCCATCACGAGCGTTGCCAGCTCGTTCACGTCCGGGCTGAACCACGCCCCTTCCGTGTTGAAGCGCTGGTAGGCGCGGCGGTTCAGGAACGTCATCGAGAGCGTCAGCCACGTCTCCCGGTCCGGCGAGGCCACGAGGTTCCAGCCCCCCATCGCCCGCAGCAGCAGGAAGGGCACGTCCGACGGGATGTCGTCGAACGCCTCGATCTCCGGCTCCGGGATCGCGATGCCCGTCCCTTCCACCCCCGCTGCCCAGCCGCCGCCCTCGCGCCACAGCCGCCCCCCGACGATCGCCTCCGCCACCCCCAGCGCCCGCGAGGCCGCCTCCCCCGCGCTCCCCGCCTCCCCGATGTCGATGGCGAGGTCGTACGCCCCCAGCGTCGCCGCAACCTCGGCGAGCGGTAGCGTCCCGGCGTCGGGCGTGGCCTCCCCCGCGTTGTCGACTGCCGCGCGTGCCGCTGCGCGTACCTCCGGCCAGAAGCGGTAGAGCGCGATCATCGCCCGACCCCTCGTTCGTGCGTTCGGCGCCCCGCGCTAGTCGCGAGCCTGGGTGACGTCCCAGCGCTCCCAGTTCGTCACTTCGTCGACCGGCTTGCGGTTCGTCGGACCGAAGTTCGCGTCCGGGAACCCCATCGGGATGATCGCCGCCGGCACCGCGTCGTCGGGAATCCCGCAGCGCTCCCGCAGTACGCCGTCGACGGCGCCCTGGAACGTCGTCATCACGGTCCCGAGCCCCAGCGCGCGCGCGGCCAGCATCATGTTCTGCACCGCCTGGTAGATGGAACTCCCCGCCAGTAGCGACTGCGGGTCCTGCGTCGGCGACGCAATCTGGTAGATGCACGGCACGAGGAACACCGGCGCCGACGCCAGGTTCTCGAAGAGCCCGCGAGCGCCCGTCATCATCAGCCGCTCGCCCTTCGTCCCCGACTGGATCGCGTTGTCGATCATCGCCTGCAGGCCGGGGTTCTCGAGCCCCTGGCGGAGCTGCGCCGAGATCGCGTCCCGCGTCTCCTGGTCCTTGATCACGAGGAAGCGCCAGGGCTGCAGGTTGCTCCCCGAGGGCGCCTTCGTGCCCGCCTCGATCACCTTCCAGATCAGCTCGTCCGAAACCGGCTGGTCCGTCCAGCGGCGGATCGCCCGCTGCGTGTAGATCGTCTCCCAGACGTCGTTCGTACCGGACTTCATGTCCGCCATGGATGCCTCCTCGCCTAGCTGGCGCCTACCGGCTCCTTCGCCGGGCGGATGTTCACCGGGATCGCGCTCTGCCGCGCCATGCCCGTGATCGGGTCGTACGCTTCCTCGTTGTTCACCAGGCGGTTCGTGCTGCCGCCGATGTTGCGAACGTCGTGGTCCGTCTCCGGTACGTCGCCCCACGAGTGCGCCATCGAGATCACCCCCGAAGGCACGTCGTCGGCGAACGCCGCCACCCCCAGGATCGTCGCCCGGCTCGACTCGATCTCGATGATCGCGCCGTCCTCGATCCCGTACTGCGCGGCGTCCCGCGGGTTCATGAAGGCGGGGTTCGTGCCGCCGTCGCGGGCCGTCAGCCCGGCGATGTCCCGTCCCGAGGAGTTGTAGAACTCGCGCATGCGGCGGCTGATCAGCCGGTGCGAGAACTCCTCGCCCGGCAGGTAGCCGGCGCCTTCCACGATCGGCTGCGCCCGCACCTCGGCGATCTCCTCCACCAGGTCCGGCGGCGCCGCGTCGAGACGGGCGTCCGTGCCCGCCGCCTTCGCGCCGACACGCACTTCCTCGCGCTTGAAGATGCCCCCGCCGTCCACGGCCCGGACCTCGTCCAGCGGGATGCGCGACTTCGCCGTGATCAGATCCAGCACGTCGTCCGTGCTCGGCTTCTCGTCCATCGGCATCGGGCCGCCGGCGAGTTTGATGTCCGACCCCAACCGCTGGGCGATGCCCCAGAAGAACTCCCACTCCTCCATCACGTCGTCCTCGGCCTCGACCATCGCCGGCGTGTAGTGCGCGTACGGCTCCGGGTACCACGAGTCCGTCAGCACCGTCAGGTCCGGCCGCTCCAGCGAGAGCTTCGGCGCGATCACGTAGTCGGCCATCTTCGCCGTCTGCGACATCTTGATGTCGATGCTCACGTTCAGGTCGAGTTGCTTCATCGCCTCGATCGTCTTCAGCTGGTCGGGCCACGCCCCCACGGGGTTGCCGCCCACGCTGATGAGCGCTCGCACGCGCCCCTCGCCCGGCGTGATGATCTCGTCGCTGAGCGCCGCCGTCGGCATCTCGCCGAAGACCTCGCCCAGGCCGCGCACGCGGCTCGGCTCGCCCTTGCCCCAGGCCGGGTTCGGTGGCATCGCCTGCGCCGCGAACGGCCGCTCCGGGCTGATGACGCCCGGATTCGGCACCACCTCGCCCTCGCGCAGGTAGCGCCCGCAGAGCGTGTTCAGCGTCTGCACGAAGTGCTCCGTCAGGTTCGGATGGGGCGACATGTTCGCGCCCGTACCGCTCGAGGCGACCCCGCGCTGCGCTTCCGCGAACATCCGCGCCGCGCGCTCCACCAGCGCCGCCGCCACGCCCGTGCGCTCCTCCACGTAGTCCAGCGTGAAGCTGTCGACTGCCTGCCGCAGCTCCTCCACGTGCGCCACGTTCCCGGCGAGGAAGTCGCCGTCGACGAGCCCCTCTTCGAACATCACGCGAACGATGCCCGCCAGCAGCGTCGGATCCTCGCCCGGCCTCACCTGCAGGTACAGGTCCGCCCGCTTGGCCACGTCCGTCTCACGCGGGTCAATCACGATCAGCTTCAGGCCGCGCTTCTGCGCGTCGCGCAACCGCTTCCACGGGTTGAACGGCGGGATCCCGCCGAACATCGAGACCACCGGGTTGTTCCCGATCAGCATCGCCACGTCCGCCGTCTCGAAGTTGTGGCTGCCGCCCAGCCACGTCCCGTGGCGGGAGGCCGCGATCGCCTTTGCCGGCTGATCGATGGTCACGCTCGTGTAGTACGAGGGCGACTCGATCCCCGCGTGCCACGCCCGCGTCACCGAGAGCGTGATCGCGTTGCAGAATGCATACGTGCCGTTGTAGCTGGCCACGGCGCGCGGCCCGTGCTCATCGATGATCGACCGCAGCTTCTCCGCGATCTCGTCCAACGCCTGCTCGCTCGGGATCGGCTGGAAGCTGCCGTCCGGCATGCGCTTCAGCGAGGTGCGAAGCCGCTCCTCGTGGTTGTGCTGGTCCGGCAGGTGGCGTCCCTTGATGCAGGTGTAGCCGCCGTAGATCGGGTCGCTCGTATCGCCGCGGACCTCGATGACCTTGTTGTCCTCCACGTCCACCTCAATGGCGCAGAAGGCATGGCAAAAGCGGCAAAACGACTTCTTGGTCTCGACCATGGGAATCTCCAGGAAACAGGTGTGCGCGCGAGTCTACCAGACGCCACCCGCCGCCCGAGCCTCCCCGGGGCTAGCGGAACGGGTTCTCCTCGCCCGAGGGTGTGGGCGCTGCGCCCTCGTCCAGACCCAGCAGCTTCAGGCGGGCCTCGTCGTACGCCTGCTTGGCCCGCGCCTCCCGGTTCAGCAGCCCCTTCAAGCGGTCGGGCGTCAACCGCTCCCCCTCCAGGAGCACCTCGTGGACGCGCTCAAGCTGCTTCAGCCACGCCTCCCAGGCGTCCCGGTAGGCTTCCCTCGTCGTCTCGTCCGCCATCTCGCAGCCTCTCCGGGTGGGCGATCGCCCCCGTCCCGGCTACTCCTGGTTCCAGTCGAGGATGCCCTGGCGCAGCGCCGTGAGCACCGCCTCCAGCTTCGTCGTTGCGCCCAGCTTGCTGCGGAAGTGGCGCACGTGGTTGCGGACCGTATGCGCGCTGATCCCGAGCTCGCTCGCGATCTCGTCCGTTGTCCGGCTCAGCGACACCAGGCGCAGCACCTCGAGCTCCCGCGCCGTGAGGGTGGTCGTTGCCGCTGCGGGCGTGGCAGCGGGGGCGCTATCCGAGACGATGTCCACGCCGCTCCCGGCCAGCTCATGCCGGACTGCCCCGGCCGCCGTGTTCCCATCAGCCCCCGCCCCTCCGCTCTCGAACAGGTGAACGATGAGGGGCATGTCGTCTATCGCTCCCGAGATGACCATCGGGGTGAGGGACACGGTCCTGCGCTCCCCCGAGACGCTCAGCAGTTGCATCTCTACCGCCCTCGGCACGGACCCGCCCCGCAGGGCCCGCAACGAGGGGCATCCCTCCAGGCACGCCGGCGTGAGGCCTCCCGGCGTCACGCCCCCGACGACGTCATAGCAGTAGCGGCCCACGACCTCCTCCGCCGTGTGGCCGAGAATCCGTTCCGCCCCGCGGTTCCAGAACACGATCCGCTGGTCCAGCGACACGGCGTACACGCCAAAGTCCGCTGCAGCCAGCATGGAAACGATGTTGGCGGTGCTCAAGGGAGCCCCCTCCTTCAGCGGGTGCGTGCCGGTCCGAGCTACTGTAGCGCTTCCCGCCCCGGCCTTGGGGCCGCTGCTGGCCCCCTGCCACCGTCTGTGCGAGCCTTCCCGCCACGGACAGGGGGCAGCAGCGAGTGCTCGCGCTCATCGAGATCCGGCGCCGCAAGCTCCAATTCGGCTTCGTCACCGGCGTCGTCGGCCTCATCGCCTACCTGATCATCATGGTTACCGGCCTCGGCCTCGGCCTGAACGAAGGCGCTGGCACGGCCCTCCTCGAGCTCAACGGCGATCACCTCGCCTACGCCGCCAACTCCAACCTCTCCGTCATCCGCTCCCGCCTCAGCGAGCGGGACGTCGCCGAGGTCCAGGCCCTCCCCCGCGCCGAGCGAGCGTCCCCCATCGGCTACGTCGCCGCCGTCATCGAGTACGCCCCCGAGGAGAGCGACACCGCCGCCATCATCGGCGTCGTCCCCGGCTCCTTCTCCGAACCCGAAGTCGTCGAGGGCCGTCCCCTCGGCGGTCCCAACGACATCCTGATCGACCGCGCCTGGATTCGCGTCGCCAGCACCCGCGTGGGCGAGACCCTCGCCCTCCCCGTCGGCTTCCAGACGCGCGAGTTCACCGTCGTCGGCATCGTCGACCAGGGCTACTTCTTCTTCCAGCCCGCCATGTTCGTCGACATCGCCTCATGGCAGGACCTGGTCTTCCAGGGCGAAGCCATGGAGAAGCCCGCTGCCAGCCTCGTGCTCGTCCAGGGCCAGGGCCTCGATGGCGTGAGGGGAGAAGGCTGGCGCATCGTCACCAAGCAGGACGGCTTCAACAACATCGAGGGCGTGCAGGCCCAGCAATCGACCGTCGACGCCCTCCGCTACATGGGTCTCCTCATCGGCGCGATGGTGATCGGCGTCTTCTTCTATGTGATCACCCTGCAGAAGGTTGCGCTCCTGGGAATCCTCAAGGCGATCGGCGCACCCGGCCCCTACCTCGTCGGCCAGGGACTCCTGCAGGTCCTCGTCGTTTGCGTGGTCGGTGCGGTCCTCGCCGTCGGACTTGCCCTCCTGACCGAGGCCACGGTCCTCTCCTCCGACTCCATCCCCATCAACTTCACCACCAGCGCCATGACCACGAGCTCCATCTCCGTCGTCATCGCCGGCGTCGTGGGCTCGCTCCTCTCCGCCCGCCAGGTCGCCTCGATCGACCCCATCATCGCGATGCAGCAGCAGTAGGCGCGTTCATGGCCATCCTCGAACTCCGCGACGTGTCCAAATCCTTCGGCCAGGGAACTCGCCGGGTCGATGCCGTCCGCGAGGTCACGCTCGATGTCGAGCGGGGCGAGGTCGTCGCGCTGGAGGGCCCCTCCGGCTCCGGCAAGACCACCCTGCTCGCTCTTGCCGGCGCCCTGCTCACTCCCACCGCCGGCGAGATCCGCGTCGACGGAGACGACATAACGAACTACGGTGGCCGGGCCCGCACCCGCTACCGGCGCGACCGCGTCGGCTTCGTCTTCCAGGGCAGCAACATGGTCCCCTTTCTCACCGCTCGCGAGAACCTGCTCGTCGTCGGCCGGTTCGGCGGCGCCGATCGCCCCGCCCTCCGCCGGCGCGCCGACGAGCTCCTCGAGCAACTCGACCTCACGGCCGTTCGCGACCAGGTCGCCACCAGCCTCTCCGGCGGCGAGCGCCAGCGCGTCGCCATCGCCCGCGCCCTCATGCGCGACCCTTCCCTCCTCCTCGTCGACGAGCCCACCGCCAGCCTCAACTTCGAGCTCGGCGTGCGCGTCGTCGATGCGCTCCTGGCCGAGGTTCACCAGCGCGCCAAGGCCTGCATCATGGTCACCCACGACGATCGCATGGCCCGGCGCGCCGACCGCCTCGTCGAGATCCGCGACGGCCGCATCCTCGCCGACCGCCCTCTCCGCTAGAACCCTGTAGGCGATCCCACGAGGGGCGCCCGTGGAGCGCTCACGCCCCGCCTGCGTTTGGTAAGGTCGCCCGGGGAGCACCCGGAAGCGTGGGAGAGTCGCGGGCCGTTGGCCGCCACACTCTCGCCAGCAGTTCCGCCCCGCGTCCGGATTGCGTGGAGTCCGGGAAAGGACCGGTCGTCATGAAGGGCTACGTCGTCATAGACACCGAGGTCGTCGACCAGGACGCCTACTCGCAGTACGTCCAGGGGATTCTCGAAGTCATTGCCGCCCACCGCGGACGCTTCCTCGTGCGCACCAGCGAGGTTGAGCCTGTCCACGGCGGGTGGGCGCCCAAGCGCCTCGTGATCCTGGAGTTCGACAGCCTCGCGGCGGCGCAGGGGTTCATCGGCTCCGCCGAATACGTAGCCCTCGACGACCTCCGCCAGCGGGGGGCGAACTCCCACACCGTGGTCGTGGAAGGGTTCGATTCCTAGGTGCGGCCCGCGCCGTCCTGGGAAGTCGGACGAACATGCCGGAACCGGGCCGGGCCGGCGTAGCGAGCGAGGGGATGCGCTGCCGTTCGCCGTGGCGGTCCACCGTGCGGTCGGCTGACCTGTGACCGTCGCGAGCGCCGAGCAGCCGATCCGATATGAGCCCGAGGAGGCCTGCCCCCCGGGGGTCGCCCTGCTGGTCGGCTTCCAGGGCGCCGCCCTCGTGCTCGCGCCCACGGTGCTCAACGTCGCCATCGCCATTCGCTCCTCGGGACTCGACGATGGCTGGCTCACCTGGGGCGTCTTTGCCGCCATGCTCATCTGCGCGTCGATCACGTCGTTCCAGGCATTCCGGCTTCGCCGCTTCGGCGCCGGCCATGTCGTGCTCGCCTGGCCCGCGGCGATGTTCATCGCGATCATGGTGTCCGCCGTCTCCGCGGGCGGGCCGGCCACGTTCGCGAGCCTGCTGGTCGTGTGCAGCCTCATTCAGATCGCCCTCGCCTGGTGGCTGCCGACCCTGCGGCGGATCGTCACGCCCGTTGTCTCCGGAACGGTGACGATGCTCATCGCCGTCAGCGTGCTGCCCATCGCGTTCGACACCGTCCAGGACCTCCCGGCCGGCGCCCCCACCTCCGCCGGCCCCGTCATAGCCGTGGCCACGCTCGTCGTTTCGGTGATCGTGACGCTCCGGGCCAGGGGGCGCTGGCGCCTGGTCGCGCCATTCATCAGCATCCTTGCGGGATGCGCCGTGGCCGCTGCCTTCGGCGTGCTCGAAGGGGACCGCATCGCCGACGCCGCCTGGTTCGGCGTCCCCGATTTGCCCGATCTGGGCCTCGATCTCACCCCCGGGAAGGAGTTCTGGGCCCTCCTCCCGTCGTTCGCGATCCTCACGCTGGTGCTCGGCCTCAAGACCATCAGCGACGGCGTTGTGATCCAGCAGGGCTCCCGCCGGCGGCCGAAGGCCATCGACTTCCGCCAGATCCAGGGCATGGTCAGCGTCAACGGCATCGGCATGCTGTTCGCCGGCCTCTGCGGCACACTTCCGACGATGGCCAACTCCTCCTACAGCCTGTCGCTGATCAGCCTCACCGGCGTCGCCGCCCGCCGCGTCGGTATTGGCGTCGCGGTCGTCACGATCACGCTCGCCTTCTTTGCCAAGTTCGCCGCGCTCCTGCTGACCATTCCCGGGCCCGTGCTGGGCGCGTACCTCATGCTCGCCATGGGCATGCTCTTCGTGAGCGGCTGGCAGACGATCCTGCGCGATGGCCTCGACGCGAGGCGCGTGCTGGTGGTCGCGCTGGCCAGCGCGCTGGGCCTGGGCCTTCACGGGCACCCCATCACCCAGGACCTCTTTGGCGACGAGGTGGGGTCCTTGCTCGGGAGCGGCGTCACGATTGGCGCCGTGGTCGCCATCGCCATGACGTTCCTGCTCGAGGCGACGGGCACGCGCCGCTCGCGCCTCGAGGCCAGGCTGGAGATGGCCTCGCTCCCCGCGATCGACGCCTTTCTCGTCCGGCTGGCGTCAAGGCTGGGATGGAACGAGGCCTCCTCGCTGCGGCTGCGTTCGGCGGGCGAGGAGACGCTCGCCACGCTGCTCATGCAGGAGGAAGCGGCGGAACGCTCCGAGCGACCCCGCCTCATCGTCGTCGCGCGACCGGAGGGCGACACGGTCGAGCTGGAGTTCGTCGCGACGAGCCGCCACGAGAACATCGAAGACCAGCTGGCCTTCCTGACAGACGAGGCCCCCATCCCGACAATCGACGACCTTTCGCTCCGGCTCCTGCGACACCACGCCGCTGCCGTGCGCCACCAGAAGTTCCACGGTGTCGATATCGTGACGGTTCGGGTCGAGGGAGGCACCTGATGCAATGCGGATTCGAGCGAGGAGGACGCTAGGCATGGCGGGAAACAGCTCCACTCAAGCAGTCTCGGACAGGGACCGGCGAACGCACCGCTGGGGAGCGCCGGCCGGTGTGATCACCGTGGTGGTGGTCGCGATCCTGACGCTGCCCGGCATTGGCGTTCGCTATCTCCTCCACGGTGACGTCGACGTCTTCCACTGCCTGTTCAGCCTGTTCTTCTCGATCAATCTCTGGATCTGCTACTGGGAGATGTGCCTGTTCTTCCGAAGGGACTCCATCGGGGAGCGTGTGGAGTTCTGGCGCCGACGGTGGGAGGACACCGGCACGACCCCCGCCGTGGAGTTCCTCATGACCAGCGTCCCGCTGAACCGGATGCTCTCTCCGACCGTCTGGGCGGACGTCTGGGCCGCCTACTCCATGTTCGACTCGGCCTACGCAGATCGCAACACCTACGGTTTCAACATCGATATCGCCAACGGGTTCACGACACCTGCATCGACCTTGCTGCTCTACGCGACCTACACCGCCGGGTTCCTGCCGGCCGTCGCCGCCGGCATTCTCGGGGCGATGCTCTTCTGGCAGTGGGTGTATGCGTCCTCGCTCTACCTGGTGAGTTTCTTCGTAGGCGGGAAGCAGACCCGTGTCACAACGCAGCAGTTCTGGGTCTACATTTTCGGCCCGAACGCCATCTGGGTGTTGGTGCCGATGCTGGGCGTGTACCTCTCTGTCCGCCTGATCCTGGATGGCGACTACAGCGTCCTCGGCCTCTAGGACGAGACGCCCCTTAGTCGGCGCGAGACGCCAGCAGGTCCGCGGCCTCGGTTGCCGCCTTCTCGCCGCTGGAGAGGGCGCCGTTGACCGACGGGATGCCCATGTAGTCCCCCGCCAGGAACAGGTTGTCGATACGCCCCGCAAGCTGCCCCGGGATGTTCGCCATCGCGGCGAGCATCCCCGGCGTGCCCATGCACAGCGCCTCTTCCCAGCGGTACACGCGGTAGAACAGCTCCTCGCCGTCGCCCGGAAGAGCGGAGCCGGGCGGCGCCTTCCGCCGGGCGGCGCCCAGCAACTCGCGCTTGATCGCATCGTCGTCGAGCGGGATCAGCTCCTTCGCCCGGTCGCGCCCGATGAGCAGGTCGAGAAGGCCCTTCCCCGCAGGCGCGCAGGCGGGCAGGAAAGCGGAGCGGTCCAGCAGGAGGGGCGTGTCGTCGTCCTCCGGGTAGAGCGCGCCATGCCAGCCCGGAGGGAGCGCCGGGTGGTCGAGTCCGAGCACCACCCGGCAGCCCGTCGAGTAGCTGACGGTGCCGAGCGCGGCGAGAGTCTCGTCCGGCAGCTCGGGGATGAGGCCCGCGACCTTCGTGCCCGGGACGGCGCAGATGACCGCGTCCGCCTCGATCGTCTCGCCGTCCACCACCACGCCCGTCGCCGCCCCGTCTGCGACGACGATTCTCCTGACGGGGGTCGAGACGCGGGTCGCGTCGGAGCAGGCTTCGGCAAGCGCACGATTGAAGGAGCCGATACCCCGCTCGGGCATGAAGACCCTGCCGCCGCTCAGCATCGTCTCCCCGATGTACGCCCGCATCAGCGCCTGCCCCGCGGGTTCCGGATCGCCCAGGATCATCTTGAGAGGCCCCCCGAGCGTCATCCGCACGCTCTCGGGCACGCGAAACCGCTCCAGGTACTCGCCGTACGTCTCGCCGTCGTCGATCTCGGCGAGAGGGCTGTCGCTGGCGAAGCTCAGGTAGGGCTCCTCGCGATACATCTGCCGCATTACCTTGAAACCTGCCCGCATGCCGGAGGGTGACAGGAAGCCCATCGTCCTGGCCGCAGGCAGTTGCCGTACGACATTCCAGAGCGACTGGTCCGGCGTCGTGGTAACCCAGCGTCCGCCGCGGTAGTGGCCGAATTTCATCTGCGAAGGCACGAGCGGCAGGCCCAGCTCTTCGCACAGGCGGAACGCCGTGTCGTAGGTGGAGGTGAACACGAAGGCGCCCATGTCCAGGGAGAACCCGTCGACCTGCTCGCCCTTGCCCCGTCCCCCCGCCCGTTCGCCCGCCTCGAGCAGCAGGGGGGTGAAGCCCCGCTTCATCAGCGTGAACGCGGCGCTGAGCCCCGCGAAACCCCCGCCAACGATGACGACTCGCTTGCTGCTCATGGATCCGGTTCCCTGCTCGCCGCCCTCATCTCGCCACGAATGTGGCTACTGCGCGGCCATCGTACGCGGGGCAGAAGCGCCTCGATGCCCTGGGGGCCGCCAGTCCCTCGCCCGGCAAGGGTGCGGTGTCGCACCCGATTGTCTCCACAGGCTCTTGCACCCCATGGAGACGTAGTCCAGTATTGCGTCTCACCTATCGAAAACACTTAGGTGATACTAATTCACTGGTGATGTGACTGTGTCAACCACTCAGCCCTCGCGGCGCACTGCCCGCTTCAGGCGCACCTGGATCGCCCTCACCCTCATCCTCGCCCTCGTCGTTGGCGCCGTCGTGGCCATGGGCTGCTCCGATGACGACGAGACCATCACGGTCTACTCGGGCCGCAGCCAGAACCTCATCGGCCCCCTCCTCGAGCGGTTCGCCGAAGACACCGGCATCGACGTCCAGGTCCGCTACGGCGGCTCCACCGACCTCGCCCTGCTCCTCCAGGAGGAAGGCGACCGGACCCCCGCCGATGTGTTCATCTCGCGCAGCCCCGGCCCCATCGGCTTCCTTGCCGAGCGGGGCCTGCTGGCCGAACTGGACGGCGAAGTCCTCGGGCTCGCCCCGTCCAGCCCTTCCTGCTACTGGGTGGCGCTGACGGGCCGCCAGCGCGTGCTCGTCTACAACAAGGACCTCTTCGACCCGGCCGACCTCCCCACCTCCATCCACGAGCTGACCGAGCAGAAGTGGCTCGGGCGCGTCGCCCTCGCCCCCACGAACGGTTCGTTCCAGGACTTCTTCACCCTCTTCCGCCTGTCCGAGGGCGACGATGTCGCCCTCGCCTGGCTGAAGGCGCTCCACGACGGCGACGCGCCCGTCTACCCCAACAACGTCTCGATCGTGCAGGCCGTGGCCCGTGGCGAGATCGAGCTGGGGCTCGTCAACCACTACTACAACCTGCGCATCAAGGTGGAGGACCCCTCCACCCCCAGCGAGAACCACCGCTTCCGGGACGGCGACCCCGGCGGCGTGACCATCGCCACCGCCATCGGCGCCACCGCCTCCGGTGACAAGGACGTCGCTCAGAAGCTCATCCGCTTCCTCACCAGCAAGGTCGCGCAGGAGTACTTCGGCAAGGCCAACTTCGAGTACCCGCTCGCCACGGGAGTCGAGCTGGAGGGCGTCGCGCAGTCCCCCGGGCCCATCGATCTCGGCGAGTTCGACAAGCTGGGCACAAGCCTGGAACGCACCATCGAGCTCATCCGCGAAGCCGGCTTCGAGCCGTAGGAAGAGCGGGCAAGGGGAGTCGGGGTGCCTCTGCGGCTGTCACGCCCTGACGGTCGCCCCGGGTACGGGGGTTGGGGCATGATGCTCGACCGCTGGGTCGGGCGTGGAACGGGACCCCCTCTCCCTTCATGATCGCCGTGCCATGTTCTCGGACTGGTGGCTCAACCTCGCACTGGATGCCGGCGTGATTGCCCTGGCCGTGGCCCTCGACCGCATCCTCCCCGAACCCCCCGCCCGCCTTCACCCGGTGGTCTGGATGGGTCGCGCGACGAGCCTGCTGGTGCACTACCGGTCGACGGCTCCCGCCATCTCCTTCCTCCACGGGGCTGCGGTGGTGGTTCTCGTGGTGTGCGCCTTCGCGGCCCTGGCGTGGCTCGCCATGTTCGGGCTCGCCGCCCTCGGGCCCGTTGCCTATCTCCTCGGTGGCGCGGTGCTGCTGCGGACCACCTTCACCGTCCGCGGCCTCTCGGAGGCCGCCCACAGAACTCGCCGGGCGCTGGCCGGGAATCGCTTGAACGACGCCCGCGAGAGTCTCGGCAGCCTGGTCAGCCGTGACGCCACCACCCTGTCCCCACCCCTCGTCGCCGCCGCCGCCGTCGAGTCGGTCGCCGAAAACACGACCGACAGCTACGTCAGTCCCTGGCTGGCGTTCGCGATCCTGGGTGTGCCGGGCGCGGTAGCCTACAGGGCGGTGAATACCCTCGACAGCATGCTGGGCTACCGTGGACCCAACGAATATCTCGGGAAGGCGGCCGCCCGTCTCGACGACATCGTGAACTGGATACCGGCTCGCCTCAGCGCCCTCATGCTCCTGGCAAGCGGGGCCACGCTCCGCCTGCCGGTCGCCACCGCGCTGCGCGGGATGCTCCGGGACCGCGTTCTCACCGAGAGTCCGAATGCCGGGTGGACGATGGGCGCCATGGCCCGGCTGCTCGGGCGAGAGCTCGAGAAACCCGGCCACTATCGCCTTGGTGAAGGTCTGCCCGAGCCGCAAGCCGAAGACATCGACCGGTCGGTGCGCCTTGCCGAGCGCACGGCGCTACTGGGGCTCCTCCTGTCACTCGGCGTGCTTGCAGCCCGGCACGCCATCGTCGCGTGAGCACCGCAAGGGTGGGAGGCGCGAGGACCGTGCACGGTGGTCTCGACGCGGGCGAGCTTCGCGCCCTTGGCCTCGCCCCCGAGCAGGTGCTCGACTTCAGCGCCAACATCAACCCCCTCGGGCCCTCACAGCGCGTCAGGCATGCCGTCGCGGGCGCGGACCTGGCTTCGTACCCTGATCGCGAGAGCCTTGCTCTTCGCGAAGCCCTTGCCGGCCGCCTCGGCGTCGGCGCCGAGAACCTCCTGGTCGGCAACGGCTCCACCGAGCTGATTCATCTCCTGGCTCGCTCCCGCCTGGGGCCGGGCGACACCTGCCTGATCTTCACTCCCACCTTCGGCGAATACGAAGCCGCCGCCCTCGCCGCCGGCGCCGAGGTCCGTCGGTTCCCGGCAACGGAGGCGGAAGGGTTCCGCTGGCCCATCGCCGCCGCCGGACGGGCGATCGAGGATCTGCGCCCCGCGCTCGTCTTCCTCTGCAACCCCAACAACCCGACCGGCATCTACCTCGACCGTCACGTGGTCGAGCGGCTCTCGGCGGCGCTTGGCCCCGAGGCCCTTCTTGTCCTCGACGATGCCTACGCGGCCCTCGCCGACCGTCGCTGGGATGCTCTGCCGCTCCTCGACCTTGGAAACGTCGCCATCCTCCGCTCCATGACCAAGGACCACGCTCTCGCCGGAGTTCGGCTGGGGTACCTCGCTGCGCAGCCCGGGGTCGTCGCCGGCGCCGGTGCGCTCCAGCCGGCCTGGAGCGTGAATGCCGTGGCCCAGGCGGCGGGTCTGGGCGCCCTTGAGGACGCTGCCCACGTTGAGGCGGCGAGGGAGGTCATTCGCGAGGCCAGGGCCTACCTGCACGGCGAGCTCGAGGGACTCGGTCTGGCCGTCACCCCGTCGGCAGCCAACTTCCTGCTGGTACGGGTGGGTGATGCCGCCGGTCTCCGGGCCGACCTCCTGGGCCGTGGCATGGCCGTGCGTGACTGCGCTTCGTTTGGCCTCCCCGAGCACATACGCATCGCGATTCGCAAGCGAGCGGAGTGCGCCCTCCTGATCGAAGCGCTCAAGGAAGTGCTCCCCCCATGACCAGGAGCACACCGGCGAGGGTCGTCATGGTGCAGGGCACCTCGTCCCACGCCGGCAAGTCGATCCTGGCCGCTGCCCTCTGCCGCATCTTCGCCCGGGACGGCTACCAGGTCGCCCCGTTCAAGGCCCAGAACATGTCCCTCAACTCCTTCGTCACGCCCGACGGGGGAGAGATTGGGCGAGCACAGGCGGTCCAGGCAGCCGCTGCCATGGTCGAACCGCGGGTCGAGATGAACCCCGTCCTCCTCAAGCCCGAAGCCGAGGCCCGCTCGCAGGTGGTCGTCATGGGGCGGCCCCGCGCCGTCAAGTCCGCGCGCGAGTACCACACCATGAAGCCCGCGATCTGGGAGGAGGTGACGGCCGCCCTCGACTCGCTCCGCGCGGAGTTCGACGTCGTCGTGATCGAAGGCGCCGGCAGCCCCGCCGAGATCAACCTCAAGCAGTCCGACATCGTCAACATGCGCGTCGCCCTCCATGCGCAGGCTCCAGTCCTGCTCGTCGGCGACATCGACCGAGGCGGCGTCTTCGCTCAACTCGTGGGCACCATGGTTCTCCTCGACCCCGAAGAACAGGCCCTCGTAAAGGGCCACGTCATCAACAAGTTCCGGGGCGACCCTTCCCTCCTCACCTCCGGCCTCGAGTTCCTTGAGGAACGCACGGGCGTTCCCGTCGCCGGCGTCATCCCCTGGTTCTCCGACATCCAGGTGCCGGAAGAAGACTCGCTCGGCCTGTCGGCCGCGCTCACGAGCGATGCCGCCCCGGTGGTCGATGTCGCAGTCATGCGCCTCCCCCACATCGCCAACTTCGACGACTTCGACCCCCTTCGACACGAGCCCGGCGTCCGCGTCCGCTTCGTGGGGTCGGTTGAGGCGTTCGGCAGCCCCGACCTCGTCGTGATTCCCGGCAGCAAGACGACCGTCGACGACCTCGACTGGCTCCGCGCCGGGGGCCTCGCCGACCGCATCGTGGCCGCCCGAGGCGAGGAGACACCTGTCATCGGCATCTGTGCCGGGTACCAGATGCTCGGCCGCGAGCTCCACGACCCCGAGGGAGTCGAGTCGCGCAGGCCCGTCACCGAGGGGCTGGGCCTGTTACCGACATCCACTACCTTCCTCAAGGAGAAGGTCACACATCAGGTGAAGGGGCGCGTCGTGGAGGCGCGCGGGCTCCTGACCGGCTGCCAGGGCGTAGACCTCACCGCCTACGAGATCCACATGGGGGTCTCGCTCCCCGGAGGTACCCCCGGTCCGTTCTTGGTCGAGAGACAATCGGGGGAGCAGGTGGACTCGTCCGACGGCGCCCTCGACGACGAAGGGCTCACGCTTGGTACCTATTTCCACGGTCTGTTCCACAACCGGGAGTTGCGGCGGGGCATCCTCAGGGGCATCGCCGCTCGCAAGGGCGCTTCCTTCCCCCCTCCCACCGACGACATCGATCCCGATGCCGAGTACGACAAGCTCGCCTCTCTCGTGCGCGAGCACCTCGACATGCACCTGGTCTACCGCGTGATGGGACTCGAGCCCTGAGCGAACACCCTCGCCTCCGCCGACCGGCTTCAGGTTCAGCCAGGCGCTCGTCGGCCTTCGTGCCGAGGCCGCTGCAGGCGGTCGCCGGCTACCGCCCGGTCCTGCCTGCCGTGAAGCGTGGTAGCGCGTGCGGGATTCGAACCCGCGATCTCCGCCTTGAAAGGGCGGTGTCCTAGGCCTCTAGACGAACGCGCCTACCGTCCTCGCAGTATAGCGCCGAGCACGCGTTCGTCGGCTTGGGGACGGGGTGGTCAGGGGAGGCGGTTGCCGCTGCGGTAGCGGTCGGGGTCGTCGCGGCGGTCGTCGCGCTCGCGAGCCCAGCGGGCGTTGCGCTGGCGCATCACCTTCAACACGGTCTGGATCATGGGACCTCGCTTCTTCCAGACCTCCGCGGCAAGCTCCTTCGCGGCGGCGAGCTCTTCCGGGTCGTGGACGTAGACGTTGTCGACCTCGATGACCTCGACCGGGCAGGCGTCGATGCAGAGGTTGCAGTCGATGCAGCCGGAGGGCTCGATGGTGTGCTGGAGGTCGGGGGTGTCGTAGTAGCGGATGGTGTCGGTGGGGCAGACGTGGCGGCAGTTCCCGCAGTTGATGCAGCCGTCGATGATCCTGAGTGCCACGGGGCTAGTCCTTGCGGGAGCCGCGACGGGCCTTCTCGGGCATGACCGAGGGGCGGAACTTGGCACGGGGGGCGAGCTCCTTCAGCAGCTCGTCCTGATTGCGCTTGCGGGCCCACTCGCGGGCCTTGGCGAGGGCCTGCTCGAGGGGGTCGCCGCTGAGGACATTCGTATCGTCGTAATCGATGCAGTCGACCGGGCAGACGGGCACGCAGGCGTTGCAGTCGATGCACTCCTCGGCATAGATGGTGTGCATGAAGTCGTCGGTATCGAAGTAGTGAATCGTCTCGGTCGGGCACACGCGGCGGCAGTAGCCGCAGTTGATGCAGAGCGCCTTGTCGATGACGTAGGTCACTCCTCGTCGTCGCTCCCGCGGATGCCGATGACACCCCCGGCCTCGGTGAGCATCTCCTCCAGGTGCATGCGCCACTCGTTCGCGTGGCGGCGTTTCTTCGGCGTGTCGGCGAGCTCCTCGATCTGGGCGCGGCCCCACTGGATGTGCTCTTCCTCGTCGATGAGGATGAACTTGAGGATGCGCACGGTGGGGGAATCGACCACCTGGTCGGTGGCACGCATGTGATAAAGGTAGTGGGTCGCGAGGTGGGGCTTGAGGACGCCGAAGATCCCCATCACGCGGAGGACCGGGTCGTCCTGGTCCTGGATGGCTTCCATGAACGCGACGAACTCGTCGTTGGGAGGGTCCATTTTGGGCGAGGTCATGAGGGGGTAGGGCCCCTCGGCGCCCTCGGTCATGCGCAGCTCGGGGAGGCGCTTGCCGAGCATGTCGGCGTGCTGCGCATCCTGGTAGGCGATGGGCCCGAACTCGACCTTGTGGTGCACCTGTGGCTGCGTGGCGATCCACTGCAGGAGGGCGCGCATCATCTCGACTTCCGCGTAGCGGTAGTGCATGAGGCGGCGCGCGCATTCGTCCACGGAGAAGGCCCCGCCCAGCTTGCGCTGGGGAAACCACAGTTCGACCATCGGTGACTCGCTTCCCGGCCCGGGGGCCTGGCGTTTCCTACTTCAGCTCTTCGCGGGGGGTGAAGTAGAGCGCCCCCGATTCGCACAGTTCGCAGCGCTCCCACTCGCCGCCTTCCATGGCGGCAACGACCTCGTCCTCCGTGTCCCACATGGTGATCTGCTCATCCTCGAGCGTGGACACGGAACACTCCGGCTTCTCGCAAACGAGGTCGTGGATGCGCATCACCTCGGAGTCGCCGCAGTAGCGCTTGAAATTGAAGGGCGGGCGCCAGCGTTTCGCCATCGTCGTTCCCTCGCGGCGGCGCCTAGAGAGCGAAGTCCTCGGGCGGGAGCACCTCGTCGCCGGTGTTGAGGGCCATCACGAGCTCCTCGAAGGCCTGCTGCGCCTCCATCGCCTCGCGCCGCTTGGCGGCGTCGCCCTCGGTCAGGCGCGGCACCCAGTAGTTGCCGACCTCGACGTGCATGACCTCGTCCGCGTGGTTGAAGTCGAAGGCGGTCTCCCACTGCTTGTCGCCGATGTTGCGGCCCATGTCGATGAGCGACGTGAAGAGGTTCATGGCCATGCCCTCGCCGCCGCGGTGGACGGCAGCCATGCTGTTGACCATGTTCTGCTCGCCGGTCTGGGAGATGCTGCCGTCGTCGGCGCGGTAGCCGTCGGCGAAGTCGCCGAGGGTGACGCCGTGCTCGGGCATCTTGTTCAGGACGATCTCGGCGTGGCGGCACTCGTCCCAGGTGAGGCGCGCGTTGACCAGCGCCAGCTCCCAGGGAAGCTCCTCGCCGGCCCCGTCCTTCGTGGCCATCACGTAGCGGCGGGAGAAGGCCTCGGCGCCCCCGATCTCGCCGTTGTACATGGCGTGGAGGAGCACCCGGCGCGACATCTTCTCGGGATCGCGCAGGAGGATGGACGCGAGGTCGATGCCGTTCTCGCGCCAGTTCTCGCGCTCGTCCACGGGAAGGTAGCGGTGGGGTGGGTCACGCCGGTGGTCGCCGGCGTTCAGGGGGCGGTAGAAGGGTCGCTCCGTGGATTCGGTGGCGGACATGGGTTCCTCCCCGATAGCGAATTGCTGCTAGTGGCGGCCGCGTGCCTAGAGCGCGAACTCCTTCGGCGCGACGACCTCGTCGCCGGTGTTGAGGGCCATGATCAGCTCCTCGAAGGCCTGCTGGGCCTGCATCGCCTCGCGGCGCTTGCCGTCGTTGCCCTCGGTCAGGCGCGGCACCCAGTAGTTGCCGACCTCGACGTGCATGACTTCATCGGCATGGTTGAAGTCGAAAGCGGTCTCCCAGTCGGGATCACCGATGTTGCGGCCCATGTCGATGAGGGCGGTGAAGAGGTTCATGGCGAGGCCCTCGCCGCCGCGGTGGACGGAGGCCATGCTGTTGACCATGTCGAGGGCGGCGCCGGGGTTGGCGTTGCCGCTGGAGCTGGAGAGGCTCTCGCCGGCCATGTAGCCGTCGACGAAATCGCCCAGGGTGCAGCCGTTCTTGGCCATCTGCTCGAGGACGATCTCGGTGTGGCGGCACTCGTCCCAGGTAAGGCGGGCGTTGACGAGGGCGAGCTCCCAGGGGAGCTGGTCGACGCCGTCCTTGGTGGCGAGGACGTAGCGGCGGCCGAAGGCCTCGGAGCCGCCGATCTCGCCGCCGTACATGGAGTGCAGGAGCACCTTCACGGGCAGCTTCTCGGGGTCGCGGAGGAGGATGGAGGGCATGTCGATGCCCTGCTCGCGCCAGTTCGAGCGCTCGCTCACGGGCAGGTAGCGGTGGGGCGGGTCACGCCGGATCTGGTCGGGCGTGGGGTCCCGGTAGAAGGGCCGTTCCGTCGTCGCTTCTGCTGTCATACTCGGTCTCCTCGACTGGTGGGGGGCACAGCGAGCTATTCCCGGGAATGATACCGCCTGCGCGCACCCGTGGTTAGCCCACGACCTCGCGCAGGCGGTAGATGAGGTCGCTGCGGTCGCCGCGGGCGACCCCGGTGAAGTTGGCCGCCATGGGGGCGTTGTCGTCGAGCACGGGGTCGATGCGGCTCCAGGAGTGGACGACGGTGCGGTGGAGGATGAGCCAGGGGCCGCCGTCGCGGCGCTCGAAGACGTCGACGTAGCGCCCGCCCCAGGTGAAGTCCGTGGCGACGCCGTCATCGCCGGCGGGGATGCGGTGGTAGGCGACGTGGTACGTCTCGGAGTAGGCGCGGTCGCCGTCCACCTCGATGTGGGAGTTGCCGAGGAAATGCTCGGTGCAGGTGAGGTTCGAGAGGCCGACCATGACGTGCTCGGCGAACTCGTGGGCGTTGCCCTTGAAGGTGCCGTGGTCGTCGTAGGCGTCCGGGTGGTAGGCGGACTTCACGAGGTCGGGATCGAGCAGGTCGATGCCACGCGAGTACCGCATGAGCGCATCGCGGATCTCCTGCTTGGCGAGCAGTTCGTCGATCGCGGCCTCGCGGTCGGTCTGGGTTCGGGGTTCGGTTGCCGTCACGGCTGGCCTCCGGGGCGCAGTGGGCGCGCCGGCATTCTAGCGGCGCTGCGGGCGCTCGGGTCAGGGGTATGCGGGAAGCGTATCCTTTGCGCGATGCCGGCGACGAAGGCCCCCGAGACCGCAGCCCGAATGGCAGACGCCGCGCGCGAGCTCCTCGCGCTGCTTGAGCCGGAGCAACGCGAGCGGGCGCTGCGCCCCCTGACCGACGACGACGAGCGCCGCCACTGGAACTACGCGCCGATGAAGCGCGAGGGGCTGCCGCTGCTCGCGATGACGCCCACGCAGCAGCAGGCGGCGAACCGGCTGGCGGCGACGGGGCTGAGCCGCTCCGCGTACGTGACGGCAGCGGTGGTGATGGGGCTGGAGAACATCCTGGACGCGGTGGAAGCGTGGAGCGGGGGGCGGCTGGGGGTGGACGTGGGGTCGGAGCGGTGGCGCGATCCGCAGCTCTACTTCGTGACGATCTTCGGCGAACCGGGGGAGGAGACGTGGGGCTGGCGCTTCGAGGGCCACCACGTCTCGATCCACTACACGATCGAGGGGGACGGCATCATCGCGCCGAACCCGACGTTCCTCGGGGCGAATCCCGCCGAGGCGCCGTTCGGAGGGGACGGGCGGTTGCGGCCCCTGGCGGCGGAGGAGGACTTGGCGCGGGAGCTTTTGCAGGCGCTCGACGGGGAGCAGCGGGAAGCGGCGCTCATCTCGACGGCGGCGCCGCCCGACATCGTGCAGTCGAACCGGCCACGGGTGGAGGACGGCGCGCTGCCCATCCCGACCCGCCGCCTGATGGGGCTCCCCGACGACCCGGCGTGGGAGGAACGCTGGCGAGCCGAGCGCGCGGGGCTCGGGTTCGGGCCGGAGCAGGAAGCGGCGGTGCGGTACTCGGTAACGCCGAGCGGCGTGGCGGCGCGCGCGCTGCGCGACGGGCAGCGGGAGATGCTGGCGGCGCTCGCATCGCTCTACGTGGAGCGCCTGCCCGAGGAGCTGGCGGCGACACAGCGGGAGGCGCTCATGGCGGTCCACGGCGGCGGGTCGCGGGACCTGCACTTCGCCTGGGCGGGCGGTGTGGAGAAGGGGGAGCCGCACTACTACCGGCTGCAGGGCCCGCGGTTCCTGGTGGAGTACGACTGCACGCAGAACGACGCCAACCACATCCACGCGGTCTGGCGCGACCCTGAGGGCGACTTCGGGGAAGATCTCCTCGCACGGCACTACGGCGAGCATCACTGAGCGACGCTGCCGGCGGCGGGGAGGCCTGAGGGTTGCGCTACGTCATCTACGGCGCCGGAGCGATCGGCGGGGTCATCGGGGCGCGGCTGCACCTGACCGGGCAGAACGTGGCCCTCATCGCGCGGGGTGCCCACCTGGAGGCGCTGCGCGAGCAGGGGCTCACGTTCACCAGCGCCGAGGGCACGGAGACGCTTCCCATTCCCGCCGCGGGTTCGCCCGCGGAGCTGGACCTGACCGCCGAGGACGTCGTCATCCTCGCGATGAAGTCGCAGGACACGGTGGCGGCGCTGGACGAGCTGTTCGCGAGCGCGCCGGCGGAAATCACGGTGGTGTGTGCGCAGAACGGGGTGGTGAACGAGCGGATGGCTCTGCGGCGCTTCCCGAACGTGTACGGCCAGCTCGTGATCCTGCCGGGCACGCACCTGGAGCCGGGCGTGGTCATCTCGAGCGCGAGCCCCGTTTACGGGGTGCTGGACCTGGGCCGCTATCCGAAGGGCAGCGACGAGCGGGCGGAGCGCATCGCGAGAGACCTGACGGACGCCGGGTTCAGCGCGGTCGCGAGCGAGGACATCATGCCGTGGAAGTACGCGAAGCTGCTGCGGAACCTGGCCAACTCGACGCAGGCAATCCTGGGGCTGGAGGAGCGGGCGGAGGGGCTGATGGCGCGGGCGCACGAGGAGGCGCTGGCGTGCTTCGTGGCAGCGGGCATCGCGCTGGTGGGCGATGACGAGTTCCGGATGCGGTTCGAGGTGCTGAACCGCATCCTTTCGGGCAGCCCGGCGGCGCGGGCGGGGAACTCGTCGTGGCAGAGCCTCACGCGGGGCTCGACGACCATCGAGGCGGCCTACCTGAACGGCGAGGTCGCGCTGCTGGGGCGGCTGCATGGCGTGCTCACGCCCGTGAACGCGCTTCTGCAGGAGGTGGGCACGGAGCTGGCGGCCTCGGGCCGGGGTCCGGGCGCCTACACCCTTGCCGACCTGGAGGCGCGCCTGGCCTAGGGCACGCGCTCCATCTCCGCAGTCATGAAGTCGAGGACGATGGGGAAGATGGGGCGGCGCCAGTTGCTGGCCCAGTCCTCGTCCGCGACCCGGATGAGGAAGGCAAAGACGTAGCCCTCGCCGGACCCATCGCCGGGACGCATGAAGCCGGCGGAGACGCGGTAGCCGATGGGGTCGGGCGAGGTCCAGTAGCCGGCCTTCTGCCCGTAGACGTAGCCCTCGACGCCGAAGTCGGCGGGGAACGGCCAGAAAGCCTCGCCCAGGATGGGGCGGGTAGCGAGGTCGAGGACGTAGGCGGTCAACTCCTCGTTCAGCTGCCGGCCACGGACGAGGGAGACCCAGAAGCGAGCCATGTCGGGGGCGGTCATGTGGGCCCAGCGCCAGCTGTGCTCGAAGCGCGAGGCCTCAGAGACGCCGGCGCGCTCAAGCGTGGTGGCAATCTGCTCTGGGGTGAGGAGGTCGTTGAGGAGGTCGGCGTCGATGTCCAGGGAGAGCGACATCACGATCTCGATGTGGGGCCGGTACTCCTCCAGGTCCAGCAGTCCGTCCTGGACGGCGCGCAGGACGGTCGTGACGACGATGATCTTCCCCGAGGACGCGGTGTACTGGCCGTGCCCGGGCATGACGTGGATGGAGACTTCGCAGTCGAGGTCGACGAGGGAGAGGCCCCAGCCCGACATCCCGTCCATCGTCTCGAGGACGGACTGGGTCAGGGCGTCGCCACGCTCCTCGAGGCCCTCGCAGCGGGGCAGCCGGGGCTCGGGAGTGGGGGTCGGAGTCGCCGATGGGGTGGGTGTGGCTGTCGGGGTCGGGATGGAGGTGGGCGTCGGGGACGGAGTCGGGGAAGGGGTCGGCTGGGCCGTGGGGGCTGGGGAGGGCGTGGGCGTTGCCGTGGGGACGGGCTGCGTCGGGGCTACCGGGGAGGAACGGGGCGTGGGCTCGGGGTCGGGCGTCCGCCCACCACAGCCGATCACGAGAAGAAGAGAAGCTATGACAGCAACCGGCACCAGAAATGCCATGGCTGTCCCGTCCAGACCCCGCCTCGGAGGACTCTACCGGGTTTCGCATGGAGGTGCTCGTGCGGGATCGCCCGCCAGATCAGCGATTCACTTCGCCGACGACGAAGTCGCGCACGAGCGGGAACACCGCGCGCCGCTGGGGCTCGAAGTGGTCTTCCTCCCAGGTTCGCAGGAGGAAGGCGAAGGCGAATCCGTTGGCGGCGCCGTCTTCGGGGCGGATGTAGCCAGCGGCCACGAAGAAGTCGGGGTCTTCCTCGGGCTTCCAGTAGCCGGCCTTCTGGCCGTACTGGAAGCCGTCGACCCCGAAGTCGGTGGGGAAGGTGACGTCGGCCTCGGGAATGACCGCCTCCGACGCGAGCTGGAGGAGGTGGGCGGTCCAGCGCTCGTCGAGCTGCTCGCCGTGCAGGATGGAGGCCCAGACGAGGGCGAGGTCGTGCGCCGTGAAGCGCGCGTCGCGCCAGTGCCAGTGGAGGTAGGAGTCCGGGGAGACGCCCGCCCGGGCCATTACCGCGCCGACCTGCTCGGGGGTAATGAGCTCGGCGATCTCGTCGGTGTTCTTGTCGAGGGAGTAGTAGAGGACGAGCTGGAGGTTCTCCGCGATGGCCTCGAACTCGAGAAGGCCATCCTGCACGGCGCGCAGGGCGGCGACGAGGATGACGATCTTGCCGGCGGAGGCGGGATACTGGGAGTGCCGGGGCCGGATGACGATGGACGAGGCGCAGTCGAGGTCGATAAGGGCGAGCCCCCAGACGCCCTCGTAGTCGGTCATGACCTGCTCGACGGCGGCGACGAGCCCCGCCCCGCGGGTGGCGACGCTCTGGCAGCGAGCGGGGCGCCCCGGCGCGCCCTCACCACCCGACGAGGCCGTGACCCGTGCGGAACCGTCCCCGGCGGGGGTGGGTGTGGCGGACGGGGTGGCGGTGGGTGCGGCCGTGCCGGTCGGGGACGGCGAGGTGGCTGCGGCGGAGGTGGCTGTGGCAGCGGGAGAGGGGGGCGGAGGCGTGGGCGGGCTCGCGGTGGGGGTCGAGTCGACGGGCGAGACGGGGGCGGGCGGTTCGTCGGGCGGCGGATCGGAGCGAGCCCCGAGCAGGAAGAAGACCGCGGCGACGAGCCCCAGCGCGACCGCGAGGAAGAGCGAAAACGTCCAGGGCCTGAGACGCATCCGACCACTGTAGCCGCCTCGTCGGCAGGGCCAAGGCGCGCGTGTCTTGTGAGAACCCCCGGGAGGCGGCATAGTCGCGCCGCCGGGCGTGAGGCCCGAAGGGGAATGCGATGACAGGACTGGAACTGACGGGAATCGAAGACAAGGTCGCGGTGGTAACGGGCGCGGGCCGCATGAAGAGCATCGGCCGGAGTATCGCCGTCGAGCTGGCGAAGGCCGGGGCCGACGTCGTGATCACGGGCACGGGACGGCCTCCGGAGCGGTATCCCGACGACGAGAAGGCGGCGGGCTGGCGTGACATCGCCTCCGTCGCCGAGGAGATCGAGTCGCACGGGCGGCGTGCCCTGCCGCTGGTGAGCGACTCAGGCGACGAGAACTCCGTGCGGGAACTGCTCGACGCCACGGTCGCGGAATTCGGGCGGGTGGACTTCGTCGTGAACAACGCGGGCGCGGCGCGCGGTCCCGATCGCGTGCCCGTCGTCGACATGCCGGTCGACGCCTGGGACACGGTCATCCGGGTGAACCTGCGGGGTCCGTTCCTGATGTCGAAGATCTTCGGGCAGCAACTCATCGACGCGGGGAACGGGGGCGTGATCATCAACATCTCATCGATCGCGGGGAAGGTGCTGGGGCCGAACATGGCCGCGTACGTCGCGAGCAAGGCCGGGCTCCAGGGGATGACCGGTGGCATGGCGCGGGAGATCGGGAAGCACGGCGTTCGCGTGAACGCCATCTGCCCCGGGCTGGTCGATACCTCGCGCATGGCGGACGTGTTCGACGACCCCGACTTCGCCGCTCGGGCCTCGATGATCCCGATCGGGCGCGCGGGCCTCGGTGAGGACATCGGCTGGGCAACCGTCTACCTGTGCAGCGACCAGGGCTCGTGGATCACGGGTCAGTCGATCAACGTGTGCGGGGGGAACGCGGTCGCGCATTGACGGGCCAAGGCGGAGCGCTGCGGGCGATCGTCGACACGAACCTGCTGGTCGGGGCGCTGGCGCGGCCGGACGGCTCGGCGGCCCGCGTCCTGGAGCACTGGCGGGCGGGGGACTTCGAGCACGTGGCCTCGGCGGCGACGCTGCGGGAGGCGGAGCTGGTGGTGGGGGCGCGCTGGGTGGCGCGCATCGCGGACAGCGGCGCGAGGGACGCGCTCCTGTCCGAGCTGCGCGAGCGCTCGGTGCTCGTACAGGCGCCGGTGCTGGAGGAACTCACGCTGAAGGACGCGGGCGACCGACGGCTGGTGGAGGCCGCACACGCGGGCGGGGCGCGCTACCTCGTGACCGCCGACCGCGAGGTGCTGCTGATGCGCGGCTACGCCTCGGTCGAGATCGTGACATCGGGGGAGTTCCTGCGGGCGCTCGGATCGCGCGCTGGTTGACGCCCCCCGCGGGCGCTCCTACGGTTCGCGCACCCGAGGAGGCGGACCGATGACACTCAACCCACAGGCGAAGTTTCTCCTGGATCAGATGGCGGCGATGGGCATGCCGCCGATCCACGAGCAGGAGCCGGAGGCCGTGCGTGAGGCGAACCGTCTGCCCCCGGCGGTGCCGGGCGCGACGATGGCGAATGTCGAGGACCGCAACATCCCGGGTCCGGCTGGCGACATCCCCGTGCGCATCTACCGGCCGACGGACGCCGGCGACCACTCGCTGCTGGTCTGGTACCACGGCGGGGGCTGGGTGATCGGGGACCTCGACGGGGCTGACGTGACCTGCCGCGAGCTTGCAGCGAAGAGCGGGTCCGTCGTGGTGTCGGTCGACTACCGGCTGGCGCCGGAGCACCGCTACCCGGCGGCGCACGAGGACTGCTACGCGGCCACGGTATGGGCGGCGGAGAACGCGGCCGACCTCGGCGCGGACGCGGGCAAGCTCGCGGTGGGCGGGGACTCGGCGGGGGGCAACCTGGCGGCGGTTGTGTCGCTGCGTGCGCGCGACGAGGACGGGCCGGCGATCCGCTTCCAGCTGCTGGTGTACCCGGTGACGGACCACGACTACGGGACGGACTCGTACCGGGACAACGCGGACGGCTACCTGTTGACGCGGGACGGCATGGAGTGGTTCTGGAACCACTACCTCGGCCCGGACGGCGACGGGTCGCACCCGCACGCCTCGCCTCTGCGCGCGGAGGACCTGTCAGGACTTCCGCCGGCGCACGTGATCACGGCCGAGTACGACCCGCTGCGGGACGAGGGCGAGGCGTACGCGAAGCGCCTGGAGGAGGCCGGCGTGGCCGTCACGCAGACGCGCTATGCGGGCCAGATCCACGCGTTCTACGGCATGCACGGCGTGCTCGACGACGCCACGAACGCGGCCGACGAGTCGGCGGAGAAGCTGAAGGCGGCGCTGGCCTAGGGGCAGTCCTACAGGGGCTTGCGGGCGAGGAAACAGTAGAGGGGTGTGAAGATGCCCGACTTGCCGCCCGCGACGTAGGCCTCCGCGGTCCGGTCCAGGAGCCGGACGACTTCCGTGGAGCCCCTGGGGAGCACCCGTGCCGCTTCGGCCAGGCGCGTTCCCCCGATGAACACCCTGCGCCCCCAGGGAAGCCGGAGCAGGGCGTTCCCCAGCCTCCCATGGCGCCTTTCCATGGGCCGATACCAGGGCGTGGACGGCCCTTCCACGACCTCCCGGTCCATCCCTTCGATCACCTCGAAGCCCACCGCTTCGAGGGCCTGGTTCACTTCCCGGAACGTCGCGATGTCGTTCAGCGCGATGCCGCGCATGAGCTCCCGCTTGATGGCCTGGTGCTCGTCATCGTCCGCATCGAACGCGTCCGTGAGGCACATCTCCTGGCCCCAGAGGAGGGCGCCGGGCTTGAGCACGCGGAATATCTCCGCGAATGCGCCTTCCTTGTCCGGCGCGTGGCACGTCGACTCGATGGCGTACCCCCGGTCGAACGCGCCGTCGCCGATGGCGCTCATGTCCATGAAGCTGCACTGCTCGTACTCAATCGCATGGCTGAGGCCCGCCTCGGCGGTCAACCGCTTCGCCCATGCCAGCTGGACGTCGCTGATGTTGATCCCGACGACGCTGACGCCGGCCTCGCGGGCGACGCGGCGCATCGGGCCGCCGATGCCGCAGCCGACGTCGATCACCGTCATGCCCGGCTCCATCTCCAGCTTCGAGATCATCAGCCGCTGATGCCGGACCTGGGACTCCTCCAGGCTCTCCCGGGGCGTGAGGGGCGCGAAGTGGAGGGATTCGCTCCAGCCCCACACCATGAACCCGCTGCAGAGGTCGTAGTAGTCCCTGGCCGTCTCGGCGTGGTCGTACTCGCCCGCGTCACTCTCCGGCGCCGCCCGGTCGAGCCAGCCGTCGTAGTGCCGCACGCGCCGGGCGACATCGAATCCCCGGTACGCATCCTTCAACTCGGTCGATAGCTGTCGTAGCTGCATCGGATAGCTCGGCTGCAAGCCTAGCAGATGGCTTGCGATCACCCACCGGGCGCCGCTCCTACGGCACGAGCGCCTTCGTCTCCCGCTCCTCCTCGATACGGGAGAGGAAGTCGGCGAGGGGGATCGCGCCGAGGTCCTCGCCCGTGCGCACGCGCACGGCCACGGTGCCGGCCTCGGCCTCGCGGTCGCCGGCGACGAGCATGTAGGGGATCTTCTGCAGCTGGGCATGGCGAATCTTCGCGTTCATGCGCTCGCTGCGGCCGTCCACCTCGACGCGGAAGCCGGCCTCCCGGAGCTTCCCCGCCACCTCATCGGCGTAGGGCTGGTGGCGGTCGGCGATGGGGATGACGGTCGCCTGCACGGGCGCCAGCCAGAGGGGGAAGGCGCCGCCGAAGTGCTCGATGAGCACGCCGAGGAAGCGCTCGGTGGCGCCGGTGACGGCGCGGTGGAGCATGACGGGCGTGTGTTCCTTGCCGTCCTCGCCGGTGTAGACGCAGCCCAGCCGCCCGGGCTGGATGAAGTCGACCTGGATGGTCGAGAGCTGCCACTCGCGCCCGAGGACATCCTTCGCGATGAAGTCGGCCTTGGGTCCGTAGAAGGCGGCCTCGCCCTCCTCCTCGTTGAACTCCAGGCCCGAGGCCTCCATCGCGTTCCGCAGGGCCGTGACGGCCTGCTCCCATTGCTCGGGGGCGTCGACGAACTTGGCGTCGCCGCTCGTGTCGGGGAGCGAGAGGGCGACGCGGTAGTCGCTGAAGCCGTAGGTCCCGAGCGCCTCCTGGACGAGCGAGAGGGCGAGGGCGAACTCGTCCTGGATCTGGTCGGGGGTGCAGAAGATGTGGGCGTCGTCCTGGGTGAGGGAGCGCACGCGGGTGAGGCCGCTGAGCTCGCCCGACTTCTCGTAGCGGTAGAGGGTGGCGAACTCGGCGTAGCGCAGGGGCAGGTCGCGGTAACTGTGGGGCTCGGCATTGAAGAGCATCATGTGCGAGGGGCAGTTCATCGGTTTCAGGAGGAACTCGGTGTCGCCGTCGACCATGGGCGGGAACATGGCGTCGGCGTAGTGCTCGCGGTGGCCCGAGCGTTCGTAGAGCTGGCCTTTCACCACGTTGGCCGTCCACACGTGCTGGTGGCCGGTGCGCTCCTGCAGCTCCCGCACGTAGCTCTCCATCAGGTGGCGCACGGTCTCGCCCTTCGGCAGGAAGAGGGGGATGCCCGGCCCGACCACGTCGGAGAAGGTGAACAGGCCCAGCTCGCGGCCGACGCGACGGTGGTCGCGCTTGCGCGCTTCCTCGAGCTGGCGCTCGTACTCGTCGAGCTCCTCCTGCGTCTCGAAGAGGGCGCCGTAGACGCGCTGGAGCTGGGGGTTGTTCTCGTCGCCGCGCCAGTAGGCGCCGGCGATGCTCATGAGCTTGAAGGCGGGGATCTCGCCGGTGTGGTTTACGTGGCCGCCACGGCAGAGGTCCGTGAACTGGCCGTGCGTGCATTGCGTGATGGCCTCGTCCTCGAGCTCCGCGATGAGCTCGAGCTTGAAGGGCTGGTCGGCCCACTGCTCCTCGGCCTCGTCGCGGGTGATGGAGGACATCTGGAAGGGGAGACGCCGGCCGATGGACTTCCTCATGCGGCGGCGGAGCCACTTCAGGTCCTCCTGGGTGAGGGCGCGGGGGAGGAGGAAGTCGTAGTAGAAGCCGGTGGCGGTGGGCGGGCCGATGCCGATCTCGGCCTCGGGCATGAGATCGACCATGGCCTCGGCGAGCACGTGCGCGGCGGAGTGGCGCATGCGCTCAAGCCGCTCCTCCCGCGGGAGTTCGGCAAGGTCCACGTGGTCTTCGAAGGGTTCTGGCATGGCTGGGATTCCCCCGGGCGTTCTCGCGCCTGTTCCAGGGACGGCGCGCGACCGTGGTCCCACCCTGATTCCCCGCGCGACGGATGCGCGGGCTCGTTGGGGCCGGTAACGGGGCCAACCGTGCGCGCCTATCCGCCGGGGCTTCGGGCGCAGGCTCGCGGGTGGTGTTCGCCGCCGGTCGCCGTGCTTCCAGCCAGTGGCGCGGCTCTCTGTGGGTGGCGGGTACTCGTCCCGGTCATCGCCTTTCGTGTCTTCGACTGTGCTACTTCGAGTATAGCGAGCGGGGCGGAGGGGTCGAGGGGCGGAGTCAGAAGCCGCTGTTGTTGAGGTAGACGACCACGAGCACGACACCCACGGCGACCGCGCCCCACATGCGGCGCTTCCGGCGGCTGCGGAAGAGGCCGTGAATCTCGCGCGCGAGAAGGCGGCCGAGGCTGCTTCGCCGACGTCGAGAGCGCTCCTGGCGGTAGCGGCGGCCCGGGTAGGAGGAACGGCTGCTTGACGGGCGACGCGTGCGGAACGGCGAGGACCGTCGGGGTGCTCCCGCAGGAGGGTTGGCAAAGGGGATGGGATCGAGGTCCGTGTACTCGCAGAAGCGGGGATCACGCGAGTCTCGCAGGGACTTGAGGGCGGCCTCGAAGCGTGCCGCTTCAGGACGGGTTGCCAGGGACCCCGACTTCCAGGCCAGTGTCGGATTGCCGCCAGCCGTGGAGGGTGTCTCTCCATCCTGGTGCTGCCGCAGCCGCCGGCCGACATGCGACGTGTGGCCAACGTAGTGGCCGTAGTCGGTATCGAGGACATACACGTAGAACCGCCTGCGCGGGTCGGCGGCGTCGCGGCGGTCCTGCGGTGGACCGAGATCTTCCGGGGGGTAGTAGCGGCCGCCTCTAGCCATATGGCGGCGCATTATGCCAAGCCTGCTGCAAGCCCTTTACGACGGAAGCGGTTGACGGGAAAAGGCGCTAGGCTGGTCAGTCCGTGGGCGGTTAGCTCAGATGGTTAGAGCGCTGCGTTGACATCGCAGAGGTCACTGGTTCGAATCCAGTATCGCCCACCAGACTTGACGGTAGACAGTACCGGGCCGCCGAGGGCCACCTCCTCGGCCTCGCCGCC
>JAJDUR010000045.1 GCA_022826585.1 Dehalococcoidia bacterium
GGACGAAGCGTCCGGCGTCCTCTCCAGCATCTACTTCTGGTATCGGGAGGACTTCGGGGATTCCGAGGCCGGCGTGCTCGAACACCTGCGGAAGTACGCCGAGGGCGACCTGGCGGAACAGCTTCGGAACTTCGACGGCTCGCTCGACCACGAGTACGACTGGAGCCTGAACGCGCCGGACGTCCCATAAAAAGCGCCGCGGGGATCCGGTCGGGACCCGCCGCGGCGCGGCCATACCCCCTAGGGGACTCGAACCCCTGTCTCCTGGCTGAGAACCAGGTATCCTGGGCCACTAGACGAAGGGGGCGGAGTTGGGAAGCGATATTCTAGTCGGGCTGGAAGGCGTGTCAAGATGATGACGAGTCGAGGCATCGCACGGAGCGGAGGCCGGGCGCGGTGAGCTGGGAACACCTGCACATCCTCTCGCACTCGTTCCCCATCGTCCTCGCCGCGTGCGGGAGCGTCGTCGGTCTCTACGGGTGGGCGCGGGACCACGAGCCGCTCGAGTTGTGGGGGCTCGTGGCCCTCGTCATCGCCGGCGCTTTCGTGGCCCCGGCCTACCTGACCGGTCTCGCAGCCGCCGATGTCGTCGCGGACCGCACCTTCGTGCGGCCCGGCATCGTCCAGACCCACCGTTTCTGGGCCACATGGGCGGCCGTCCCCGCCTTCACCGCCGGCGTGCTCGCCGCCTTCGCGCTGCACGAGCGGGACGACCGGCGGCTGCGGCACTTCGTACTCCTCGTGGGCCTGTTCGCCACGTTCATGATCGGAATCGCCGCCTGGCAGGGCTCGAAGATCGTACACGGACCGAATGAGACTGCCGGCGCGGGGGTACCCTCCCCGACGGTTCACACCACCGCGGACGGCTGAGACTCGAGGAGCGGAGCCATGAGCACACGGACGGAGATTCTCCTGGTCGCACTCATCACGCTGGTCCTGGCGGCCCTCTCGAGTGCGGCGGGCTGGCTGCGGTCGGGAGGTGAGGTTCCGCTGTGGGAAGCCTGGCTGTTGCCCGTAGTGGCCGTGGTGTTCGCGGGGTTGGGGGCGCTGGCGTGGGCCGGGTGGGGGCGATGGCTGCTATCGCAGTCGGGCGCCGGCAATCCGTCCCGCAAACTGTGGCGTCTGTGGTTCGTACCCTGGGCGTTGTGGGCGTTCGACATCGTCAGAGAGCCTCTGACCCGGTCGGTGGAGAGCAGCGGGTTCACGACGGACGCTCCATTTCTCCTGGCGGCCGTGCCCCTCATGGCCGTCAGTTTCTTCGGGGCGCTGGCGGTCTTCGCCCTGGTCCTGATCTTCGGCTTCCGCGAGATGGGGTATCTCCTGCGCCAGCGGAAGGCGAGGCGGGTGAGCGGTTAGCCGTCCGCGCGTGTCGCGCCCGAACAGCTAGTGCGTGGCGGACTCCACCAGGACGACGAGGCCGAAGAAGACGAACGCGGCGGCGAGCATGGCGGCCGTCTGAAGGACGCGCTCCCGGAACGACAGCTTCGCGAGTTGTCCGAGCAGCAGGGCGACGACGACCGTGCTGAGCAGCAGAATCCCGAGAATCATCATCATCTTCGCAAGCCATCCTTTGTGCGGCGGTTCCGGGGCGGACATCCGGCCGCCCGCATCGGCGGGCGACGCGCCACAAGGTCGGCCCAAACCCGCATTTCGGCAACGTTCCCGCTAGCTTGATCGGTGGCGGGACCACTGGTGTCGCGAAGACGGTAAATCTGATGAGGAGCGGAGCAAGACCTGGGAGATCTCCGTGGACACGGGCTGCGGGCGGCCGCCGTGCCCGGGCTAGTGGTAAGGGAGGTGGCGATGAGAAACGGATTCGGGGGGCGGGTACTGCTGACGTTCGCCTTGGTGATCGCTGCCGCGAGTTGCAGAGGGGACACGGTGTTCACCGGAGGTTGCGTCAAACCGTTGTTTATCGTACTGCCCGGTGAGTACCCGTTTCGGGGTCTGGATTTGGGAGCGGGGCACATCACTCTTGGGGTCGGAGCTGAGCAGGATCTCCTGCTTGCGCTACCTGCCAACGAAGGTTCGGGCTGGGAGGGCTGTGGGGTCCCGTCGGGTAACCGTTTCGTGTGGAGCACGTTGGACTCGACGGTGGCCCTGGTCTACGCTACGGGAGACAGCGTAGCGAGGGTCCGGGCCGTGTCGGTGGGCGAGACGGGCGTCCTCGTACGGGCAGTACCGGACACGAGCTATCGGGCACTGAGAGGTGTGACCGTCGTGCCTTCCTTGTTGGGGGGAGCTGTCAGGTGATTACCGTATCAGAACACCCCACCGCTCCGGCGGGAACGTCAGACGCGCAGGCCGGCTTCCGACGCGGGTGACGGCGCGAGGCTCGGGAACGCGGCGGGGAACGCGCGCACCACGGCTTCGGCGGCCTTTTCCAGCGTGAGGGAGGCGCCCTCGGAGGCGAGGCTCGTCATACGGACGCCGTGGATGCCGCACGCGACGATCCCGCGGAAGTTCATGAGAGGCTCGGGGGTCACGTTGAGGGCGAAGCCGTGCGACGTGATCCAGCGGCTCGCGTGCACGCCGATCGAGGCGACCTTCCGGATCGCGCCGGCCCCGATGAGCACCTCCGCGCGTTCGGCGGCGATCGTCCCGAACCCGTCCTCCTCGACCGTCTCGAGGCTCCCGGTGGGTGGGGAACCCGTCCACACGCCGGTGTACGACTCGACCCGGAAGGCGGGGAGGCCGCACTCGGCCACGACGCGCAGCAGCACCTCCTCGATGCGGCGCAGATACCAGTGGAGGTCCCGCCGGTGCGCGCGGAGGTCCAGGATCGGGTAGCCCACGAGTTGGCCGGGGCCGTGATACGTGAGGTCGCCGCCGCGCTCGATCTCGACCAGATCCAGCCCCGCCTCGGCGAGCCATGCCTCGTCGGGGGGCGTGAAGTCCTCGCTCGATCCCCGCCCGACGGTGATGACGGGCAGGTGTTCGACGAGGAGCAGGAGGTCGTGATCCGGCGGGGAACTCCGGCGCCAGCGGGCGATGGAGCGCTGAAGTTCGAGCACCTCCCGATACTCGCGGCGACCGAGGTCGACCACCCGGAGTTGCCGCTCTCCGTTCATCGAAGCGCCACCGCCCCTGCCTGCCTACATGTGGATCGAGCGCCCGAGCGCGGCGAACGCGGCCTCCATCACGGCCTCGGCCATGCTGGGATGCGCGTGCGCGTGACGCACGATCTCGTCCAGCGTCGCTTCCAGTTCGCGCGCCATGCCGACTTCCGCCACAAGCTCGCTCACGTTGTGGCCGATCATGTGGACGCCCAGGATTTCGCCGTACTTGGCGTCCGCCACGACCTTCACGAATCCGTCCGCGGATTCGGCGGTGAGCGCGCGTCCGTGCGCCCCGAGCGGGTATTTGCCCGTGACGACCTCGTGGCCCGCCTCCTCCGCCTGCGCCACGGACATGCCGATCGAGGCGACTTCGGGGTGGCAGTACCCGACCGAGGGGATGTTCCCGTACGTCATGGGGTGCTTGGCCACGCCCGCGATATGCTCGGCGGCGACGATGCCCTCGTGCGATCCGACGTGCGCCAGCATCGGCTGCCCGGCGACATCCCCGATCGCGTAGACGCCCGGCTGGTTCGTCCGGCACCAGCCGTCGATCCTGATGAAGCCGTCCTCCACCGCGACCCCGTTCTTCTCGAGGCCGAGATTCTCGGTCACGGGCCGCCGTCCGACGGCCATGAGCACGAGATCCGTCTCCTCGGCGGTCTCGCTGCCGTCGGGGTTCACGACCGTAAGGACCATCGGGCTCGAGTCGCGGTCCAGGTGCTTGACGCGGGTGTTCGTGAGGTTGCGGATCCCCCGCTTCCGGAACGAGCGTTCGAGCGCCTTCCCGATCTCGGGGTCCTCGAAGGGGACGAGCGTGTCGAGCGCCTCGATCAGCGTGACGTCGACTCCGAAGGCGTTGAAGACGTCGGCGAACTCGACGCCGACGAATCCGGCTCCGACGATCGCCATCTTCGCGGGGAGTTGCTGGAGGCCGAGCGCCTCGCGGCTGCCGATCACCTTCTCCCCGTCGAGTTCGAAGCCGGGGAAGGTGTTCATCACGGAGCCGGTCGCGAAGACGATGTTCCGCGTCGCGACCTCCCGGGCCTCGCCGTCCGACTCGACCGCGACGCGGCCTGCCCCCGCCAGCCGGCCGCGGCCCTGCACGATGTCGACCTTGTTCTTCCCGAGCAGGTATTTCACGCCGGCCGTGAGCTTCCGCGTGATGATGCGGCTCCGCTTCACCGCCGCGGGGAAGTCGTACTCCACTTCGACCGGCTTCACGCCCATGCGGGCGCCGTGGTGCCGGAGGTTGTGCGCGAGCGCGGCGCTCTCGAGCAGCGCCTTGGCGGGAATGCAGCCCCAGTTGAGGCAGGTGCCGCCGAGGCCGCCCTCGTACGACCCGCTCTCGACGCAGGCGGTCCGGAGGCCGAGCTGCGCGGCCCGGATCGCGCACACGTAGCCGGCCGGTCCGGCCCCGACCACGACGACGTCGTAAGTCTCCGACATCTATCCCTTCACTCTCTCTGTCGCTGGAGGGTTACAGCGGCCATGGCCGCTAGAGGATCATCTCGAGCGGGTTCTCGAGCATCGCCTTGAAGGCGCCGAGGAAGGCCGCGCCCGTGGCGCCGTCGATGACGCGGTGATCGCACGACATGGTCACCCGCATCCGCTTGCGGACGACGATCTGGCCGTCCACCGCGACGGGCTTCTCGACCGTCTGCCCGATGGCGAGGATGCCGGCTTCGGGCGGGTTGATGATCGCCGTGAACTGGTCGATCTCGAACATGCCGAGGTTGCTGACCGAGAAGGTCCCGCCCTGGTATTCCTCGGGCGCGAGCTTGCGCGCCCGCGCCCGGGCGATGAGGTCTCGCGCCTCGACCGAGATCTGCCGCAGCCCCTTGCGGCCCGCGTCGCGCAGCACGGGCGTGATGAGGCCTTCGTCGAGCGCGACCGCGATGCCGAGGTGGACCGCGCCGTGGTAGCGGATCGCGTTCTCCTCCCACGAGGCGTTGACCCCCGGGTGCCGGTTGAGGGCCTCCGCGGTCGCCTTCAGGAGCAGGTCCGTCACCCCGATCTTGCCGTCCGCGAAGCGGGCGTTGAGGTCCGCGCGCAACTCGAGCGCCCGGCCCATGTCGACCTCGGTCGTGAGGAAGAAGTGGGGGACGGGGCCGATCGACTCACCGAGCCGGCGCGCGATCGCCTTCCGCATCTGGCTCGCCTCCTCGACCCGGTCTTCGAGACCGGGAGGAAGCGGTGCGGGCGCCGGTGCAGCGGGCGCCGCAGTGGGCGGTGCGGGCGCGGGAGCGGGGCCGGGGACCGGGGCGATGCCCGGGGCGCCGGCGGCCAGCGCGGCCTCGACGTCGGCCTTGACGA
>JAJDUR010000026.1 GCA_022826585.1 Dehalococcoidia bacterium
ACCTGCGACCGCTGGTCCTACCGGACGGACGACTGGGCCGACCTCGGGATGAAGTGGGCCTGGCACTACATCGCCGAGTCCGAAGGCCCCACGGACGACTCCCTCGTCCGCAAGACCGTCAGGGCGGAGCTGGAGGCCATCGACAACTACGGCGGCGACTGCCGCGGCTGCGGCACCCCCGTCGTCAAGGGGCGGACCTGGTGCCGCACCTGCGAGGAGCCCGAGGAGTGCGAAGAGGACTGCGAGCGCAACTGCTGCTGGGAGGACACCGTCGCCCGGCGGGTCGCTCGCGACCAGGCCCACCAGACCGACCCCTGCCCCGACTGCGGCAACTGCCGCACCTGCGAGGAGCCGCAGTCCCCCGACCACGAGGACTGCATCTGCGTGGAGGCGGGACCGTGACCGCCCCGCCGCAGGCCGACGCCCTCCTCGAGGCGCTGCGCGCCAACCTGCACGTCCTCAACGAGCTGGCCGTGCGCTACGAGGTCGAGACCGATCCCGGGCGCGCGGACGGGGGTCCTGCCATCACCTCTCCCGATGACGTGAGGCGTCTGCTTGGGGAGGAGATGGGCGCGCTCTGCCAGGAGCAGGTGCGCGTCCTCCTGCTCGACCGCCGCAATCGCGTCACCGGCCAGCGAACCATCTACCAGGGCAACGCCTTTTCGTCGGTCGTCAGGCCGGCGGAAGTGCTGCGCCCGGCGGTGGTGGAGGGCGTCCCCCACCTCATCGTCGCCCATAACCACCCCTCCGGAGACCCGTCGCCCAGCCCCCAGGACATGCAGGTCACGAAGGAGCTTCGGGAGGCTGCCGACCTGCTCGGCCTGAAGCTCCTCGACCACGTCGTCATCGGCGGGGACAGGGTCGTGAGCCTCAAGGACCAGGGACTGCTCTAGGCACGTCACACCGAGCGACGCCGCCCGGCGTCGCCCCACGGGGCCGTCCCTCCCGGGGAGCGGCCCCGCCGTCGTTTCCACCCACCCACCGAGAGGAGAACGAGCCATGACCACCATCCGCGCCGTCCTGGACGACCGGCGGCGCACCTTCGTCACACAGCCCGCGGTCGAGGGGACGCTCTGCGACGACTGTCCACAGCCCGCGACCATCGAGATCGTCGACGACCCCTCCGGGGACTGCTGGGGTTGCTACTGCGGCCAGCACCTCGCCACGGAGCTGGAGGCGCTGGAGAAGCTGCCCTCGTGGTGGCTTCCCCACGACCTGACCGTGACCCTCCGGCCCGCTCCCCACTTCTACGAGGGGCGCTGCGGCTGCGGCGGCTGGTCCCTGGAGACGGGCGACTGGTGCGAGCTGGGCGCCGCCTTCGGGGCGCACTACCTGGAGGCCGCGTCGTGAACGCCGGCGACCTGCACACCGTGAACGCCGACGACCTCTTCACCGTCAGCGCCGGGGGCTTCTCCGCCACGGCCGACGCCTTCGCCCGGGACCCCGAGAGCGGTGGTCTCTGGTTCCTCTCCATGGTGGGCTCCCAGACCGCTCTCAAGGCGATCTGGGCCTCCCTCCTCAAGCAGCCGCCCGGTCCCGCCCACCTCATCCGGGGGGCGGACGGCATGGCCCTCTCCGGCGGCTACCAGCATTGCCACGTCCCCCGCGAGACGGTGGGCACATGGACGACGAAGATCGCCCGCCTGCCGGTCTGCGGCGGCTGGCACGGGCTCGTCTACACGAAGCTCGCCGAGTACGCCTTCGAGCGTGACGCCTTCCTGCTGCTCGCACGGAGCGAGGAGGAGGCCCCCGCTCTCCATCACCGTTTCCTCGACAAGCGCAGCCCCCTGCCCCTGCACCGCTCCTGGGCAGACTGGCTCTGGCGGCGGGCGCTGGCGAAGGGGGAGACGGTTCCCCTCCAGTCGGAGGGGGTCGTCGCCTACCGCTGCGACCCCGACGCGGAGTCACTGAGGGAAGACCTCTCCGTGGCCGTGGCGTCGGAACTGCTCACCCTCCCGCGGGAGGACCCATCCACACCGACCACCTACCGGAGAGGAGACCCATCATGAGACTGGCCGCCCAGGCGAAGGGAGGCTTCTACCCGACGCCGCCGAGAGTCACCGACCTGATCGCGGAGCTCATCCAGCCGCCCGCCGGCTACGCCCGCGACGACGAGACGCTCCGCGTCCTCGACCCCTGCTGCGGCGAGGGTGAGGCGCTGGCCAGTCTCGCCGACGCTCTCAGGAAGCCGCACGCCGCCGAGGTGGAGACGTTCGGGGTGGAGCTTCACAGCGAGCGAGCGGAAGAGGCGAAGCTCCGCCTCGACCACGTGCTCGGGACGGACCTCTTCCAGACCTCGATCGCCAACGGCGCCTTCGGGCTGCTGTACGTCAATCCGCCCTACGACTGGGACTCGGGGGAGGACAAGCGCGTCGAGCACGCCTTCCTCACGCACTGCACCCGCTACCTGGCGGAGGACGGCCTGCTCGTCCTGGTGGTGCCCCGCCACCGCCTCGCGGTCTCCGCCCGCTACCTGGCCTCGCACTACGCGCGGCTGGAGGGCTGGGCCTTCCCCGACCCCGAGCGGGAGGCCTACGACCAGGTCGTCGTCCTCGGGACACGGAAGGCGGACATCTTCCACGAGGCCCATGCGGAGGAGCGCATCCACCAGTGGGTCGCGGGGGACGTGGCAACGCTCGCGCCGCGCCGTTACCCGCTCTACCTCGCGAAAGCGACGCCGGCGGGGGACGTGCTCTTCGCCACGAGGTCCATCGATCCCGTGGCGGCCGCTTCCGAAGCGCGCGACTCGGGGCTCTGGGCGAGCACGGCCGTCACCGACCTGCTCTGGCCCGCGAAGGACCAGCGCACCAGGCCGCTTATGCCGCTCCGGCGCGGCCACCTGGCCATGCTCGTCGCGGCGGGCTTCCTCGACAACCTCCAGCTGGAGGCCGGGGGCAGCCGCATTCTCGTCAAGGGAAGAACCTCGAAAGAGATGATCCTCGCCGAGCGCACGCCCACGAAGGAGACCTTCCGTGAGCGGCTCTCCACCACCGTCGTCGCCCTCGACCTGGACTCCGGCCAGGTCACCGACATCGCCGCCTGATCTTCTTCAAGCCGCCTCAAAGTGGCGGCTCCAGACGGATCGACGCCGATCCGCATAGCACGAGGCCCCCGCCTGCCACCCTTGGCTAGCGGGGCCTCGCTGTATATGAACGGCCGCACGGGCGGCCGCCTCGAAACGTTACACGACCGGGGGCGCTTCCAGAACCTGCGCACTGAAGCGCCCCCCGCCTCCTCAATGGTGGTGGGCGCAGTGCGTCCAGGTCCGGGTGTCGTCCCTCCACGGAGAAGGAGACACACCATGGACCTCAGCGAGTTCATCGACACCTATCGCGACGCCATCGCCCAGCGCGTCGTCGAGTCCTACCCGCCCCGCTACCGGCCCTCCGAGAACGGACGCGCGCTTCCGGCGCTGCTGCGTACGCCCCTGGGGGCGCAGGCCGACGCCATCCGCGGCGCCGCCCTCTCCCTCGAGACCCACCGCGGCACCACCGTCGTGGGCGAGATGGGGACCGGCAAGACCTTCATCGCGGCCTCCGCCGCCCACCTGGCCGGCTTCCGGCGGGTGCTGGTCTTGTGCCCGCCCCACCTCACGCGAAAGTGGAAGCGCGAGGTGGAGGAGACGGTCCCGGACGCCCGCGCCGTCATCGTCGCCTCCATCACCGACCTTGAGCGGCTGCGCCTCTCCCACGGACCGGGACCGCTCTTCGCGATCATGTCGCGCGAGCGCGCGAAGCTCTCCTACCGCTGGCTTCCCGCCGTCGTGGAGCGCTGGGCGACGGTCGACGGCAGGCTGGTCCGGGACGAGGAGACGCTGGAGCCCTTCCGCGTCCCCTGCTGCCCGGATTGCCACGCGCAGATCGTCGACAAGGACGGGGTGCCGCTCACGCAGCGGGATCTTGCCCGCAGGAAGCGCACCTGCGACGAGTGCGGCACGGCCCTCTGGCAGGCCGACCGCTCGGGCCCGAAGCGCTACCCGCTCGCCGACTACGTGAAGCACCACCTGCGGGGCTTCTTCGACCTGCTGATCGGCGACGAGTGCCACGAGTACAAGGGACGCGGCTCCGCCCAGGGCATCGCCGCCGGCATCCTCGCCGACGCCTGCGGCAAGTCGCTCTCCCTGAGCGGCACCTTGATGGGCGGGTACTCGTCAACGCTCTTCCACCTGTTGTACAGGTTCAGCCCGGAGATACGGGGGGAGTTCCGGAGGGGAGAGGAGACCCGCTGGATCGAGCGCTACGGCTTCGTCGAGCACACCATCGGCCGCGACGACGGCGCCTCCCTCGAGGACGGCCGCACCAGCCGCCGCAAGAAGTTCCGCAAGGTGGTGCGGGAGCGGCCGGGGCTCGCCCCCGCCGCCCTCTTCCACCTCATCGGGAACAGCGTCTTCCTGCGGCTCTCCGATGTGGCCGCGGGGCTCCCGCCCTACGAGGAGCGCGTGCTCCTCGCGGACATGGAGACGGAGGAAGACGGGACGGGCTTCTCCCAGCGGAGCGCCTACGACGAGCTCTTCGGGACGTTGCGGGCGGCTCTCTCGGAGCTGCTGGCGAAGGGCTCGAAGCGCCTGCTCGCCACCTACCTGCAGACGTTGCTGGCCTACCCGGACGGCTGCACGCGGGGCGAGACGGTCTTCGACCCGGAGAGCGAGGAGCTGCTCGTGCAGGTGCCGCCCCTCTCTGAGGAGCGGCTCTACCCGAAGGAGCAGGCGCTCGTCGACCTCGTGGCCGCCGAGCGGCTGGCAGGACGGCGGGTGCTCGTCTACGCCACCCACACGGGCACGCGCGACATCACGGAGCGCATGGAGTCCATCCTTGAGCGCCACGGCTTCAGGGCCGCGGTCATGAAGGCGGACGCCGTCCCGCCCGAGCGCCGCGAGGCGTGGGTGGCGCAGCGGGTGGAGGAGGGCGTCGATGTGCTCGTCTGCCATCCCCGGCTGGTGCAGACGGGGCTCGACCTTGTGGAGTTCCCGACGATCTGCTGGTACGAGACGGATTACAGCGTCTACACCATGCGGCAGGCCTCCCGCCGCTCCTGGCGGATCGGGCAAACCGAGCCCGTCCAGGTCGTCTTCATGGCCTACCGGAACACCCTCCAGGCGGACGCCCTCACGCTCGTGGCCCGGAAGCTGCAGAGCTCCCTGGCCGTCGAGGGGGAGCTGCCGGAGGACGGACTCGCCGCCTACGGGGACGACGGCGACGACCTCATGCTCGCCCTGGCGAGGAAGATCGTCGCGGGCGAGGAGGACGCCGGCTCGGTCGAGTCGGTGTTTGCGCAGGCGCAGCAGGTCGCGGCGGAGGCCGAGGCGCTGCTCGTCGACAAGGGCTGGCACGCGCCGGAGCCGGTGGCCGTGGTAGTTGAGCCCGTCGCCGTCGGGGCCGGTGCGGACGACCTGCTCGATGAGGATGGCGCGCCACAGCGCTCGCTGTTCTCGTGGGCGGAGTTCCTGGCCGGAGAACCAGAAGCTCCGACGCCCCGCCGCCGGCGGGACGAGGCGCCTACGCTGTCCCTCTTCGAGTGGGCGCTGGAGCGGGAACGCGAGGGGGAGTTGGTGAGCGCGGCCGGG
>JAJDUR010000107.1 GCA_022826585.1 Dehalococcoidia bacterium
TTCCCGGGTAGGTGAACCCGATCGGCTGCCAGAACTCTGCCTGCCGCGTCGCGATCTCCATCAGGTCATCCGTGATCCCGAGCCGGTCCGCGGGCAGGTCGCGGAATCCGTATTCGCCCTGCTCGTAGGCTGCATGGATAGCGTCGGTGATTGCCTGGCGCAGGGCCTCGTTGTGCTCGCGCAGCCCCTCCAACCCCTCATTCCCCGGTCGCGCCGGCGCCGCCACCGCATCGTCCCCCAGGGCGGCGTTCGCCTTCGCGAGCACGGCCTCGAGCTTCGCGTTCTCACCTGCCAGGAACTCCGGCTCGCGATCCGCCCGTCCCTCCAGGTGCTGCAGCATGAGCGCCATCTGCGTGCCCATCGCCTGCGCCCAGTCGGATTGCAGCTCCGGGATGAGCACGTCCTCGAGCACGTTGCGAATGCCCACGATCAGCTCGTCGCTCGTTGGTCGCACGCCTGCTTCCCTCCACCAGCCGGGGGCTCGGCCCGCCCCTGCGGCAGGCCGCAGATGATACCCGCGCCTCTCCCCAGCCGCTCCCCGCCTCCCCCGTCAGTTGACGGCAACAGGTGACGAAAGCGCTTATGCGCTATAGTCTTTCATCAGTTTCGACTGTTCAGGAGGGCAGATTGCCATGAACAAAACCGAGATGGTGGCCGCACTGGCCAGGAAGACCGAGATCACGCAGTCCAAGGCTGCTGAGGTCGTCGATGCGATCTTCAGCACCGTTCCCGGGCAGGGCCTCATCGCAGGCGAGCTCCAGGGCGGCGGCGAGGTCTCCATCGGTGGCTTTGGGAAGTTCGAGACGCGTGAACGGGGCGCCCGCATGGGCCGCAACCCCGCCACCGGCGCGACCATCCAGATCGCCGCCAAGCGCGCCCCCGCCTTCAAGGCCGCCAAGAACCTGAAGGATTCCATCTAGGGGCAATACAACGGGTGGGGCGGCGCCGCTCGATACCAGGAGCCGCCCCACCCACCCGGCCTCGCCTCCGGCGAGCCCGCTGCCACCCCCCACAACCGCGGGCGGCGGTACGATCGTGCCCATGACGAGGGTTACGGCTCCCCGTGGCGCGCGACGTGTGCTTCTCGGCCCGCTCTGGCAGTGGGCCCTGATCATCGCCGTCATCGTTCCGCTGGCAGTCGCGTTCGCCGCCTGGGGCGGCGCCTTCAACGCCACCGCCGAGAACGTGGCCAGGCACGCCCTGCGCGCCTGGTCGATCGTGCTCTTCAGCGCCTCCATCGCCTGGCTCGGCCTCGTCCTGCCGGGCGTCTTGCTCAGCACCGTCGCCGCCCGCCGCCGTGGCACCCCCGGACTCGTGGGCCAGGGCGCCTCCCTCTTCTGGGCCGGGATGTTCCTCGTCGTGACCGCCCTCGCCGGCTCCGTTGCCGTCTGGCTGGGACTAGGCGGCTGGCCCCGCTAACGCTCGACCCCATCCAGCGCCGCCACCACCCGCTTCGGCGCGATCAGCCGCCACCCCTCCTCCGCCAGCGCCGCCACCTCCTCCCAGTCCACCTCCCCATCGAGTCGCACGCCCACCCAGCCCCGCGGCCCCATGTACGGCGGCACGAAGAAGCGCTCCGGCGCCGCCTCCACCAGCAGCTCCTGCGCCCCCTCCGCCGCCTTCAGCCAGAGCGCCACCCGCCCGTCCTCGTGGTGGTTGTCCGCGAAGTGCGCGAACAGCTTCCCCCGCACCCGGAAGGTGGGCATCCCCCACGCTTCCTTCTCCTCCGTCTCCGGCAGCGCGAGGCACACCGCCCGCACCCGCTCCAGCGTCGCCGCCGAGTCCTCCATGCCTACGGGTCGAACTCCACCTGCACGTTCCCCCGCACCGAGGGCTGCCCGTCTTCCATGACCGTCACCACCTCCAGGTCCACGAGCCTGTGGCCCTCCTCCTCCCGCTTGTCCACCACCCGGCCCGCGATCATGAGCGGGTTGCCCGCGAAGTCCGGCCGCCGGTAGGCGACCCGCACGCTCCGTACCGTCGCCCCCTCGCCCGCCCAGTCGCTCGCATAGCTCGTGACCCACGCCAGCTTCATCAGGCCCGGCACAACCGCCCCCCGGAAGCCCTCGCGCTGCGCCGTCGCCGAGTCGCTGAAACGGCTCTTCGTCGCCGGATCCTGGCCCATGAAGCGAAGCGCGTCGTCTTCCGTGGGCGTGCGCTCCAGCGGCTCCAGCTCGTCGTCGATGTTCACGTCCTCGAAGCTGGTCATGGCAACCTCCTCGCAGCCCTGAATGATACGGATGCGCGCAACCCCGCACCGCTCTCGTTGACGCGCCACCGCGCGCCTGCCACGCTACCTGCGCATGGCGGGCATCGCCCCGCGTTGTCCCCCCGGAGGCCCCCGATGGAAGACACCCTCATCGAGCAGCTCAAGAACGAGATCCGCTACGAGTTCTCCCGCGAGGGTCCCCCCGAGGGTTTCCCCAAATTCCCCGACATCCCTGGCGGGCGCTACACCGACCCCGCGTTCTTCGAACTGGAGCAGAAGTACCACTGGCCCCGCACCTGGCTCTTCGCCGGGCGCCAGGAGGACCTCCCCGAGGCCGGCAGCTACTGGCTCTGGGAGTCACTTCCCGACATGCCCGTCGTCCTCGTGCGCGACGCCGACATGCGCATCCGCGCCTTCCGTAACGAGAGCCCCAACAACGCCCCCCTCGTCCCCTGGCACGACGACGGCCACCTCAAGACCGAGGTCGAGTTCGACGCCCCCGGCAAGCTCTTCCGCCAGCAGCACTTCCCCCGCCGCACCCTCCCCGACGGCCTCCTCCGCTGCCAGCGCCGCGGCTGGGCCTACGACACCAACGGCCAACTCGTGTCCCTGCCCCATGGCGAGCAGCTGGACGCCATCCCCTACGAGGACCGCACCCTCACGGAGTACCGCTGCGAGGTCTGGGACGGCTGGATCTTCGTCAACCAGGACCCGGACGCCATGCCCCTCGTCGAGTGGCTCGGCCCCATCGCCCGCCAGATGGCCCAGTTCCAGGGCGAGAACCTCCGCCTCTTCGAGAAGGACTCGCTCATCATCAGCTGCAACTGGAAGGTCACCGTCGAGGCCTTCCAGGAGGTCTACCACTTCAAGCACATCCACCAGAAGGAAGGCGTCACCATGCTCGATCAGCGTGGCGCCACCATGGGCCTTTTCCCCCACGGCCACTCGCGCATGATCACCCCCATCACCAAGCGCGCCGCTACTGCGTCGGGCATGGAGGACCCCCTCGATTGGAAGGCGGGCGCGGGCATGATGCGCGGCTTCGGCGACATGGGCCCCATCCGCGAGATCGAGACCGTCGTGCCCATGGTCGGCTGCACCAGCACCGCCTTCAGCATCTTCCCCAACCTCATCACCCCCGTCGGCGCGACCGGCATGCCCTTCCTCCTCTGCTGGCCCATCGATGTCGGCCACACCCTCTTCGAGTGGGTCACCTTCATGAACGACTGGGGCGACGACGACGATCCCGCCATCGTTCAGATGCGCGCCGACCGCCTCCACGAGCGCACCATCGTGATGGAGGAGGACACCCGCAACATGACGCCGATGCAGAAGTCGCTTGACTCCCCCGGCCTCATCGGTATCCCCGTCAGCTACCAGGAGCGCCGCATCTGGCACTGCGCCGAAACGCTCGACCGCTCGATCGGCCGCGATCGCATCCCCGAGCACCTGCGCGTGCCCCAGCTCCTGGAGCCCTACCTCGAGCGCTAGGCCGGGTCCGCCGGCTCCGCGAAGTTCAGGAGATTCCCGTCCGGGTCCCGGACGATGAACCCCGTGAGGCCCCACGGCTTCGTCTCCAGGGGCCGGTGGAAGTCGACGTCCCGCGCCGAGTACTCCGCAAACAGCCCCTCCACGTCGTCGACCTCGAGGTAGGCCGCTAGCAGCTCGCTCCGCTCCGCCGCCTCCCGGTCGAGCACCGGCGCGGTGACGAGACGCATGTTGAGGCGCGCTGCATCCCGCACGAACTGCGCGTAAACCGGGGGATCGCCGAAGAGGAAGCGCACCTCGAAGCCGAGCTGTTCCCGGAAGAACCCCGCCGACCGCTCCATGTCGCCCGTGAACAGCTGCGGATAGGCGGCGGTGACGCGAGCCCGCCCTCCCGGGTTCTCAGAGGCGCCCATGCCGGTTCCTTCGAGTCCTGTCCCGAGCCGTCAGCAGCCGCGTGATGTTCGCGTGGCCGCCAGCTCCCGATCCGCGCGCGGCGCCACCAGCGGCAGCTGGTCCTGCACGTCCATCGGGTAGCGGTCCGTGAAGCACCCGTTGCAGAGCGACCCCGCCGGCCGCCGCGTCGCCCGAACCATGCCGTCGACGCTCAGGTAGCCGAGCGAGTCCGCCGCGATGTGCTCGCGGATCTCCGCAACCGTGTTGTTGGCTGCGATCAGCTCGGTGCGCGTCGCCATGTCCACCCCCAGGTGGCAGGGCGCGATGATCGGCGGCGAGGCGATGCGCACATGCACCTCCTCCGCCCCCGCCCGGCGCAGCAGGTCCATCACCCGCGGCTTCGTCGTCCCCCGCACGATCGAGTCGTCCACCACAACCACCCGTCGGCCGTCGAGCACTTCCTTCATCGCGTTCAGCTTCAGCGCCACGCCCGCGTCGCGGATGCGCTGGTCCGGCTGGATGAACGTGCGCCCCACGTAGCGGTTCTTCACGAGCCCGTCGCGATACGGAAGCCCCGCCTCCCGCGCGAAACCAATCGCAGCCGGGATGCCCGAATCCGGCACCCCGATGACGAGGTCCGCGGACGGCGGCGCGGGCTGCTCCTTCGCCAGTTCCTCCCCCAGCCGCTCCCGCGCCAGGTAGATCAGCTCGCCCGAGAGACGGCTGTCCGGCCGCGCGAAGTAGACGTACTCCAGCGTGCACCCCGCCACTCGCTCGGAGTTTCCCAGCGGGAAGAAGCTGCGCAGCCCCTTCGCGTCGATCTGGACCACCTCGCCCGGCTGCACCTCCCGCTCGATGCTCGCCCCCAGGTGCTCCAGCGCGCACGTCTCCGACGCGGCGATCCACCCCTCTCCCAGCTTCCCCAGGCAGAGCGGGCGCACCCCCAGCGGGTCGCGCACCGCGAACAGCGTGTCCGGCGTCATGATCGTGAGCGAGTACGCCCCGCTCACCCGCCGCATCACGTAGTGGAAGCGCTCCTCCCACGTCCCCGCCGGCGCCAGCGTCAGCAGGTGCGCGATCAGCTCCGTGTCGGCTGTGCCCCGGGGCGTCACGCCCATCTCCGCGAGGTCCTCGCGTAGCACGTCCGCGTTCACGAGGTTGCCGTTGTGCGCGACCGCGATCTCCATGCCCGTCGCCCGGTCCTGCACCACGATCGGCTGCGCGTTCCGCGCCAGCGATCCGCCCGCCGTGCTGTAGCGCGTGTGACCGATGGCGAGGTGGCCTTGCAGGTGCGCCAGGTCCTGCTCGTCGAACACCTGCGACACCAGTCCCATGCCCGTGCGCAGCCGCACCGGACCGCCGTCGCTCGTGGCGATGCCGGCGCTTTCCTGGCCGCGGTGCTGGAGTGAGTAGAGCCCGTAGAAGGTAAGCCGAGCGACGTCTTCCCCCGGCCCGTAAACGCCAAAGACGCCACAGGCCTCGCGCGGATGGTCGCTGCCGTCGCTCAAAGGCTCGTCCGCCCTTCGCGCGTGGCTTCCTCGCCTCGCGCCCTCAGTATAGCGCTGCCGTTCGGAGGGGCTACGCGCAAGGAACAGGCGGTGATGGGAACGGCTCGCTCCCGCGCTACGAGCCGCCGGAACCACACGCTCCGGACAGATCCTCCGGCAGTGCCGGCAGGGTGATCTCGATCCCCGCCACAAGCCCGCCCGCGACCACCACCTCCGTCGCCTCCGCTTCGTCCCTCGTGAACCCGCTCTCCCCTCCGTACCATCCGAAGGTCACGAAGGAGGGACACACGAGCGCAAGGATGTACGTCCCATCGGGGATGTACACCTCGAACCGTCCGCTGTCGTCCACAACCCCGTAGTGGGTCTGGTTCGTTCCGGGGCGGCTCGCTCCGATGTGGAGAGTCCGGCCCTGGAGGGACTCCCCCTCCGGAGCCACGATGCGTCCCTGGACCGTTCGTCGCTGCCCCGCCACCTCCGCGCGGTAGTCGGCAAACCGCCCGTACACCTCCTCGAACGGCAGCCCGAACGTGCGCTCGAACGCCGTCTCCCAGTCCCCGCTCTCCCCGATCGCCCGGTAGTACGCCACCAGGGAGTCCTCGCCCGCCCCCTCAACCAGCCAGCCCACCGCCAGCGACGCAACCATCACGGGCCTCGTGCCGAACTCCTTGGCATCCGCGGGCGACCCCCCTTCGAAGGCGCTCAGCGGACTCGCTTCGAAACTCGCGTACCACCGCGCGAGGCCCAGGTCGTCTTCCACCGTCCCTTCGCCATTCCACTCGCGGTACAGGTAGTGCGCGTACACCGCCGCGCCCTCCGTCAACCACCAGGGGCCCCACGGCCCCTTTCCCGCGAGGTGCTCCTGGATCGCCTGGAAGTAGAGGCGCTCGATCGCGGCCTCCTTCTCATCCATGTGGAGAAACAGGAGCCCGTCCCGGTAGCGCGCCAGCCCCACGGACCACCCTTCACCCAGCGTCTCGCGCGTCGCGTCGAGGAGGGCGCTCTCGTCTTCCCCGACGTGGATCGACAGGCCCGGGACGCGAACCCCGAACTGCCGCTCGAAGAACCGGACGACGTTGGTGGTCCGGTTGCGCACGAAGATCTGGAATCCGGTGGGCACCTTCCCCCAGAACACGATCCGGGGCGATCCATCTCCCCGCTCCGCGCCCACCGGCGTTGCCGCCATGGGGGTAGGGGTGGCGGCGGCAGTGGGTCGTTCCGTTGGGGGTGGTTCAGCGGGGGGAGTCGCCGTGCCGGTCGCCTCCACATCCGCACCGCCAGCCGCGGCGACGGTTGCTGCCACGGTCCCTGCCACCTCCTTCGCTGGTCCGGCTGGATCCTCCTGGTCACCGAGGAACCACCCTCCTGCGATGCCACCGGCGAATCCCGCACCCACCGCCAGCACCACCACGACGGGTAGCAGCCATACCGGCAGAGCCAGCCTCCCGCGTCCTGCCGTCTGCCTCCCCGCCGCCTGCGTCCCCTCCGCCTCGGGCTCCGGCTCCTCCGCCAGCGCAAGCAGCGCCTCCCGGTCCGCCACCTCCATCCTCCGGACCGAGTTCCGGATGTGGTACCGCACGGTCGTGATGCCAAGGTCCAGGAGCTCCGCGATCTCCTCGTCCGTCGCCCCCGCCTTCAAGTGCTCGAAGACCCGCCGTTCCGCCGCGCTCAGGATCTCCTCGAGCGGCTTGCCGTCCCGTTCCCGTACTGCCATCGAAAGAACCTACCGCCTCAGGGCCGGAATTTCGCCCTCCCCTCACGCGGCGCGCCGTCGGGCTCGCCCCTGCTCGCCCCACTCATGTCAGGCCTCGCACCCCTCCGCCAGTTCCTCCACCGTGCCAGGCAGCCTGATGGCGATCCCGCTGACGTCGCTCCCGTCCACGACGATCCGCGTGGCCTCGCTCCCGTCCGTTGTGAATCCGCTCTCCTCCTCGTACCAACCCAGATCGACGGACGAGTCCGGGGGGCAGAATTTGGTGACCTTCAGCCGGTACGTGCTGTCCGGTGGGCGTACCGTGAAGCGCCCGTCCATGGCGACGGTCACCCCTTCGCTGCCCGAGCCGTCGACACGGACGGCGTAGACGAAGAGACGAGTGGCATCGACCGGCTCGTCGTCCGGGCCGCGGATCCCCCCGGTAACGGTCCGCCGCACCACCAGGACCGCCGCACGATGGGCTTCGATGCCCTCATACGCGTCCCCCGGGGAAAGCCCGAACGTGTGCCCGAACGATTCCTGCCAGCTCTCGCTGGTCGGCAGCGCCTCGTAGTACGCAACCAGGGCGGCCTCGCCCGCCCGGCTGACGAGCCACTCGGCTGCCAGCGTCGCCGTGGCCGCGGTCTCGACGCCCGTCAACTCCGCCGCCGTCGGCGACCACGCCTCGAGGGCCTGAAGAGGCGTGTCGTCGTAGCTCGCTGCCCATCGCCACAGCGCGCTGGCGTCGGCAAGCAGCTTCTCCCCCCTCCAGTGGCGAAAGAGGTGCGCTGCGTACATCGCCGCACCCTCGCCCAACCACTCGGGCCCCAGGTCCCTGCCCTCCGCCGCCTGCTCCTGGAACGCCTCGAAATAGAACCTCTCGATCCAATCGAAGGTTCGCGTCGCATGGATGAAGATGGCGCCGTTCCGGTAGGTCGCCTTATGAATCTCGGCCACGGGTTCCACGGGGCCTCCCAGCGCTGCTGCCCACGCCTCGTCGTCGGCCGCGATGTGAATGCTGAGGTCCGGCACGCGGACTCCGAAGCGCTCGTCGTAGAACCGGACCACGTCCGCCACCCTCTGGCGGAGCTCGGCCTGCTGCTCCTCCGGCACTTCTCCCCAGAACGTCACGCTCGGGGTGTTCCAGTCGGCAGCTTCTTCCGTCGCCTCCTCCTCCGTGGCCGTTGCCGAAGGTGTGTCCGTGGGTGTAGCCGTGGCCGTTGCGAGCTCCTGCGGGCTGCCCGGAGGAGCGGCCTCCCCCTCGTTCGCGATCGTGTAGGCGAAGACCCCGGCCGCGATTGCCGCTCCTCCCACCACCGTGACTGCCGCCACCCCTATCGCCGGCTTCCAGAACCCGAGCAGCAGGCCCAGGGGCGCGAGCACGCGCCGCGCTCCGGTCCGCGCCGGTGCTTCCTCGGGCTGCCAGGCGATGAGCTGCTCCCGCTCATCCAGCTCGAGCTTCGCGCGGATGTTCCGCACGTGGAACTTGATGGTCGCGAGGCTGAGACCCAGCCGAACCGCGATCTCCGCGTTCGTCGCGCCCGTCCGGATCTCGTTGAGGACGCGCCACTCCCCTGGAGTGAGCACGTCGGGATACGGCGGCCGTCCACGCCTCGCCACGGGCCAAATGTAGCAAGTGCCGCCCTCAGTCGCGCTTCCGCGACTGCCGGCGCAGTTTCAACCCTGGTCCGAGCGTTTTCCCGGAGCGCCTAGTTGGCGGGCTCGAACGGGTCCGTCGGGGGCTTGTCGTAGTCGACGTACGGCGGCCACAGCGACTCCAGCTCCTGCCGGATCGGGTCGCCCTCGGGCAGGTAGCGGTGGAACTGCGGCTCCACGTCGCGACGCTGCCAGCCGCCCTGGATCGTGTCTTCCTTGATCTTGTCCTGGAGGAGCATCAACCCCGTCAACAGCGATTCCGGCCGCGGCGGGCAGCCCGGCACGTACACGTCCACCGGCAGCAGCACGTTCACGCCCGGCGTCACGCTGTAGGCGTAGGCGAAGGGCCCGCCCATCGTGGCGCAGCCGCCCATCGCGATCGCCCACTTCGGCTCCGGCATCTGCAGCCACACGCGCCGCACCGCCGGCGCCATCTTCCATGTCACCGTGCCCGGCACGATCAGCAGGTCCGCCTGCCGTGGCGAGGCCCGGAAGATCTCCGCCCCGAAGCGCGCGATGTCGTAGCGCGGCATCGCCGTGGCGATCATCTCCATCGCACAACACGCCAGCCCGAACATCGCCGGCCACAGCGAGGAGCGCCGCGCCCAGTTCAGCACCTGGTCCACGCTCGTCACGAGCACGGTCTGCTGCAACTCCTCCTCCACGCCCGTGACGTCGTGAAGCGGCAGCGACTCGTA
>JAJDUR010000087.1 GCA_022826585.1 Dehalococcoidia bacterium
CCCCACGAACGGCGTCTACACCGCCTCCAAGGCCGGCCTGAACCACCTCACCAAGACCCTCGCGCTCGAGATGGCGCCCTTCAACATCCGCGTCAACGCCATCCTCCCCGGCTCCGTCCGCACGGAGGACTACGAGGACGCCTCCGGTGGCGACGACGAGTACTTCGCGAAGATGGCCGAGAACGAGCCCCTCAAGCGACTCGGCAAGGAGGAGGACTTCGGCGCCGCCGCCGTCTACCTCGCCTCCGACGCCTCGAGCTGGGTGACCGGCACGCTCCTCATGGTCGCCGGCCACCCGTAGAGCGCTGCCCTTTGCGAACGCGCCGCCCGCTGGCTACCGTACGCGCCTGACTCCATGGAGGTTTCCCGTGTCCGAAGGTATGCGCGACCACGAGGTCGTTTCCGTCTACCCCTACAGCGACGAGCAGATCGACCAGCTCATGAACGACGCCAGCGAGTGCATCCTCATGTGGGGCACCAAGGACGGATGGCCCGTCGGCGTCTACCACTCCTTCGTCTGGAAGGACGGCAAGTTCTGGATTACCTGCGCGGCGCACCGCCACCGCGTCGCCGCCATCCGCCGCGACGGGCGCGTCTCCGTCGCCGTCAGCGGCATCTCCGCGAAGAGCCCCGACTCCCCCCGCGGCGCCGCCACCGCCAAGTGCCGCGCCATCGTCCGCGAGGACCAGGAGACGAAGGACTGGTTCTATCGCGCCCTCGCCCACAAGGCCAATCCCGACGACAAGGCGGCCGAGGACGACTTCGTCGAGCGCCTCGACTCCCCCCTGCGCATCATCATCGAGGCTACCCCCGAGAAGTGGATCACCTTCGACAGCGCCAAGTCCGGGAAGGACGTCGCCGGCACCCTCACCGACGAGGAGCGCGGCCCGCGCCTCGAGTCCGACGCCGTGCGCATGCGCGCCGAGCGCGAACGCCGCGGCCTCGACCCCGACGCCCGCTAGGGGGGCCTTCACACCACGTCGAACTCGAGCTCCAGCTTCGGTTGCTCGTTCATCGGGCCGGCCACCTGGATGTGCGCCGCCCCGCCCGGCTTCACGCGCGGGTTGCCCATCGCCTCCAGCAGCGCCTTCGACCCGATGACCGCCTCCGAGCGCGCGAGCTGGTAGCCCACGCAGAAGTGCTTGCCCAGCCCGAAGCCGAGGTGTCCCGCTTGGCCGCCCTCGAAGTACCCCGACCGTAGCTCGCGGCCGAAGTAGAGGTCGTCTCGGAAGATGTCGAACTCGTCGGGGTGGTCGAACACGCGCTCGTCGTGGTTCGCCCCGAAGATCGAGAAGTGCGCCTCGGCCCCCACCGGGATCGTCTGGCCGTACAGCTCGACCGGCTTGACCACGTCCCGCGACTGGCTCCCCGCCGGCGGCGTGATCCGCATCGTTTCCGTGAACACGCGGTCGAACAGGTCCGGGTCGCGCTTCACCTCCGCGAACTGATCGGGGTTCTCCATCATGTGCACCCACATGTTCCCGATCGCCTTGTCGGTGGTCTCGCCCCCCGCCACCAGCAGCAGGCTCGAGAACGCCTTGATGTCCTCCTTCGACATCCGAGCCCCGTCCACCTCCGCGATGCAGAGCTTCGAGATCAGGTCCTCGCCCGGGTTCACGCTGCGCTCGTCGACGAGCTTGTCGATGTAGGCGTGGAACTGCTGGTTGCACTCGATGCCGTACTCGCGCTGCTCGGGCGTGCCCGTCAGGCCCGCCATCATCGCCGGGTACCACTCGTGGAAGAGGTCGTGGTCCTCCTGCGGTAGCCCCAGCATGTCGATGATCACCATCACCGGCAGCCGCGAGCTGAACGCGTCGATCAGCTCGACCTCGCCCTCGTCCGCGAAGCCCCGCGCCAGCCGTTCCGCCGCGCTCGCCGTGATCCGGTCGACGAGATCCTGCGTGTTCTTCTCGATGATCGGGATGAGCGGCTCCATCCGCCGCCCCGAGAACTCGGGCGCGACGATGTTCCGCCGCTTTGTGTGCTCCTCCCCGTCGAACTGCATCATCGTCGTGCCGAACACCAGCGCCATCGAGCGTTCCAGGTTCTTGCTCGAGTAGTGCACGTTGTCCTTGAAGGCGTTGCACACGTCGTCGTAGCGCGTGATGTACCAGAGCGCGTGCATCTCGTCGTGATACACGGGGAAGTGGTCGCGCAGCACCTTCAGGTGCGGGTAGGGGTTGCGCCAGTAGTCCGGCGTGTCGAACACCGCCGGATCGAAGCTCACGGCCGTCATCGCGTCCCTCCCGTCGCTAGGTCGGGTTCTCCCAGATCGCCGGCTCCAGCCCCATCAGCCCGTGGTGGAACTGCGCCGCCGGCAGGTTCGAGACCGGCTGCCCCAGCGCTGAGCGCGGCGGCAACTCGACCGGGTGCCCCGGCTCCGACGAGATCAGGTCGCCGGTGCGACCGTCCTGCAGCAGGTCCAGCAGGAGCTGGGCCTGCTGCGCTCCGGTCATCCAGCCCGCCACGACGTCGTCCGGTGGATTCCCGCCCGGGAAGACGCCACGCAGCATGGGCGTATCCGTTGCGCCCATGGCGATGCCGTTCACGCGCACGTTCTGGCCGCTCGCCGCGAACCCCAGCGCCCACGCCTGGATGTAGCCGTTCAGCACCCACTTCGAGGAGTCGTACAGGTCCGTCGAGGGCCCGCCGCGCGTCCCGCCCGGCTCCAGCGGCGGCAGGATGTGGTCCGTCGAGATGACGACGATGTCGCCCTCGCGCTCCACCAGCGAGGCCGCGAAGCCCCGCTCCAGCAGGTAGATGCTCTTCACGTTCGTGTCGTAGAAGCGCTGGTACTCGGCGAGCGCCTCCTCGCGCGGCAGGTCCATCGGCGTCGACCCGTAGATGGCCGCGTTCATGACGACCACGTCCACGCCGCCGAAGTCGCGCAGCACCGCGTCGATGAAGCCCCGCACCGCCTCCGTGTCCGAGACGTCGCACGGGTACGCCCGCACCGTCCGACCCGTTGTCGCGGCAATCTCGTCCGCGACGGCGCTCACCTCGGGCTGCACGTCACAGACCGCGACGTCCGCCCCCTCGCTCGCGAGCGCTCGCGCGTAGGCCGTTCCCAGCCCCTGCGCCGCCCCCGTGACGACTCCGACTTTCCCGTCCAGGAATCCCATGCTGTCCTCCTACGCCTCGAAGGCCGACTTCATGACGCCGACCTTCAGGGAGAAGTCGTTGGTCTGTGGCGTCAGGACCACCGGGTCCGCCCGCCAGACCGGGATGTTGTAGCCGCTGCGGCCGTCCTCGATCAGGTCCATCACCACCTGCGCCACGTCGCCGGGCTTCATCCAGCCCGCGATCACCTCCGGCGTCAGGTTCTCCTCGCCCGTGAAGCTGCGCAGCATGTGCGAGTCCGTCGCGCCCAGGCAGATGCCGTTCACGCGGATGTTGTGCGGCTCCCCCGCCTTCGACCAGCTAAGCAGGAACCCGTTCAGCCCCCACTTCGAGGCGTCGTACGTGTCCATCACCCAGCCGCCGCCCGTGGGCCGGTTCCGCTCGGTGAAGATGTGGTCGGTGGCGATGTTCACGATGTCGCCCCCGCCCTGCTCCTGCATGATCGGGAACACCGCCCGCGCGAACACGTAGTAGGCGCGGTTGTTCACGTTCATCACCAGGTCGTAGTCCGCGATCGACTTCTCCCACGGGTCCGTCGGCGAGGTCATCGCGATCGTGCCCGCGTTGTTGATCAGCACGTCGATCCGGCCGAACCGCTCCATCGTCCCGTCGACCACCCGCCAGCAGTCCTCCGGGACGCCCGTGTCGGCGTGGAAGGAGGCCGTCTCGACCCCGTGCGCGTCGCCGATCTGGCTCGCGCGCTCGTCGACGTTGTCGCGAATGTCGCAGATCGCGACCTTCGCGCCCGCCGCGGCGGCCGCGTTAGCGAACGCGACGCCCAGCCCCTCGGCGGCGCCCGTCACGAGCGCCACCTTCCCGTCAAGAAATCCCATGACAGCCTCCAGCCCGCGTCCGCGCGTCGTTATCACGGAGCGCGATGTGCGCGCATCCTACGAGGCTGGACGGCCGCTCGCATGGCCCTTGACCCGCCATCGGCTACCACCGACCGCCGATCGCCAACGCTCAGCCGCTAACGGTTCTTCTGGACGTGTTCCCGGCGGTCCGCCGACGAGCTCCATGTCAGGACGCGGGTCGGCTTGAACGACACCACGACGCGCTCCGGCGTGTTCGCGATGTGCTCGTAGCTGCTCTCCCAGTTGTCGCCGCCGTACTTGCGCGCGATCGTCTCCGTCACCGTCCCCAGCCCGGGCGTAATCGTGCACGACTCCGCCGCCAGCACCACCGTGCGCTGGTCCGGGTCACCCGGCTCGTCGACGCAGATCGACACGCGCCCGTCGCGCTCCAGGTTGCGCGTCTTCAGGCGTGGCGCCGTCGTGCTGAAGTAGACCGTCCCGTCCTCCCAGTGAAACCAGATCGGCGTCAGCTGGGGAAACCCGTCCGGGTTAACGGTCGCCACGATCGCGTTCCTCGGCTGCGCCAGGAACGCATCCATCTCCTCTTGGGACATCGGCATCAGAACCACCTCCACGGCCCAAGTCGGGCCGCGCGCAAGTGTAGCGCGGGGGGAGCACTCAGCGGCGTGCCAGCGACGCGCTCCCCTCAGGCGGGCGTCAGCCCGCCGCTCTCCTCGCCCCTCAGCCGCGTGGCAGCGCGGCGCTCTCCTGGCGGGCGCGGCCCGCCCCTACCCCACCGGCTGCTTCGGGAACTCGTACACCGGCGGCTTGCCACCACGCTTCGCCTTCTCCGCCGGCAGCGACTCCGTCCGCTTCGTCCACTGGTCCGGCGACCAGCCCCAGTTGCTGATGATGCGGTAGTGCGAGATGCGCCACTTGTCACCGTCCGGCACGAACGTTCCCTGGTACAGGCCCCCGCCCAGGCCGCCGTGGCCGCCCGAGGTCATGAAGTAGGCGCTCAGCTCCGCGCTCGAGCAGTCCTCCGCCACGTTCACCTGCACGTTCGCCGAGTGGTGCCCGCCCGAGAGCGTCGGCTCCGCGCTCGAGTGCGGCCCGTAGAGCTCCCGCATCGCCTCCCGCCCCTCGAACCGGAGGTCGTCCATCGTCCCCGGCGGGAAGTTAATCACCTCCAGCAGCGCGTCCTCGTGGAACACGTCGAGGATGCCGTCCGTGTAGCCGATGTCCATGTTGTAGAAGTACTCGTTGAAGGTGCTGATCACCGCCCGCTCCGCCTCCAGGCGGGCGACCCGCGCGCGCAGTTCCGCAAGCTCGTCTGACATGTCACGTTCTCCTGTGTCGGATGTCGCCCGAGGATGGACCCCGCACAGGCCCTTCGCAAGGCCCCGCATTCCCGTCGATTGCGTTGACATGCCCGGTGCGCGGCCTAGACTCGCCTCAAGGGACCATCCCCCTGCGGCGAGGCGATCATGACGGCCCCAACCGAAGCCCCCATCATCGAACCCGGCGAGTTCCTCACCGAGGAGCACCGCATCAACCCCTTCCCCCTCTACCAGAAGATCCGCGACTGGGAGCCCGTCTACCACGACCGCTTCCAGAACCGCTTCGTCGTCACCCGCTACGAGGACATCTGGGATGCCTACAAGCGCAGCCGCCCCGGCGGCGACTTCACCCGCGGCGTGTACGACCCCAAGGGCAAGTACGACTTCGGCTCCGAGTCCCCCCTCGGCGAGACCATCCTCGACATGGGCGAGGGCCCCGAGCACCGCTGGAGTCGCGGTATCGTCGCCGGCGAGCTCGTCGGCAAGAAGCTCCTGAACTGGCTCCCCGTCATCGAGGAGACCGCCTCCGAGATGATCGAGCGCTTCTCGCACGAGGCGGCCGAAGACCTCGCCGGTGGCCTCGCGGGCCAGGGCGAGATCGACCTCGTCGCGCAGTTCAGCAAGCGTTTCCCCATCCGCGTGATCGCTGGCATGCTCGGTCTCCCCCGCGAGGACTTCGACTACTTCGAGGGCACCTACAACACCCTCTTCGCCGGCATGGGCTACGGACGCGCCTACTTCCGCTCCGCCGAGAAGGCGAAGTTTGAGATGCACGACTACCTCGCTCCCCACATCGCCGACCGTCGCGCCAATCCCCGCGACGACCTCATCTCCAGGTTCGTCCAGGCGGAGATGTCGGGCGAGATGATGAACGACCACCAGATCAAGTCCTTCATCACCCTCCTTCTCGTCGGCGGCGGCGACACCACCCACAAGGCCATCGATGCCATGTGGTGGAACCTCCTCCGCAACTACGAGCAGTACGAGGCCGTCCGCGAGGCTCCCGAGCTGATGGATCGCGTCTTCACCGAGATGCTCCGCTTCGACGGCTCGAACCACTACCAGCAGCGCCGCGCCACCCGCGAGACCCAGCTCGGCCCCCGCGTCATCCCCTACGGCGCCAACGTCGCCCTCTGCCTCGGCTCCGGAAACCGCGACGAGCGCGTCTTCAAGGACCCCGACACCTTCAACATCTTCCGCGAGGACCTCTACTTCGGGAAGGAGCTGCGCAGCGGCTACTGGCAGGACGGTGTCGCCAGCCACCTCGGCTTCGGCCAGGAGCGGCACTTCTGCATGGGCTACGCCATGGCCCGCCAGGAAGCCGTCATCGCCGGCAAGATGCTCCTGCAGGTGCTCAAGAATCCGCGTCTGAAGGACGTCCCCAACGACGGCATCGTCTTCCCGCCCCCCGGCAAGGGCGGGGTCCGTGGCCTCACCCACCTCGAGATCGAGTTCGACATTTCCTGAGCCGCTCGCGCTCGATCCAAAAGCCCTACAATCGCCCGGCCGCACCGGCGATCTCCCCTCGCGGCGACAGCCGTGGGGGCGCGCCAAATCCAGCCGGCCCAGAGAAACCATGGCGACGATTCTGGCCCACATCAAGATCAAGGAAGGCAAGGAAGCCCGCTTCGAAGAGCTTGAGAGCGCTCTCTGGCGCGACACGCACGCCAACGAGAAGAACGTGCGCCGCTACGAGTTCTGGCGCGGCGCCGAGAAGGGCAGCTACTACGGCCTGCTCTCCTTCAACAGCTACAACGGCTTCATCGAGCACCAGGCCAGCCCCCATCACGAGGACTCCGGTCTGGGCGAGGTGATCGAGGGCATCCAGCTCGAGTGGATCGACCCCGTGCCCACCTGCTCGGACCTCGCCACAACCGACGTGGAACCGCTGTTTGAGGGCGCCAACGACCTCCAGAAGGAATACCACGCCAACTTCCAGCCCGACGTGAAGGACTGGTGGAGGGCGCTTCGCGAGGGGGCGTAACCGCTCCCACGGTATTGCCAAGCGGCATACGCATCCGCCAGAATCGGCGCGTCTTGCGGTTGGCTGTGGCTGGCCGCGGAGCGTGAGGGGGCAGCATGGCGAGGTACATCATCCGGCGCCTTATCGCCATCCCGCTCATGCTGCTCGTGCTCTCATTCATCCTTTTCGTCCTCATCTGGATCCTGCCGGGCGACGCCGCCTTCTCCGGAGCCCTCAGCATCTCCGAAACCGGCAATTACGATGTCGCTCGCGAGCGTTTCGGCCTCGACCGGCCGTGGTACGTCCAGTACGGGGACTGGCTCGGCGGCATTTTCGTGGGCGACTTTGGCGAGTCCCTGACGCCCCCGCACGACTCCATCATGGGGTCCGTCAAGGAGCGGCTACCCAAGACCATCGAGGTCGGAGTGATCACGATCATCCTGTCGGCGCTCATCAGCGTGCCCGTGGGCGTAATCTCGGCCGTCCGGCGCAACAAGGCCGAGGACTACGTGCTGCGAACGGTGACTATCCTCGGCATCTCCGTGCCGAACTTCTGGATAGGGACGCTCATCATCGTCTACTCCTTCGTGTGGTTCGGATGGAACCCCATCCAGGATTGGGTCGACTTCGGCGAGGATCCCCTCACGAACCTCGCCATTGTCATCTTCCCCGCGGGCATCCTGGCGTTTGCGGGGGCGGCCTACACGGCCCGCATCATGCGGTCCGCCATGCTCGAGGTGCTCTACTCGGACCACGTGAGGACGGCGCGCGCGAAGGGGCTGCGTGAGCGCGTGGTCATCTTCCGCCACGTCTTCCGCAGCGCCCTCATCCCCGTGCTGACGGTCCTCGGACTGCAGCTCGGCTCCATCCTCGGCGGCGCCGTCGTGGCTGAGCAGATCTTCGCCATTCCCGGGATGGGCCTCTTCGCGCTGGAGCGGATCTTCGCTCGCGATTACACCGCCCTCCTCATGATCGTGATGATCTTCGCGACCATGTTCATGTTCGTGACGCTCCTGGTGGACATCCTGTACACCTACGTCGATCCGCGGATCAGGTACTAGCGATGAGCGAAGCGGCCCAGGCGCCAGCCACGGGAACCCTGCTCGAGCAGGAGTATGCGATCCCGCCTCGGGAGCGGTTCAACCCGCTGCGCTGGGCCCTTCGCGAGCCTGCGGGCGCGCTCAGCATTGTCATCGTCCTCGCCGTCGGCTTCATGGCCGGCGGGGCGTCGCTCCTCAACACCACCAACCCCCAGACCCTGGACGCGTTTACCGCCGATGTCCTCGAGGGTCCGAGCGGCGACCACTACTTCGGCACCGATCGCCACGGCAAGGATGTCTGGTCGAGCGTGCTCTATGGAGGCCGTATCTCGCTCAAGATCGGCGTGGCCACGGTAGTGGTCGGAACCATCGGCGGGACGTTGCTCGCCCTCATCGCGGGGTTCATTGGAGGTGTCGTCGACTTCGGCCTGAGTCGCGTAGCCGACATCCTCTTTGCCGTCCCCGCGCTCCTGCTGGCGATGATCATGGACATTGTCCTGGTGGACAAGCTGCCCGACTTACCGGCGCTGCCCGCGGAGGAGTTAGCGCGCGTCCTCGCGATCGCCTTCTTCTTCATGCCCGGGGCGTTCCGCATCATGCGCGGCTCGGTGCTCGAGCAGCGCAGCTCCCAGTATGTCGAAGCGGCGATCCTCATCGGGGCGAGGCAATGGCGCATCATGTTGCGCCACATCCTCCCCAACATCACCGGCCTCGTGATCGTTCTGACCACCATCAGCCTGCCCGCCGCCATCCTCACCGAGGCGACGCTCTCCTTCCTGCTTGGGTCCACGGCGCCCTCCTGGGGGGCCGAGTTGAGCGGGGAGTCGCGTCAGTTCTTTAACCGCGCGCCCTGGATCGCCATCTTCCCCGGGGCTGCCCTGGCCATCACCGTGTTCGCCTTCAACATCTTCGGCGACTCGATTCGCGACACCCTTGACCCTCGCCTGCGCGGGCGCATCTAGCCGCGAACTCCTCCCCCACCCGTTGATTCGCCGTCCCCGCGGGGAGTATTGTGCTGCAGCATCGGATGCACCGCTGCCTGTCATGGCGAGCGAGGAGGGAACGAGATGCGCGACCGAGATAACTACTGGCTCCGACTCCGCGGGCGAAAGCTGAGTCGTCGCCGCTTCCTTGCCGGGGCGGGCGTGGCGGCCGCCGGTTCCGCCGCCATCCTTGCCGGCTGCGGTGACGACGATGACGACGATGATGGTGGTGCTGCCCAGGCGACCGCGGCGGCCACCCAGGCCGCGGCCCAGGACGATCAGGACTCCGGGGCGGACACCGCTGCCGATACCAGCGACGAGCCGGCGGAAGACACTGCCTCGGAAGCCCAGCCCGCTGGTGGCCCTCGACGGGGCGGTACCTACCGCACGTGGAAGTCGACGGAAGACATGGGCAACGACCCCGCCATCTTCCACTCCAACAACCAGGAAGTCGTCTTCCAGGTCTTTAGCCACCTGCTGGACTTCCAGGTCAGCAAGGGCATCTTCTCGATGGACGGCGCCACCAGCTACGAGCAGGTCGACCCCACGACGCTCGTGTGGAACATGCGCGAGGGGATGCAGTTCCACAACGGCGATCCCGTTACCACCGAGGATGTCGCCTTCACCATCGAGCGGCCCCCCGGGCTGCTGGAGAAGCTGGGCGCGACCCACGCCCCGGCGAACGCGTTCGACTACTACGAGAGCATTGAGGCCGTCGACGCCGTCAACGTCCAGGAGAACTGGATCGGGCCGCGCGCCGATGCCCTCATCAATCGCTCCCGCCAGTACTTCGGCATCATCAACAAGAAGCTCGTGCTGGCCCAGCCCGAGCAGGATGCCCAGGTGCACGTCAACGGCATGGCCGCCGGCCCCTTCATCCTCTCGGAGCGCAACGCCGAGGGTGTGCACCTCGTGAAGAACCCGAACTACTACCCGCACCCGAATCCCGATGACGGATTCGTGGAGGACGGGCCCTACATTGAGGAGTACGACGTCCGCATCGTCCCCGACGCCGTCACGGCCCGCTCCCTCCTCGAGAGCGGCGACCTCGACGCCTACGGCTCCGTCGACGCCCTGGAGGCCGAGGAGCTCGAGAGCAACCCCAACGTGTCCGTGCAGGCCGCGCCCGCCGGAGGGTGGTCTGTCCATGGGTTCGACGGTGGGAAGTGGTACGACGAGCGCGCACGGCTCGCCCTCTTCAAGGCCTTCAACTACCAGGCCTTCATCAGCAGCATCCACGCCGGCAGCGCCATCCTGCAGGCGCCGGTCACGGTCATCAATGGTCGCTTCCAGCAGCTGACCCAGGAAGAGCTCGCGGGTTACTACCAGTACAACCCCGAGGACGCCCGGGCCCTCTGGGATGCGGCCAAGAGCGACGCCGAAGCCCGTGGGGGTGGCGAACTGTCCAAGTACGACTCCATCTTCGAGTACGTCGACGTCCACACCATCCAGAGCGACTCGCACATCGCCATCAGCGAGTTCTCCACCAAGAACCTGACCGAGGTGCTTGGCACCACGTTCGAGATGTCGACCGCCGACGTCCAGACGTGGGTGAGCGCCGCCAACGACCGCACCGACGACGTGAAGCCGTGGGGCCTGCTCCAGGTTGGCAACGGCATCGGTGGAGGCACGGACGGTACCCCGGGCGTCAGCTACCTTTCGTGGTTCGACCCCGCACAGTACGGCGACAGGGCCTTCAACTTCCGCCACGACTCGCCCCACGCCAGCATCGCCGAGGGCTCGGCCTACGTGGGGGCCGAGATGGTCAGGCAGAACGAGACCGTCGACCACGAGGAGCGAGTGCAGATCATCACCGACCTGCAGCGCTGGATCCTCGACCGTGCCTGGGGCATCTTCCCCATGCCCGTCGCGTCGGAGGCCTACCTCGCCGTGAGCAACCGCTTGCGCGACTACGGCAAGGACTCTGGTTCAACGCCTACACGGGCAACAACACGCCACGCCGCGAGAGCGCCTGGCTGGCCGACGTCTAGACCGGCTCCCGCCGGGGGCGGCACCGGAAACGGACCGAGGGCTCCGGCGTTCCCGGCGGAGTTGAGTGGCCAATCGTGCCGGTTCTTCACTCGCGCGCCGCAGATCGCCATCTCCTTCGGGGGCGCTTGGCCCTCTCACCGCGTTCGCCTTCAACGTCTTTTCTCGACCCACATTGCCTCGCGCTCCCCGTAGCAGGTATTGTGCGCGCAGCATCTTCCAGAAGCTGCCCTTCAAAATGGGCGAGGAGGGAACGAGATGCGCGACCGAGATAACTACTGGCTCCGACTCCGAGGGCGAAAGCTGAACCGCCGCCGCTTCCTTGCCGGGGCGGGCGTGGCGGCCGCCGGCTCCGCCGCCATCCTCGCCGGCTGCGGTGACGACGATGACGACGACGACAGTGGCGCTGCCCAGCCGACGGCCACGGCCACACGGGCTGCGGCTCAGCAGGACGCTCAGGATTCCGAGCCGGATACTGCTGCCGATACCAGCGACGAGCCTGCGGAGGACACTGCCTCGGAGGCACAGCCTGCTCCGGGCGGCCCCAAGCGCGGTGGCACCTACCGTTCCTGGAAGTCGACGGAAGACATGGGCAACGACCCCGCTGTCTTCCACACCAACAACCAGGAGGTCGTCTACCAGGTCTTTAGCCACTTGCTCGACTACCAGGTCAGCAAGGGCATCTTCTCGATGGACGGCGCTGTCAGCTACGAGCAGGTCGACCCCACGACGCTCGTTTGGAACATGCGCGAAGGGATGCAGTTCCATAACGGCGATCCCGTCACCACCGAGGACATCGCCTTCACCATCGAACGCCCCCCCGGGCTGCTGGAGAAGCTGGGCGCCACCCACGCCCCCGCAGCCGCGTTCGACTACTACGAGAGCATTCAGGCCATCGACGACGTCAACATCCAGGAGAACTGGATCGGGCCGCGCGCCGATGCCCTCATCAACCGCTCCCGCCAGTACTTCGGCATCATCAACAAGAAACTCGTGCTGGCGCAGCCCGAGCAGGATGCTCAGGTGCATGTCAACGGCATGGCCGCCGGCCCCTTCATCCTCTCGGAGCGCAACGCCGAGGGCACACGTCTCACCAAGAACCCGAACTACTACAGCCACCCGAACCCGGACGACGGATTCGTGGAGGACGGGCCCTACATCGACGGGTACGACGTACGCATCGTCCCCGATGCCGTCACCGCCCGCTCTCTCCTTGAGAGCGGCGACCTCGACGCCTACGGCTCCGTCGATGCCCTTGAGGCCGAGGAGCTCCGGGACAACCCCAACGTGTCCGTGGAGGCCGCGCCCGCGGGCGGGTGGTCCGTCCATGGTTTCGACGGCGGGAAGTGGTACGACGAGCGCGCGCGGCGCGCCATCTTCAAGGCCTTCAACTACCAGGCCTTCATCAACAGCATCCACGCCGGCAGCGCCATCCTGCAGGCGCCGGTCACCATCATCAATACCCGCTTCCAGCAGCTGACCCAGGAAGAGCTCGCGGGCTACTACCAGTACGACCCCCAGGATGCCCGCGCTCTCTGGGAGGCCGCCAAGAACGACGCGGCAGCCGGCGACAAGTACGACTCCATCTACGAGTACGTCGATATCCATACCGTCCAGAGTGATGCGCTCATCGCCATCAGCCAGTTCACCAGCCAGAACCTGACCGAGGTGCTCGGCACCACCTTCGAGATGTCCACCGCCGACGTCCAGACGTGGGTGAGCGCCGCCAACGACCGCACCGACGACGTGAAGCCCTGGGGCCTGCTCCAGGTTGGCAGCGGCATCGGTGGCGGCACCGACGGTACTCCGGGCGTCAGCTACCTCTCGTGGTTCGACCCCGCACAGTACGGTGACCGGGCCTTCAACTTCCGCCTGGACTCGCCGCACACCTCCATCGCCGAGGGAGCTGCCTATGTTGGCGACGTGATGGTCAGGCAGAACGAGGCCGTCGACCACGAGGAGCGCGTCCAGATCATCAGCGACCTGCAGCGTTGGATGTTCGACCGCGCCTGGGGCATTTTCATGATGCCCGTGGCTTCGGAAGCGTACCTCGCCGTGAGCAACCGCCTGCGCGACTACGGCAAGGACGACTGGTTCAACGCCTACACGGGCAACAACACGCCACGCCGCGAGAGCGCCTGGCTGGACGACGCCTAGACCGGCTCCCGCCGGCAACACCGGAACCGACCAAGGGGCCCCGGGGAACATCCCCGGGGCCTTCTCTGTTGCCGCCACGCGCGACGGCGGCTACGTGGGAACCCGCTACACTGGCGGGAAGCCATGACTGACATCGCTTCCCCGCCTCCCTCAGCCCCGCCCGTGCCCCGCGCCCGCGGCATGCGCGACCTTCTGCCCGACCAGATGCGCGCCTTCCGCCACGTCGAGGACGCGTTCCGCCGGGTCGCGCGGCAGTGGGGCTACGAGGAGATCCGGACCCCGACGGTCGAGAGCTACAGCCTCTTCACCTCCGCCGGCGCCCTCTCCCCCGAGATGCTCGCCGGCGCCTACACCTTCCTCGACTGGGACGGCTGGAGCGGCGAACGCGTCGTCCTGCGGTACGACTCGACCATCCCCGTCGTCCGCGCCGCCGCCGACGCCGGCATCGAGCTCCCCTCCCGCCTCCTCTACGTCCAGAGCGTCTTTCGCGGAGCCGAGGGGGAGGACTGGCAGTGCGGCCTGGAGTACCTCGGCGCCCCGCCCGTCGTCGGCGACCTCGAAGTGCTCGCCGTCGCCAACGACACCTTCGCGGCGCTCTCCCTGCCAGTCGACCTCCGCCTGACGCACGCGGGCGTGGCCCGCGCCGCCGTCGATGCCGCCGGCCTGACCGACGTGCTTGCCCGCCGCGCCCTCCTCGACGACGTCGCCGGGCAGGGCCTTGCGGCCGTCCAGGATGCCTTTGCCGACCAGCCCTCGACCCTCGCCTTCCTCCAGACCGCGCTCGGCGGGTCGGGTGAGCTTCCCCTGGTCGACAACCTCATCGCCCTCGCCCGCACCGGCCTCCCCGAGGCCGTCGCCCCGCTGGAGGAGCTGCGCGAAATCGCGGCCGCCCTCGTCAAGACCGGCCGCGCCGTCGCCATCGACTTCACCCTCCCCTTCGACTTCGAGTACTACTCCGGCGTCACCTGGGAGCTCCGCGGGGAAGGAGGAGCCTGGGGCCGGGGTGGCCGCTACCAGCCCGCCGGTCCGGGAGCCCCCGCCAGCGCCTGTGGCCTCGCCCTCGATGCCGATAGGCTCTCCGAGCGGGTCGGCGGCCCGCCCTCGCGGGAAGCGGCCGTCGCCATCGTGGCCGAGCGCGAGGCGGGCCTCGCCGATGCGCTGCGTCTTGCTAGCTCCCTCCACCGCCACGGCATTTCCGCCGCCCTCGGCGATGCGCACGATGCCGCTATCCGGCTCGTCGTCGGACCCGGGGGCATCGCCGCCACCAGCCCCCAGTCGTCTCTCGAAGGCGCCACCCTCGACCAGGTGGTGCAGTTCGTGCTGCAGCACAAATGAGCACCCCGGCGACCCCGCTCGGTCTGGCTGTCCCGACAGGTTCGCTGCGCGAGCCCGTCGGCGAGCTGCTCACCTCCCACGGCCTCGCCATGGAAGGCTACGAGGCCGGTTCCCGCCTCCTCCGCTCCGAGGTGAACGAGCGCGGTTTCCGCTTTCGCGTCTTCCGCGAGCGGGACATCCCCATCCAGGTGGCCCTCGGGAACTACGACCTCGGCATCTGCAGCGACCTCTGGATCGCGGAGCTCCAGGCCCGCTTCCCCGGGCAGCAGGTGGTCCGCGTGGGCGCCCTCCCCGGCCCGGCGACCGAGGTCTGGCTCTGCGCCGCGCCGGCCGCCGGCCTCGCCCCCGGCGAGATGCCCGACCCCCGCTCCCTCGACGGTGTGCGTCTTGCCACGGAGCTTCCCAACCTCGCCGACCTGCTCGCCTCCCGGCTGCGCCTGCCCCGCTACACCCTCCTCGACCTCTACGGTTCCGTCGAGGCCTACCCGCCCGAGGATGCCGACCTCGCCGTGGTCGCCGCTGCCGATGCTGCCTCGGTCGAGGCGCTCGGGCTCGTGCCCCTGCACCGCCTCTTCCGTGGCGGTGTTGCCCTTGTCGCGAACGCCGTCTCCCTGCGCGAGCGGGACTGCAGCGCCGTTGTCGAGCCGCTGACGCCCGCCTTCGTCCCCAGCGAGGCGGAGCTGACCCTGCCCAGCCAGGCCACCGACGCCGTCCTGTCCCGCACGCAACGCGACACCGGCGTGCTTCGCCTCGCCCTTCCCGACGGCCACGCCCAGCGCCACACCTTCGCCGCCCTCGCCGATGCGGGGCTCGCCTTCGAGGGCTACGGCGAGCGCGACTTCGTCCGCCGCCCCTCCTTGCCCATCGAGGGGATCGAGGTGAAGGTCGTGCGCCCGCAGGACATGCCCGGCCTTGTCGCGATGGGCGCCTTCGACGTCGCCGTCAGCGGCGTCGACCGGCTGCGGGAGCACCTCGCCTTCTTTCCCGCCTCCCCCGTCGAGATGGCGCTCGACCTGCGTCGCAGCCGCTACCGCATCGGTCCCGTGGTCCACAACGACTTCCCCGCCGAGACCACGCAGGAGGCGCTTGCCATCTGGTCGCGCCTCGGCCGACCCGTGCGCATCGCCAGCGAGTTCCCCGGGCTCGCCGAGGAGTGGGCGCGAGAGCTGCGTCTCCCCCACACCGCCATCATCCCCATCGCCGGCGCCAGCGAGGCCTTCGTTCCCGAAGACGCCGACATCCTCATCGAGGGCACGGAGACGGGCACCAGCCTGCGAGTCAACAACCTCCGCATGCTCGACCCCTTCCTCGACTCCACCAACTGCGTCATCGCCGCC
>JAJDUR010000098.1 GCA_022826585.1 Dehalococcoidia bacterium
AGGCCGACGGCCTCGAAGATCTGGGCGCCGCGGTAGCTCTGCACCGTGGAGATACCCATCTTCGACATGACCTTCACGACGCCCTTCTTGAGGGCCTTGCCGAAGTTGGCCTCGGCCTCCTCCCAGGGGATGTCGCTCTCAAGGGAGCCCTCGTCGACCATCTCGCGGAGGGTGTCGAGGGAGAGGTAGGGGTTGATGGCGCCGGCGCCGTAGCCGATGAGCAGGGCGAAGTGGTGCACCTCGCGCGGCTCGCCCGTCTCGACGACGAGCCCGACCTTGGTGCGCTGCTTGTTGCGCACGAGGTGGTGGTGGAGGCCGGCGGTGGCGAGGAGGGCGGGGATGGGCGCCCGCTCCCGGTCGATATCGCGGTCGGAGAGGATGAGGATGTTGGCGCCGTCCCCGATGGCCCGGTCGGCGCGCTCGAAGAGCTCGTCGAGGGCAGGCTGCATGCCGGCGGGACCCTCGTCCGCGGGCATCGTCATGGGGAGCACGGCGGAGCGGAAGCCGCTCTCCCCGTCGAGCGCCTGCAGCCGGGCGAGCTCGGCGTTCGTCAGGAAGGGCGAGGGCAGGGCGATCATGCGATAGCCGTCGTCGAGGCCCTCGCTGAAGAGGTTCCCCTCGGCGCCGATGAGGGAGTCGACGGAGGTCACGATCTCCTCGCGGATGGCGTCGAGGGGCGGGTTCGTGACCTGGGCGAAGAGCTGCTTGAAGTAGTTGTAGAGCGGCTGCGGGCGCTCGGAGAGCACGGCCAGGGGGGTGTCCGTGCCCATGGAGCCGAGGGCTTCCTGTCCCTGGCGCGCCATCGGCCCGAGGTGGTACTTCGCATCCTCGACGGTGTAGCCGAAGGCGATCTGGCGTTCGAGCAGATCCGGGCCCTGGACGGGGTCGGGGGCCTCGGCGGGGGGCAGGTCGGCGAGGCGGGTCAGGTTCTCGTCGAGGAAGCCGTCGTAGTCGTGGGCGCGGGCGAGGCGCTGCTTCAGCTCCGCATCACCGATGATGCGGCCTTCCTCGAGGCTGACGAGGAACATGCGGCCCGGCTGCAGGCGGCCCTTCATGAGCACGTTGTCGTCCTCGACGTGGAGAACGCCGGATTCGGAGGCCATGACGACGAGGTCGTCCTTGGTCACGAGGTAGCGGGAGGGGCGGAGGCCGTTGCGGTCGAGGACGGCGCCGATGGTGCGGCCGTCGGTGAAGGCGACGGAGGCGGGGCCGTCCCAGGGCTCCATGAGGAGGCTGTGGTACTCGTAGAACGCCTTCTTCTCGGCGCTCATGGTCTCGTGGCCGGACCAGGCCTCGGGGATGAGCATCATCATCGCGTGCTCGATGGGGCGTCCGCCGAGGGTCAGGAGCTCAAGGGCGTTGTCGAGGCAGGCGGTGTCACTGCCGGCCTCGTCGATGATGGGGATGATCTTGTTGATGTCGTCGAAGTGGGGCGATTCGAGGAGGGCCTCGCGGGCGGCCATCCAGTTCTTGTTGCCGCGGAGGGTGTTGATCTCCCCGTTGTGGGAGATGGTGCGGTAGGGGTGGGCGAGCTTCCAGCTGGGGAAGGTGTTGGTGCTGAAGCGGGAGTGGAACATCGCCAGCGCCGTGACCATGCGGCGGTCGCGCAAGTCGGGGTAGTACTCGGGAAGCTGGAGGGCCGTGAGCATGCCCTTGTAGACGACCGTGCGGCAGGAGAGGCTGGGGAAGTAGAAGTCCTCGGAGTCGCCGATGCCGCGGCGCTCGACCTCGCGTTCGAAGAGCTTGCGGATGACGAAGAGGCGCCGCTCGAAGTCGTCCTCGGACTCGACCCAGGTGCCGCGCCCGATAAAGACCTGGTGGACGGAGGGCTCGGCCAGGAGCGAGGTCTCGCCGAGCATCGAGTTGTCGGTGGGGACCTCTCGCCAGCCGAGCAGGTGCTGGCCCTCGCCGCGAACGAGCTCGGCGAGCAGGTTCATGGCCAGGCGGCGGGCGTGCTCGTCGCCGTGGCAGAAGAGCATGCCGACGCCGTAAGAGCCGCGCGAGGGCAGGTTGATGCCGAGCTCGGCGCACTCGTGGTGGAAGAACTCGTCGGGGGTCTGGATGAGGAGGCCGGCGCCGTCGCCGGTGTTGACCTCGGCGCCGCTGGCGCCGCGGTGGTTGAGGTTGGCGAGCGCTTCGATCGCCTTCTCGACGATCATGTGGGAGCGCTGTCCCTTGAGGTGCACGAGGAAGCCGACGCCGCACGAGTCGTGCTCCAGGCGGGGATCGTAGAGACCCTGCTTCGGGGGCCGGGTATGCGCGGCCATCAGGCAACCTCCTCTCGCTCGCTTCGCCCGGTGCGGCGCCGCTGCAAGCGGTCCGCCCCTGCGCGGGGTAATACTTCCCCGCGCCTCGCCTCGCGAGGCTCACGCCTCCGAACGCATACACGGGTGAACGATAAGTATAGCGGGATCGTAGCCCCGGGATCGCTCGGCGCCGTTACGCCTGCGTTAACGGCGTCAGAGTGGCGGTGGCGCTCGCCCCTGACGCCCGCCGCCGCCATACTGAAGCGATGCCCGACACACCTCTCTGGACCCAGGATTCGCTTGAAGACCTCGTGAGCGCGCGTGCGAAGGTCATGGGCGCGGGCGTCTGGGCCGCGGCCCGGCCCGACGACCGTCCCGTCATCTCGTTTGCGGGCGGTCTGCCGGACGTACCCTCGCTGCCGAGCGAGGAGTTGCTGCGTGCGACCCGCACCGTGCTCGAACATGAGCGTCGCGAGGCGCTCCAGTACGGCGGCACCTTCGGCCCCCAGCCCCTGCGCGAGGCGATCGCGGAGCGGTCGTCGGGCATCGAGGGGATCCCGCTGACGCACGAGCACGCGATCGTGACCTCAGGGGCGGCGCAGGGGATCGGCATCGCCTGCGAGGCGCTTCTCGATCCGGGCGACACGGTGCTCGTGGAGAGCCCGACCTTCCCCGGCAGCCTGCGCACCTTCCACTCGTTCAAGGCGGACGTCGAGGCCATTCCCATGGACGAAGAAGGGCTTCGGGTCGACCTTGTCGAGGCGGCGCTCACGCGCCTGGCCGACGAGGGGCGGCGGGCGAAGCTGCTCTACACGATCCCGACGCACCAGAACCCGGTGGGGTCGACCCTGCCGCTGGAGCGCCGCGAGAGGTTGCTGGAGCTGGTCCGCGAGCACCGCGTGATGCTGATGGAGGACGACGCCTACGGGGAGCTCTGGTTCGGCGACGAGCCCCCACCGCCGTCGCTGTTCTCGCTCTCGGGCGGGGAGCTGGCGATCAAGGTGGCGAGCTTCTCGAAGATCATCGCGACGGGGCTGCGGCTGGGGTGGAACCTGGCGCCGCCCGCGTTCATCACGCGTATGGCCGCCCTGCGCTACGACATGGGGTCGAGCCCGTATCTGGGCCGCATCGTCGCGGAGATGATCCGGAACGGGGACCTCGACCGGCACGTGGACCGGCTGCGGGGCATCTACCGGCGCAAGCTCGACCGGCTGTGCGCGGCGATCGAGGAGCACTGCGAGGATTATGTCAGCTACATACGGCCCGAGGGTGGCTTCTTCCTCTGGCTGGCACTGCGGCCTGGCCTCTCGGCGCTGGAGGTCCAGCGCGTCGCGAACGAGAAGGGCGTGCTGATCGGCGCGGGGCCACATTTCTTCGCCGACGGCAACGCGACGCAGCACCTGCGGGTGGCGTTCAGCTACACCCCCACCGAGGAGATCGAGGAAGGCGTTCACCGTCTGGGCGAGGCGCTGCGCGAGGTGGCGGCCGGCGCCACGGTGAAGTAGCGACCCTTCACCGCGTTCTGGCTCGGGACAGGGGCAGCGCGTAGGCTCGATTCGCCAGATTGCCACCTACCGGAGTATTCCCATGCCGCTTGATCCCCGCCACCGCAGCCGCACCCTCGTCGACGGGCCCGACCGGGCCCCGGCGCGCGCGATGTTGAAGTCCGTCGGCTACGACTCGGAGTCGCTGAGGCGCCCTCTCGTGATGGTCGCGCACAGCTGGATCGGGACGATGCCGTGCAACTTCAACCAACGCGAGCTGGCGGCCGAGGTGATGCGAGGCATCCGCGAGGCGGGTGGAACTCCGATGGAGATTAACACCGTCTCCATCAGCGACGGGATCGCGATGGGGACGGAGGGGATGAAGGCCTCGCTCATCAGCCGCGAGGTAGTGGCGGACAGCATCGAGCTATGCGGACGGGGATACCTGTTCGACGCGGCGGTCGTCATCGTCGGCTGCGACAAGACGATCCCGGGCGGGGTGATGGGGCTGTCGCGGCTCGGGGTGCCCGGGCTCGTGCTCTACAGCGGTTCAATCGCGCCCGGCAGCTACGAGGGTCGCGACGTGACCATCCAGGACGTGTTCGAAGCCGTCGGGAGCCACGCGGCGGGCGGCATGACGGACGAACAGCTGACGGCGCTGGAGGACGTCGCCTGCCCCGGCGCCGGCGCCTGCGGCGCGCAGTACACGGCGAACACGATGGCGACGGCGATCGAGCTCCTCGGCATCTCGCCAATGGGGAGCGGGTCGGCGGGAGCGACGGACCCGCGCAAGAACAGCGCCGGCTACGAGGCGGGCCGGCTCGTGATGGACGTGCTGGCGCGGGGGCAACTGCCGACTGACGTGATGACGCGCGAGGCATTCGAGAACGCGATCGCCTGCGTGGCCTCGACGGGCGGCTCGACGAACGCGGTCCTGCACCTGCTGGCGATGGCGCGAGAAGTCGGGGTGCCGCTGGACATCGACGACTTCGACGACATCAGCGAGCGGACGCCGATCATCGGCGACCTGCGGCCGGGTGGCCGTTATGTCGCGCTCGACATGGACCGCGCGGGCGGGACGCGCCTGCTCGCGAAGCGCCTGCTGGAAGGCGAGAAGGTCCACGGCGACCAGCCGACCGTCACGGGCCGAACCCTCGAGGAAGAGGCGGCGGATGCGGAGGAGGCTCCCGGCCAGGACGTGATCGTGTCGCTGGACGAGCCGCTGAAGGAGACGGGGGGGCTCGTGATCCTGAAGGGGAACCTCGCGCCGGAGGGGTGCGTCATCAAGGTCGCGGGGCACGAGATCATGCAGCACCGCGGACCAGCGCGCGTATTCGACCGCGAGGAGGACGCCTTCGCGGCGGTCTCGGAACGGCGCATCTCGCCGGGCGACGTGGTCGTGATCCGCTACGAGGGGCCGAAGGGCGGTCCCGGGATGCGCGAGATGCTGGGCGTGACGGCCGCGCTCGTGGGCGAGGGGCTGGGCGACTCGGTGGCGCTGCTCACGGACGGGCGCTTCAGCGGCGCGACGCACGGCCTCATGGCCGGGCACGTCGCGCCGGAGGCGGCGGTCGGCGGCCCCATCGCGGCGATCGAGGAGGGCGACATCATCGCCTTCGACATCGACGCGCGGCGGCTGGACGTTGAGCTCGAGGAGGCCGAGGTGGCCCGGCGGCTGGCGGCGTGGTCGCCGCCGGCGCCGCGCTACGAGCGTGGCGTCTTCGCGAAGTACGCGGCGGGCGTCTCGAGCGCCTCGGAGGGCGCGGTCACGAGCTAGCGCCGGGGCGGACGACCCGCCGGCAGCAGGAGAGCGAGAGTCAACGGCGGCGGCGTGGCCGGCCCGCAGGTCGACGGTAGCGTGGGGTGGAGCCGGTAGTGAGGAAGAGGCGGGCCATGACTTCCTGTCGGCGCCGCCAGGGACGGGCGACGCTCTCGATGACGCCATCCACAAACGCCAGCAGGGCGACCATGGCGTCCAGCAGAGCCCTCACAACCAACCTCCCGGCGTGTGGGTCCAGCGGGCCCAAGCCCCAGACTAGCGGCGGGGTGGGCGGCGGGTGGGGTCTGGGCTCGAGCCGGTCGTGATCGTCGTGCGATCGATGACACGACGCCTGAACCCCACGAGCCGGAACATGCCGGCAAGGGTGTCGTCGAGGAAGGCGAGAACCGCAAGCAGCTTCCCGATGAGCTTTCTCATGGAGGGACCGTCCCGGAGACAAGCCTAGCAGCATGAGCAAGGCCCCTGCCGGCTGGCAGGGGCCTCAATTGGATGCAGTTCTGGCGACCCCGATCGGATTTGAACCGACGATCTCCACCTTGACAGGGTGGCGTGTTAGGCCGCTACACCACGGGGCCGCGGCGCGTTCGATCGTAGCCGTTCGACGCGGACCAGCCAACCCGCGGGACCGCGCGGACCGGCCCGGAAGCTACGCCAGGAGCGGTTCGCCATCCTTCATGATGACCCAGCCGCCGCTGTCGCGATCCTTGTCGTAAATGATCACGTGGCAGTTACCGCAGATGGGCCCCGTCGCCTCGCGTTCGCCGTTCGAGACGGTGTGCTCGTCACACACGCCCCCATAGCGCTCGACGCCGTCGAGGTTGCAGAAGAGGCACGTCAGGTGGGGGACGTGCTCCTTCGGGCAGTCGGGACAGGTCGAGCCGGCGGAGAAGTCGCAGCCGCCGGGGCCGCACGGGAACTTCTCCAGGCATTCAAGCACGTAGTTGCTGGCCATGGTTTCTTCCCTCCCCTAGGAGACCGCGGCGGCGTTGCGCGCGCGCGCCCACTCGTGGGCCTCGTCGGAGGCGACCCACTGGATGGCGTTGGCGAGCAGCCGGCGGTAGTTCGGGTTGTTGTAGGACGTGGGCACGTCGCCCGCCTGCACGTACACGATGGGGCTATTGCGGTAGTTCTTCGCCCAGACCACCAGGTTGGGGGTGGGCGGGTGGGTCCAGTCGCCGCGTTCGTACATGCGGCCGTGGTTCACCACCAGCGAGGGCGAGAAGAAGTTCTTGTAGGTGAAGTCGAAATCGCTGCGGACCAGCGGGACGAGGCTGTCCTCGTGGTAGGGGGCGAGGTAGATCTCGTCCTGCAGCTCGAAGGAGAGGTCGACGCCCCGGACGACGGGATGATCGGCCTCTTCCTCGACGACGGTGCAGGTGTGGTTGGCGGCGAGGAGGTAGCCGGAGTCGGGGTAGTCGACGCCGCGCAGGCTGCCCGGGTTGTAGAAGAAGCGGCCGCCAATGATCTCGGCGTACTCCTCCCAGGCGGGCCAGGAGCAGATGTTGTGATGGATCATGACGAGGCCCTTGCCCTCTTCGGTGAGGCGCATGTAGCCATCCTTCAGCTCCTGGGGCGGGTCGGGAGGGCCACCGACGCCGAAGACGCCCGGCATGGAGTAGTCGACGATGCAGTCGTACTCACGGGAGTTTTCGGGCTGGAAGAAGAGCTGGGCGGCGGGCTGCTCGACGTGCGTCCACGCCGAGATGTCGCCCTCCTGCTGGAAGGCATCGAACATCTGGAAGAACGGCTCGCGCTGGAAGGGATGGCCCTTCGAGGCGAGGAGGACATTTGGGGCGCTCATAGCTATCTCCTCCACTGAACCGGTATGGCGGGGCGCATTCTACGAGGTTCGCGAGGGCCGCGGGGCAGTTCAGCCGGGCGGCCATGAGCTTGCCGAATGATTGCGCGAAAGTACGGCAATGGTGTCCGGTTGCCACGATTGCCTGATAGCGGCAGACTGCGCCGATGCTTGCACGCGTGCAGTCCAGTGCGGTGGTGGGCCTCGACGGCGTGATGGTCGACGTCGAGGTCGACATTTCGCGGGCGCAGAACCCGACCACGGCGATCGTCGGGCTGCCCGATGCGGCCGTGCAGGAGTCGAAGGAGCGGGTGCGGGCGGCGATCCGCAACAGCGCGCTCACGTGGCCGTTCAACAGCCGCATCGTCGTGAACCTGGCGCCGGCGGACCTGCGCAAGGAGGGACCCGCCTACGATCTGCCGATCGCCGCGGGCGTGATGGTCGCGAGCGGGCAGGTGGAAGCCGACCTCGGCGACGCGGTATTCGTGGGGGAGCTGGCGCTCGACGGGGAAGTGCGGAGCGTGCGGGGGGCACTGCCGATGGTGGCGGTGGCGCGGGACCGGGGAGCGCGTCGCGCGTTCGTGCCGGCCCCGAACGCGCCAGAGGCGGCGCTGGTGGAGGGACTCGAGGTGTACCCCGTGGAGTCGCTTACGCAGCTGGCCGCGCACCTGCTGGGGAAGGCGCCGATCGCGCCCTACGCGCCGGAGGACGAGGACGACGACAGGGAGTCGCTCGGCCCCGACCTGGCCGACGTAATCGGGCAGGAGCACGCGAAGCGGGCGCTGGCGATGGCCGCCGCAGGCGGTCACAACCTGCTGATGCGGGGTCCGCCGGGGAGCGGCAAGACGCTGCTGGCGCGGGCCATCCCTTCGATCCTGCCGCCCATGACGAACGACGAGGCGCTGGAGGTGACGCGCATCTACAGCGTGGCGGGGTTGCTGCCGGCAGGCACGGGGCTCGTGCGCGAGCGGCCGTTCCGGGCGCCCCACCACACGATCTCGCACGCCGGGCTTGTGGGGGGCGGGTCCGTGCCGCGACCGGGCGAGATCACGCTGAGCCACCATGGGGTGCTCTTCCTCGACGAGCTTCCCGAGTTCGGGACGCAGGTGCTCGAGGTGCTGCGCCAGCCGCTGGAGGACCGCATCGTGACGATCAGCCGGGCGCGGCAGTCGGCCACGTTCCCGGCCAGCTTCGCGCTGGTGGCAGCACAGAACCCGTGTCCCTGCGGCTACCTGGGCGACCCCGTGCGGGAGTGCCGCTGTCCAGCCAACGCAGCGGCCCGCTACCAGCGGCGCGTCTCGGGGCCGGTGCTGGACCGGATTGACATCTTCATCGACGTGCCCCGCGTGGACTACGAGAAGCTGGCGACAGGGGCGCGGGGGGAGCCGTCGGCGGCGGTGGCGGAGCGCGTTCGGGCCGTGCGGGAGATCCAGCGGGAGCGCTTCGCCGGGACGAACACGCGCCTGAACGCGGAGATGGGGCCGACAGAGGTGCGGGAGCACGCCCAGTGGAAGTTGGACGAGCAGGCGCAGCGCATCCTGAGCCAGGCGACCGCGCAGATGGCGCTCTCAGCGCGGGCGTTCCACCGCGTCCTCAAGGTCGCGCGCACGGTGTCGGACTTCGACGGCAGCGACGCCATCGGGAGCGCGCACGTGGCGGAGGCGCTGCAGTACCGGGAGCGGGCGGAGTGAGGGGCAGCTACAGGGCTTCGCGTGCGTCGGAGGTGAAATAGAGTTCCAGCGCCTCGCGGAGATTGGCCAGGGCTTCACGCTCAGACCTTCCCTGGCTCGCAACATCAACCCCGATCGCTTACGCGATGTACCACGCACCTTCGCGATGGATCCTGGCTCTGTAGTCCAGCCCTTCCTTCTCTGCCACCACCACTCCTGACCGCACCATGATAGCCACAGCCTGTCGGCCAGCACGCTTTAGAACATCCGTGTTGACAGGCGAACGGGTGTTCGGCTATGGTGTTCGGACCCTGCGAACGGATGTGCTGGCCATGGTGAACACTATCCCGACCATCATCTTCGATGTTCTGCTTGCCGGAGCCGCGGTGGCGCTCCTTGGAACGACGATTCGCTCCATGCTGCCGCGACGGGGCGGGCTGTACCGGGACGGGCGCATCGGTATCGCCCTGTGGCAACCACGGCGGCGGTCCGTTCGAGGAGAGTTGCGTCCGGCCCTGGGCCGCGTGGAACCCCTCGCCACGCGGCGCCAGGAGCTGGCGCGGCGCGCGTCGTAACGCCCTAGTTCGTCTTGCGCGCGCAGCTGCGCACGCCGCGAATCGTCTCGATGCGCGTGAGCAGCCTCGAAATCTGCGACAACCCGCTCGTCTCCAGCGTGGCGAGGACGGAGACCGTGCCGTTGCCGTTCTTCGTCGTATTGACGTTGACCATGTTGACGTCCTCCGCCGCCACCACCGTGCTGATGTCGCGGAGGAGGCCGACGCGGTCCCAGGCGTCGATCTGGACCGTGGCCGGGTAACGCTGCTCGTCGGTCCTGCCCCAGTCGAGGTCGATCAGGCGGTCGGGCTCGCGTTCGTGCAGGACGTTGTGACAATCGGCGCGGTGAACGGTGACGCCGCGGCTGCGGGTCACATAGCCGCGGACGGTATCGCCGGGGACGGGATTGCAGCAGCGGGCGAGGGTCGTCTCAAGACCGCCGGAGGCAAGCCCGCGCAGCCCCGGGCCGCTGCCCGGGCTGGTGGGGCGGCCAAGGGGAATCTCATCGATGTCATCGGGTTCCTGGTGCTGCTGGAGGAGGGCGCTCGCCTTGCGCGTGACCGACTCGACGCTGACGTCCCCGTAGCCGATGTTCGCAAGGAGCTCGTCCCAGGTCTTTCCGGGGAAGAGGGCGACCAGCTCGTCCTGGTGGTCGGCGATGTCGAAGCCGAGGCGGCGCAGCTCGCGCTCGAGCATGTCGCGCCCGCGATCGATGCTCTCCGCCTTGCGCTGCTTGCGGAACCACTGCCGCACCTTCTGACGGCCGGCGGTGGTCTGCAGGTAGCCGAGGCTCTCGCTGAGCCAGTCGCGTGAGGGGCCGCTGCGGGAGCGGCTGCGCATGATCTCGACGACGTCGCCGTTCTGCAGGGTGAAGTTGAGCGCCGCCATCTTGCCGTTGACCTTGGCGCCGATGGTCTGGTGGCCGAGATCGGTGTGGATGCGGTAGGCGAAGTCGAGGGGGGTGGCGCCGGCGGGGAGGTCGAGCACGTCGCCCCGGGGCGAGAGCACGAAGACCTGGTCGTCGAACACGTCGGTCTTGACGCTCTCGACGAACTCCTCGGCGCCGGAGAGCTCGCGCTGCCACTCGAGGAGCTGTCGCAGCCAGGCGATCCGCTCCTCGTCCTGGCTGGAGCGGTCCGCGGACCCCTTGTAGCGCCAGTGGGCGGCTACGCCGTACTCGGCCACGCGGTGCATGTCGTAGGTGCGAATCTGCACTTCGAGGGGGCGGTTTCCGGGACCGATGACGGTCGTGTGCAGGGACTGGTACATGCTCGCCTTGGGCGTGGCGATGTAATCGTCGAACTGCCCGGGGAGGGGCCGCCAGGTGGAGTGGACGACCCCGAGGGCGGCGTAGCAGGCGGTGACGTCCCGCACGAGGATGCGGAGAGCAAGGAGGTCGTAGATCTGGTCGAACGACTTGGCCTCGCGGCCGTAGCGGTTCGCCTTCTGATAGATCGAGTAGATGTGCTTGGCGCGGCCCGTCACCTCGGCCTCGATGCGGGCGTCGTCGAGCTGGGTTCGCAGCCCGGCGGCGACGTCCTCGATGTAGCGCTCGCGGGCAAGGCGGGTCGCATCGAGGCGGGCGGCGATCTCCTGGTAGCGCTCGGGCTCGAGATAGCGGAAGGCGAGATCCTCAAGCTCCCACTTGATCTGCCAGATGCCGAGGCGGGTGGCGAGGGGAGCGAAGATCTCCATCGTCTCGCGGGCGATGCGGCGCTGCTTCTCGACGGGGAGGGCGTAGAGCGTGCGCATGTTGTGGAGACGGTCGCAGAGCTTGATGAGGACGACGCGCACGTCGGCGGCCATGGCGAGCAGCATCTTGCGGAGGTTCTGGGCCTGGACGCCGCCGCCCTCCTCCTCGGTCACGCGCAGGGGGAGGCTGTCGAGCTTGGTCAACCCCTCGACGAGCTGGGCGGCGTCGTCGCCGAAGCGGTCGGCGATCTCCTCGTTGGGAACGTCGCAATCCTCCTGCACGTCGTGCAGGAGGGCGGCGATGAGGGAGGGCTGGTCGAGCTCGAGCCCGGCGACGAGCTTGGTGACTTCCAGGGGATGGGTGATGTAGGGGTCGCCGGTGCGGCGCATCTGGCCCTGGTGGCTCTGCTCGGCAAAGGCGTACGCGTCGGCAATGAGCTCGACGCGCTCGGGGGGAAGGTAGCTCCCGACGGTATCGAGGAGGTCCGTTGGGGCGGTGGTTTCCGGAGAGCTCTCCAGGACGCTCACACGCTTTCTCGTTGGCCCGTTTCTGCCAGTATCTTAGCAGGCAACCCCACTACACCTGACGGGACGGGCATGAGCGGACGGTTCCAGACCCCGCGGGGGACGGAGGACATCCTCCCCGAAGAGCAGCCGTACTGGCGCGCGATTCGCGACGCCGCCGAAGAGGTGACGCGGCTGTTCGGCTACGAGCGGCTCGACACGCCAACGTTCGAGGACGCCGCCCTCTTCGAGAAGGGCACCGGCGACACGACGGACATCGTCGAGAAGGAGATGTACGGCTTCGAGGACCAGGGAGGCGAGGCGCTCTCGCTCATCCCGGAAGCGACGCCGGCCATCTGCCGGGCCTACCTCGAGCACGGACTCGCCAGCCGCCCGCAGCCCGTCCGGCTCTTCACGATCGCGCGCATGTTCCGCTACAACCGCCCGCAGCTCGGACGCCTGCGCCAGTTCAACCAGTTCGACTGCGAGGTGCTGGGGTCGGATACGGCGCTGGTCGACGCGGAGCTGATCGAGCTGCACTGGCGGTTCTACGAGCGGCTCGGGCTGCGCGACCTGGAGATCCGGCTCGGCAGCATCGACGACCCGGAGCCGCGCCGCGCCTACCTCGACCGGCTGCGGACCTACTACGAACCGCTCCGCGAGCGGCTTTCGGAGGACAGCCAGCGCCGGCTCGAGCGGAACCCCCTGCGCCTGCTCGACAGCAACGACCCGGGCGACCAGGCCCTGCGCGAGGACGCGCCCACGATGATCGACGCGCTGAGCCCCGAGGCGGCGGCGCACTTCGAGGGCGTGAAGGCCGCGCTGACGGCGGCGGGGGTCCCTTTCGTGGTCGACCCGCTGCTGGTGCGGGGGCTCGACTACTACAACCGCACCGTCTGGGAGATCGTGCCGAAGGGCGACGGGCGCCAGCAGAGCTCGATCGGGGCAGGCGGCCGGTACGACGGCCTGATCGAGACGATCGGGGGCAAGCCGACGCCGGCGAGCGGGTTCGCCACCGGGCTCGAACGGGTGATCATCGAGATGAAGCGGCAGGAGATCCCCCCGGCCGAGGCGGAGGCGCCAGACGCTTTCATCGTGCACGCGGGGGAGGAGGGGGAGCGGGGAGCGGTGCGCGCGGCCTCGGACCTGCGCGCGGCGGGCATCGTGACGCTGCTGGGGGAGTCGGGGCGGTCGTTCCGGGCGCAGCTGCGCCGCGCGAACGGGAGCGGGGCGCGCTTCGCCGTCATCATCGGCGAGGACGAAGCGGCGCGAGGCGTCGCAGCCCTCAAGGACCTGCGCGAGGAGGGGGAGCAGGAAGACGTTCCCCTGGGCGAACTCGCCGCGCGGCTGGGCCGGGAGTTGCGCTAGCCGAGCGCAAAGGCCGTGCCGCCCGCAGAATAGAGCCATGGACGAGGCCGTTCGCCAGAAGCTCAACGAGATCCGGGTGCGGTTCGACGCGATCACGGAGGAGATGGGGCAGCCGGAGGTCGCCGCCGACTACGACACGGTAGCGAAGCTCGCCCGCGAGCGCTCCGAAATCGCGCCGATCGTCGAGCTGCTGGCGGCGTTCACCGAGGCGGAGTCGGCCCGTGCGGACGCCCAGGAGCTGCTGAGCGAGGGCGACGAGGAGATGGCGGAGCTGGCGGAGGCGGAGCTGGCGGGGGCCGACGAAACCATGGAGAAGCTCGACGGGGAGATCCTGCGGGCGCTCCTGCCCAAGGACGAGCGCGACAGCCGCAACGTGATCATGGAAATCCGGGCGGGGGCGGGGGGCGAGGAGGCGGCCCTCTTCGCGCAGGAGCTGTACCGCGCCTACTACCGCTACGGCGAGCGTCGGGGCTGGCGCACGCAGGTGCTGAACGTCTCGGAGACGGGCCTCGGCGGGTACAAGGAGGTCATCTTCAGCGTGACCGGCGAGGGCGCTTTCTCGCGGCTGAAGTACGAGAGCGGCGTTCACCGCGTGCAGCGCGTGCCCGAAACGGAGGCCCAGGGCCGGATTCACACCTCGACGGCCACGGTGGCGGTCCTGCCCGAGGCGGAAGAGGTGGACGTGGACGTGCAGGAGAAGGACCTGCGGGTCGACATCTTCCACGCCTCGGGGGCGGGTGGGCAGAACGTGAACAAGGTCGCCACGGCCGTGCGGCTGACGCACATCCCCACGGGACAGGTGGTGGTGTGCCAGGACGAGCGCTCACAGCTGAAGAACCGGGCGAAGGCGATGACAGTCCTGCGCTCGCGGCTGCTGGCGATGGAGCAGGAGAAGCAGGAGGCCGAGCTGGCGGCCGACCGCCGCACGCAGGTGGGGAGCGGCGACCGCAGCGAGAAGATACGGACGTACAACTTCCCGCAGGACCGGATCACGGACCACCGCATCGGGCTGACGGTGCACAACATCCCGGACCGGCTGGACGGCAACATCGACGACATCATCGACGCCGTGGCGGCGGCGGAAGAGGCGGCGAAGCTGCAGGCCACGGCGTGAAGGCTCGCGAGGCGGCGGCGCAGGTCCGCGCCGAGCTGGAAGCCGCCGGCATCCCCGACGCCGCCATGGAGGCGGAGCTGCTCACGCGCCACGCGAGCGGCCTCAGCCGGAGCGCGTTTTTCGCCGACGAGCCGGTCGCGGAGGGCATCCGGGACGAGCTCGACACGCTCGTCGCGCGGAGGCTCCGGCGGGAGCCAACCCCCTACCTGACCGGCCTGCGGGAGTTCCACGGCCTCGAGCTGGTGGTAGGGCCGGGCGCGCTCATCCCGAGGCCGGAGACGGAGTTGCTGGTCGAGGTGGGGCTGCGGGAGCTCGAACGCGCACCGAACGCCACCGTGCTCGACCTGGGCACGGGCTGCGGGGCCATCGCCATCGCCATCGCGACGGCGGCGCCCGAAACCCGAGTGATCGCGGCCGACGTGAGCGCGGACGCGTTAGGGGTGGCGGCGCTCAACGTGAAGCGCCACGCGGTGCCCGTCTCGCTGGTGCGGGGCGACCTGGCCAGCGCCATCCGGCGAGCCGACATCATCCTGGCGAACCTGCCGTACGTACCCGAGGGCATCATCGAGACGCTGCAGCCCGAGGTGCAGCACTACGAGCCCCGCGTCGCGCTGAACGGCGGGGAGGACGGGCTCGACCTCGTGCGGGCACTGCTCACGGACTGCGAGTCGCGGTTGCGGCCACGGCTGGTGGCGTTCGAGGTGGGGATGGGGCAGGCGCGGCACGTGGTGGAAGCGGCAGAGGCGCTGGGGGCGAAGGCCGGCATCGAGCACGACCTGGTGGGGTGGGAACGGGTGGTGACGGCACGGTGGGCGTGAAGCTGATCGCCCTCGACATCGACGGCACGCTCCTGCCCTACGAGGGACCGTACAAGGGCGAGCTCTCGCCGCGCCTGCGGTCGGCGGTGCGGGCGCTCGTCGAGGACGGCCACACGGTCGTGCTGGCGAGCGGGCGGATGCGCGCGGGCGTCATGAGCATCGCGCGGGAGCTCGGCCTCGACACGCCGTTCGTCGCCCAAGAGGGCTGCCTGATCGCGGACGGGAACGGGGAGATCACGCGGGAGATCAAGCTGGAGCGACGGCTGGCGCTGGCGGTCTCCGACTACGCGCGGGAAGCGGGCTACGACTACGAGTGGTTCAACTCGGACCGCTACGCGGTGACGGCGGAGTCACCGGCCACGCAGTACTACGCCGAGCTGGGCGAGGTAACCCCGGAGTATCACCCCCATCCCGAGTCGCTGGGCATCGAGCCGAGCGGCGTGGGCGTGCTCGGCGACCGCGACAGCTCGTCGGCGGTGCACCGGGCCCTGGAGGAACTGCACGGGGACGCGCTCCACCTCCTCGACTTTCCCTTCGTGACGGTCGCGCTGGCGCCCGAGGCGACGAAGGGGAACGCGCTCTCGCTCATCGCCGGCGACCTCGGGATCGCGCGCAGGGACACGGTCGCGATCGGGGACAGCGTGAACGATGTCTCGATGCTGGCGTGGGCGGGATTGGGCCTGGCGACGGCGAAGGCCGACCGCCGCGCACACGCAGCCGCCAACGAGTCCCTCCCGGACGAGGTGGACGCGGTGGCGAAGGCGCTGGAGGCGCTCCTCTAGCCCTCTGGGTCGATGCGGTGCCAGATGCGCAGGAGCACGAGCGCAATCGCGAGGATGAGGATGGCCGCCAGCGTGACCGGCAGGACGACGCGCAGCCAGTCGATGGAGGCGCCCTCGGACTCGTCGGCGGCGAGCACGGCGTACTGGCCGGTCACCTCGCGGATGCGCGAGACCAGCTCGTCCTCGGGCAGTGAGACCGGGGCGTCGCCAGCATTCACTGCGGCGCCATCGTCAACGAGGAAGAGGGCGGCGGGAACGGGCCACTGGAAGCTGCCACCGTCCCGGCGGAGCGCCACGACCACGCGGGCGCCCTCGGGCGGCAGATCAGCGCGGGCGCACTCGGACGGGGCGGTCGCCAGCGTGAGCGGCTGGGCGAGGGCGGATCCCTTCAGGTAGGCCTCCGGCTGGACCGCCCACACCCCACCAACCGTCGCGGCCTCGCCGACGACGATGACGTCCACGTCCTCGACGGAGGCCCAGAGGTCGTCGAGGTCGAAGTGGGGGCAGTCTTCGTGGGCGCGGGCGGTTCCGCCCGGCGCCGTCACGAGGGCGACGGCAGCCACCGACAGCGCGAAGAGCGCCGCGAGGACGGCTCGGGGAGGGACGGTCCTGTCCGTCGTGCGGCCTACGATTCGGCCTGGGCGAACTGGTAGATCTTGCCCTCGGTCTTGATGGAGGGGGCGATCACCATCTCGGCGTCCTGGAACTCGCGGATGGTGTGGGCGCCGCACATGCCCATCGCCGTCTTGAGGGCGCCGGCCAGGTTCTCCGTGCCATCGGTGCGGCTGGTGGGACCGAAGAGCGTCTTCTGGAGCGTCGTGTTCACGCCGACGAAGACGCGGGTGCCGCGGGGGAGGTCGGCGTGGGAGGTGGCCATACCCCAGTGGTAGCCGCGGCCGGGGGCCTCGGTGGTGGCGGCGAAGGGCGAGCCCATCATGACGCCGTCGGCGCCGGCGGCGAAGCACTTGCAGACGTCACCGCCGGTGCGGATGCCGCCGTCGGTGATGATCGGCACGTAGCGGCCGGTGCGCTCGAA
>JAJDUR010000049.1 GCA_022826585.1 Dehalococcoidia bacterium
CCCGGCGAAGTCCGTGCCGTAGGCCCCGTCTCCCTCGGCCAGCGCCAGCGCGGCCCGCGCGTAGCGCCCCGCGGGAACATCTTCGCCCGCCAGCACGAGCCGCACACCGGGCGCGGCGAGGTCCTCGAACGAGCCGATACCGTCGTCGCCGGTTGCCACGACCAGCGTGTTGGACGCCAGCTTTCGTTGCTCGCGGACCAGCCCCCCGGCCTCCAGCGCCGCAACCTCGTCCGGACTTGCGCTCGCGAACACGTCTGCGGGGGCGCCCTCCAGGATCTGCGTGCGCAACGCCGCCGAACCCGCGAGCGACAGCCGCACGGTCACGTCCGGGTGCTCGGCCTCGAACGCGGCCGCCAGTTCTCCGAAGGCATCGGTGAGCGAAGCCGCCGCGAAGACCGTGATGGTCTCGTGTTCGCCGTCGCCGCCGCACGCCCCCAGGGCCAGCGCCGTGGCCGCGAGCGTGGCCACGCCCGCCACCCGCAGGCTCATGGCCGCGCGGCGGCAGCGGAGAGCGTCGCCAGGTGGCCCCGCAGCCAGTCCACGGTGGCGTCCGCCGCCGAGAGCTTCGATTGCGCCACCAGCCGAGAGAAGCCGTCGCCCGCCAGCGCGACGCGGTCCCGTGCCCGCTCGCGGTACGTCTCGCACACGCGCAGCTGGTCCCGCACAAGCGCCGCCTCGGCTGCCGGATCGACCGCGTGCAGCACGTACAGCTTCACCAGCAGCTCGAACCGCACCTCCCGCAGCCGCTCCACCGGTTCGCGCAGCCACGCCTCCACGAGCCCCTCGCCCTCGAGCGTTAGCGCGAACCGCTTGCGGGGTGGCCGCAGCCCCTCCCGCTCCTCCCGCCAGGTGACGAGCGCCCGACCCTCGAGGTTGCGCAGGTACGTGTAAAGCGACCCCTGCTCGATCGGGCACACCTCGCGCAGGTCCTCGCCCTCGAAGTAGCGCGCCATCTCGTACCCGTACATCGGACGAGTGCGCAGCAGCGCCAGGACGGCGTGTTCGCCGGGCAGGAGTTCGCGTTTCACGGCTCTGGGACTGTAGCGAGCGCCCCAATACTTGGCAACCAAGTATTGGGGCCGAAAACGCCAGCGGAGGGAGCCTCCTCCCCCCTGTGAAGCGCCGTGAACGCTAGTCGTTCAGCGCGAACCCCGCCCGGATGCCCTCGAGACGCGCCTCGACGCCCGCCTTCGTGTCCTCGTGGGTCACGATGTAGAGGTGCTCGTTGCGGATCGCGTCGAGCACGCGCGCCGCCACTTCGGATGGCGGCATGCCCTGCGCGATTCCCTGCCGGATCGGCTCCGCGAAGTCGGGAACGTCCTCGGGGCCGCCGTGCTCGTCGGGCCGGTTCCGCCCCGCCTCCACGATCTTCGTCGCCACCCCACCCGGGCACAGCACCGACACGCCGATGTTGACCGCTTCGAGGTCGTGGTTCAGGTGCTCGGACAGCCCCACCACCGCCTGTTTCGAGGCCACGTACGAGGCCATGCCCGGAGGCGCGAACAGCCCCGCGCTCGAGGACGTGTTCACGATGTGCCCCTCGCCCTGCTCGATCATGCGGGGCAGGAACTGCGTCACGCCGTTGATGACGCCGTCCAGGTTGACGCCCATCACCCAGTCCCAGTCGGAGTCGCTCATCTCGGCGGCCGAGCGGAAGGCCACGACGCCAGCGTTGTTGCAGAGCGCGTGCACGCCCCCGAACGTCTCGAACGCCTTGTCGGCCAGCTCCTTCACGGATGCCCGGTCGGACACGTCCGTGCGGACCGCGACCGCGCTCCCCCCGATGTCGTTGATCGAGTTCGCCACCCCCTCGGCGGCGCTCAGGTCGATATCGGAGACCACCACCGACATCCCCTCCGCCGCGAACGCGCGGCACAGCGCCTCGCCGATACCGCTCCCGCCGCCGGTCACCACCGCCGTCTTGCCAGCTCCGAGTTCCATAGTCCGAGCGCCTCCCAGCGAGCGCGCATCTTACCGGTTCCGCACGACCGCGCGAGGGCCCCGCCCGCCCCTCCCAATCCCCATCCGTGGCACGATAGCCGCATGACCCAGGCATCGGGCGAGTACAAGACGGTCGGCATCATCGGCGGCGGCACTGCCGGCTACCTGGCCGCGCTCGCCCTGCGCAAGAAGCTCCCCCACCTGCAGGTCACCCTGATCGAGTCCCCCACCATCCCCATCATCGGCGTGGGCGAGGGCACGACCCCGATCATGGTCAAGTTCCTCCACGCCTACCTCGAGCGCGATGTCCACGAGCTCTACGAGAAGGTGCAGCCAACCTGGAAGTTCGGCGTCAAGTTCGAGTGGGGCCAGCCCGGCGACTACTACTTCAACTACGCCTTCCACCCCGGCCCCATCCTCGACGCCGTCTACTACGGCGGCGACTTCAACGAGTACTCCCTCGGCTCGCTCCTCATCTCCAACGAGCGCGCCCCCATCGTCGCCAACGAGGGGGGACAGCTCACCTCGCTCATCGATCGCATCCCCTTCGCCTACCACCTCGACAACGGCCGCTTCGTCGCCTACCTGAAGGAGCAGGCCGTGCGCGACGGCGTCGAGCTGCTGGAGCTGTCCGTTACGGAGTTCGTCCCCACCGAGGACGGCGAGTCACTCGACCACGTCGTCACCGACGACGGCGAGGAGCGCCGCTTCGACCTCTACGTCGATTGCACCGGCTTCCGTGCCGAGGTCATCGGTGAGACGCTGGGCTCGCCCTTCCACAGCTACGAGGGCAGCCTCTTCTGCGACCGCGCCATCGTTGCCAACGTGCCCCACGGCGGCCACATCAAGCCGTTCACCACCGCCGAGACGATGAACGCCGGCTGGTGCTGGAACACCCCCTCCGTCGAGGACGACCACCGCGGCTACGTCTTCTCCTCCCAGTTCCTCTCCGACGGCGAGGCCGCCGAGGAGATGCGCTCGAAGAACCCGGGCATGGGGGACCACCGCGTCATCCGCTTCAAGACGGGCCGCCGCGAGCACTTCTGGAAAGGGAACGTCGTCGCCATCGGCAACTCCTACGGCTTCGTCGAGCCCCTGGAGTCGACCGGCCTCCACATGATCATCCTTGAGATCAACCAGCTCGTCCTCAACTTCCCGCGCTCGAAGAAGGACACCGCCATCCGCGGCATCGTGAACCGCACCCTCAACGCCCACTGGGACGACGTGCGCTGGTTCCTCGCCGTCCACTACCGCTTCAACAAGAAGCTCGATACTCCCTTCTGGCAGGCCTGCCGTAATGCCGTCGACCTCGGCGGCGCCCAGGAGCGTGTCGACCTGTTCGGCGAGCGCACCCCCCTCACCTACCGCCAGTCCCAGTTCTTCAAGCCCGAGGAGGTCTTCGGGGACTTCGCCTACGACGTCCTCCTCCTCGGCCAGCGCGTGCCCGGGCGCTACCTCGAGGCTAGCCAGCCCCGCGTCGAGTGGCAGAAGCGCGTCGATGGCCTGCGCCAGCTCGCCGGTAACGCCCTCACCCAGGAGCGCGCCTTCGAGACCCTCGCCGGCGCGCCCCGCGAGATCCTCGGGAGCATGGTCGCCTCGCCCAACACCTGGGTCGTCTGGCCCTAGGGGGAGGTCGCGATGGTCGCCATCCAGCCGCTCGCTCCCCAGGGGGCGCGACTCCACTACGAACAGGCCCCCAAGCGCCTGCGCCGGGCCTTCGAGGCCTGGGCGGGGAGTCCCGTGTCCGAGGCCGTGACCCAGCCCTCGGGCTTCTCGCCCGGCGTGGCGGCCCGGCTGCGGCTCGAGAACGGTCGCCGCCTCTTCCTGAAGGCCGTCGGCCCCGACATCAACCCCGACAGCGCCGGCATTCACCGGCGCGAGATCGCCGTCATCTCGGGCATGCCCGAGGACGTCTCCGCGCCGCGCCTCCTCTGGTCACTCGACGAGGGAGAGGGCGGCTGGGTCGCGCTCGCCTTCGAGGACATTGAGGGCGACCACCCGCGCCAACCCTGGGATCTGCGCGAGCTCGACCGCGTCCTCGACGCCCTCGTCCGCCTCCATAATCGACTCACGCCCTCACCCCTCCCGCCCGGCGCCGCCCCCAGGGCGTCCGACGCCTTTCCGCGGACCGGCTGGAAGAACCTCCGCGATGACCGTCACCGCCAGGGCTTCCTCGCTCCGTGGTTCCGCAGCAACTTCGACCTCCTGGCCGACCTCGAGGCGCAGGCGCGGGAGGCGGTTGAGGGCGAAACCCTCGTCCATTTCGACATCCGCGCCGACAACATCCTGCTCTCGCCCGATCGCGTCTGGTTCCTCGACTGGCCCCACGCCTGCATCGGCGCCGCCTGGGTTGACGTGGTGGTGACGGCCCCCAGCGTGACCATGCAGGGTGGCCCACCCCCCGAGGAGATCGTCGCCGCCCACCCCGCCTTCCGCGAGGCCGACCCCGGTCACGTGACGGCAGTCGTGGCCGCGACAGCGGGCTTCTTCACGGAGTGGGGGTCGCGACTCCCGCCGCCCGGCCTCCCCAACCTGCGCGCCTTCCAGGAAGCCCAGGCCACCGTGGCCCGCGACTGGCTCCTGCGGCGGCTTGGCTAGCCCCGGCCCTCGCCCATCCCCTTCGCGATGCGCTCGCTCGCCGCCGAGGCGTCCTCGAACGCGACCGCCTGCCGGCTCAGCACCGGGTACAGGGTGAAGATCGGCGTGTTGTACGGGATCACCGCCGACTCGACGCCTTCCTGCAGCGAGAGGTGCAGGTTCACGTAGTTGTAGCTCAGCCCCTCCTGCCAGGGCTCGCCGCCGCTGCGCTCGTACTCCTCGGTAGTGCCGAGGCCGTAGGTGCGCGTCATGAGGCCCGTTGCCGCCGTCAGCCCGAGGTCGGCCAGCTCCGGCGCCCCCTGGATCAGGATGGAGACGCGGGAGGCGTCGAACCACACCTTCAGGTTGCAGCTCACCTGCACATAGGTACCCAGGCTGCCGAGGTGCTGCAGCACCGTCAGCGGGAATGCCAGCTCCGGCGGCGCGTTCCCCGGCGCGGCCCCCGCGAACGTGAACTCCGGCTCCTTCACCCGCGAGGCCGACACGTACACGAGGTTCGGGTCGTCCACCGGCACCCCCACCACCGTCCCGTCGCGATCGCTCGTGAGCTGGCCCATCTGGTAGCGCAGCGGGAAGGAGTACCCCTCCTTCCCGAAGAAGATGCGCACCCCGGTTTCGAGCGCGTCTTGCGGGGATCGGCTCAGCTTCAGGTCGAACGGCAGCAGCACGTGGAAGGCGTGCGTGCGTGCGTTCATGAACGGCCCGCAGGCGCCCTCGAACTCCTTGTGGATGGCCGTGTTCTCCGGCTCGAACTGCTGTGCCGGACCGGTGTAGTTCTGGGCCCTGCGCGCCTCCGGCGTCAGGTGGTAGCGGTCCTGGTAGTGCGCCGCCGCCCGCTTCTGGGCGATGTCGGTGAAGTACTCCGGCGCCATGCTCTCCACGACGATGTGCTCCCGCCCCTCCGTGCCCGAGCGGTTCACCCGCACGGCTTCGTGGTAGCGGTCCAGCTCGTAGGCGGTCTTCCGCAGTTCCTGCCCCACCTGGCCCTCGACTGGCGTGCCCGCCAGCCGCGTTCGCGGCAGCAGTGCCTGCGCCTGTTGAAGGAATTCGAGCTTCGCGCTGTAGCGCCGCGGCTCCGGCGCGAACGACTGCGCCGCCGCCAGCAGCAGGTTCACCTGCTCGTCCGGCAGCAGCCCAAGGGCGTCGAGGTCGTTCTCGCGGATGAAGGCGGCTGCCAGGGGCGCGAACGCCTGCTCCCGCCGGATGCCCAGCGTGAGCAGGTAGTTCAGGTAGCTGCGCGCTTCCTCGGGCGTCATCGACTCGGCCATCGCGTCCGGATCGTACACCCCGCCGCCGCCGTTTCCGCTACCATCGCGCCCACTCAAGGGATTCACCCGCAGGAGAGGCGCCCATGGTTGGCCAGGCCGAAGTCGAGATTGCACGCAAGCTCTTCGAGGAAGGCTGGAGCGGGGGACACGTCGATGCGCCCCTCCAGTTCATGACCGAGGACGTCGTCATGCGCGACATCGTCGGCCACGCCGAGCCGATGCGCGGTCACGACGCCGTGCGTGAGTTCTGGGCCGCGGCCGCCGACACGCTGAAGGTGCTCCCCGAGGAGATCTACGTCGCCGATAGCGGCGTGGTCGTGATGTGGATGGCCTACGGCCAGATCCCCGCGGATGCGAAGGAGAACGCGGGCCGCTGGGGCACCGCCGAGGGTGTGTCCCGCCTCGAGTTCCGCGACGGCAAGGTCTGCCTCGAGGTCGACTACTGGCACGGCGGCCAGGGCGTCTGCGACGACTGGGAAGCGCACTGGAATGCGCGCCGCGCCCGGCCCTGGCGCGAGCTAGGCGCCATCACGGGCGCCTAGCTCGCAACCGGAGTCGCTACTCGGAGGAGGTCGCCTCGGCCACCTCCGGCCGGGGAGCCTCGATTGCGCCGCTGCGCAACCAGGTCCCGACGGGCAGATCGGCCGGCAGGTACCGGATGGCGGGCCTCATGTTGATCCCATCCGCGTTGCGGAAGCCCAGCTCAATGCGGCCGTCCGCCAGGCGGCGCGACCGGACCAGCCCGATCGAGCTGCCGCCGACCTCGACGTCGCTGGTGATGTGCCAGATGCCCGTCCTCGCATCCGTGCCAAGGAAGCGCTGCGTCGGCAGGACCCCGAAGCCGTTGGAGAACTCCACGCCGTGCTCCACGCGCCCGTCCTCGGTCAACCGCGCGATGATTCGCAACTCGTACGGAGGCGGTGGTGGGGGCTCAACCGGTTCCACATCAGGCACATCCGGGGCGTTCAGCGCCGTCAGCTCTGCGCTCTCAATGTCCAGCCGAGCCAGGAAGCGGGCGTTGGCGCCGTCCACGAAGAGCGCGCCACAGAGAGCCGCGTCGACTCCGTACCGGAACACGGGCAGGGCGGCGCGGAGCTCCTCGTCCAGCGCTCGCAGGCCTTCGAGCGCCTCGTTCGCGCCGGCAAGGGCGTCGAAGCCGGCTGCGGCGCCGCAAGACGCCTCGATGGCGAGTCCGCGGGCCATCCTCGCGACACCCCTGTCCCGCCATCCTGCCTCCGCTTCGCGGGCGGCCCTGACGGCGTTCCCTCCGGCGGCGACCGGCGCCAGGATGCGCTCGGCGTAGGCGACCTCGGCCTGCAGTGCGAAGGCCTCCTCGAAGGAGAGCGCTTCCCCGGCCTCGACCCGCTCCTGGAGCGCGCTCCAGGAGGCGGCCAGCGACGCGTACTGCCGCGCCGCCTTGTCCGCCACCCTGAGCACGAAGTCCTCGACCTCGACCGGATTGAGGGCCTCGCGCCGGGCGACGGTCTCGCCGAGCCCGGACGTCGTCACCAGCTCTTCGTACTCCTGGGCGAAGACCGCCAGGAGCGTGGTCGAAGACGCGTTCGCGAGGGTGACGTCCAGCGGCTCCCCGCTTGCTGTCAGCCCCTCGAGTCCGGATCGTTCGAAGATCCCGTCGAGCACCGTCTCAGCGACGGCTGCGGTGTAGGTCGCTTTCGCCTCCGCGAGGGCTTCGATTTCGGCCTCGGCGTCGGCGGCGGAGGTCACCGTCGTTGTGACCTCGCCATCCTCGTCGTCCGCCGCTTCGACCTCGTACTGCGCGCCATCCACGGAGACGGTGACCGGGCCGTAAATCGGGCCGGTCACAACTCGCAGGTTCCGCCAGATGCCGTGGAACGAGATCTCGTTGTCGTATCTGCCCTCGTCTTCGACGACCTGGAAGGCGAGCGCGGCGACGAAGACCCATGAGTAGCCGGGCCGGGGAAGAGCGACCTCGATGGGCTGGACAAACGGGACCGCCGTGCTGGTTGCGCTGGCCAGCTCCGGGCTCGAGTGATAGCTGACGCCCGGTTGCCAGATGGTCTCGGAAGTTGGGATCTCCTCCAGCGACTCGAATGCGCGAGGCCCCACCGCGTACAGGATGACGAACGAGTCTTCCGGGAGGCCGCTACCGCCTACGTTGCCGACCCGGAAGTCGACCGGGAAAGGCTCCCCGGCGATGACGATGTCCGGGGCGAACGTGTCCTCCACCTTCAGGATGAAGCTGTTCTGGGCGGCCTCTTCGTCGACAAGGTGGACCGTGAGCTCGAAGTCCGCCACCAGGGGCTGCCGGTCGCGCTGCCGGTAGGTGGTGGCCTCGATCAGGTACACGCCGGCGGGGAGGTACTGCTCGATGCGCGAACCGACTCCATCGGCGCCGTCGTCATTTGCTCCGATCACGCCTGCCGTGGGCGATGCCAGCGAGAGCACAGGATCGCCGTGCTCCGATAGAAGCTCGATCCGGACGCGGCCACTGGCCGGCAGCACGAACGAGTAGTTGTAGGCCGGGTGCGTCGCCACGATCCGCGAGCCGCAGGTCTCTAGTGTCCAGGTGCCGGTTGCTGTCAGGTCGGCCTCGGCCGTAAGCGCCCCCAGGTCGATCGTCTCGCAGCCCTCGACGTAGCTGACGGAGAGCGAGAAGTCCGCCGGGCCTCGCACACGGCCTCCCACGGTCGTGGCCTCGATGCGGTAGGCCCCGGGCCCCAGGTCTCGCTCGATGCGCGCGTCCCGGCCGGCCGCCCCGTCGTCGTCGTCGTCGATGCGCTCGCCGGCGCCGCTCAGCAGGTAGAGGTACGAGTCGGCCTCACTCGAGAGCAGGTCGATCCGCACGCGGCCGGTCTCGGCCACCTGGAAGCTGTATGAGTGGGCGTCGCTCCCGGCGCGGAATGCCGAGTCGCAGTCCTCCGTTGTCCAGCGGCCGGTTGCCTCAAGCCGTTGGGTCTCCCCGTCCAGTGTGCCCAGGTCGGTCACGGGGCACTCGTCGTCCTCCGCCATTGTCGGAGCCGGTCCTTCAAGGGCCAGCACTCCAAGGGTCAGGGCCATGACCACGCCCGCAATCGCCAGCGCGCGCCCTCCGATTCGTGCAAGGGCGGAGGAAAGTGGGGCGGGTGAAGGCATCAAGATCTCCTGGCGGGCTATGTGACCATCGAACTATCGGGGCAAAGTGTAGGTTGCTGGAAAGGCTAGGGCCCTGCGCGCGTTGCGGCCAGTCTGCTGGCTTACGAGTGAGGGTTAGGTCGCCGTAAGCGAGGTTGGGCCCTTCGCCCTCTACACTGGTGCCCATGCGCCCTGCCCTCGTCGCGGCCCTCCTTGGTCTCACCCTGGCGCTCGGCGCCTGTGGTGGAGCCTCCGAAGAGGACGCGCCCTCGCCCACCGCCACCCGCGCAGCTGCTCCCGAACCCGCAGGGGCTACAACTCCGACCTCCCCGGCCTCGACCCCCTCCCCCGCGGCTTCCACCCCTGCCCCGACGTACACGCCGACGCCCGAGCCCTTGATCACCCTCGAGGAGATTACCGACGAACACATCCTCGAACTCATCTACTGGAACGAGTTCGAGTTCTGGAACGGCTACCCCCTGGTCGGCCAGACCTCGCAGCTGGTCCTGGACCTCCTCGCCGCCATGGCCAGCGACCCCGATGACACCTGGCTTCCGTATCTCATCGACCTCTCCGCCGTGCCCGTCCCCTACAGCCGCTACGCCTACCTGGAGTTGATCCACAAGGTTCCCGACCACCCCTATCCCATCTTCCCCCTGACCGAAGGGCTGGGCATGCGCACGGCCGAGGACGACACGCCCCTCTACGTCGAGTTCAAGCACCGGCTCATCACGGGAATCCAGAAGGAGATGGGCGAGTTCGTCGATCCCGCCAAACCGCGCACGCTCTCGGCCCAGGAGGTGTTCTGGGGCGGCGTCCGCGTGGACGGCATCCCCCCGCTGGAGTCGCCGAGCTTCGTCACCCCCGAACAGGCGGCCGAGTGGATCGGGCCCAAGGACCGCGTCATCGGCGTCGAGATCAACGGCGATGCTCGCGCCTACCCCCGTCGCATCATCGACTGGCACGAGATGGTGAACGACACCGTCGGCGGCGTTCCCGTCTCCCTCGCCTACTGCACCCTCTGCGGCAGCGCCATCCTCTACGACGGCCGCGTCGGGGACGAGGTCTACCGCTTCGGCACGAGCGGCCTCCTCTATCGCTCCAACAAGCTCATGTACGACCGCGCGACGAGAACGCTCTGGGACCAGTTCGTCGGCGAACCCGTCTGGGGCGACCTCGTTGGGAGCGGCATCCAGCTCGATGTCCTTCCGGTCGTGCACACCACCTGGGACGAGTGGCTCGCCGAGCACCCCGATACGCTCGTGCTCGACATCGACACCGGCCACTACCGGGACTACGGCGAAGGCGTGGCCTACGCCCGCTATTTCGCCAGCTCCGGCCTGATGTTCCCCGTGCCCGACCGCAGCGGACCGATCGCCGTCAAGGACAGCGTCTACGCCGTGCGTCTCCACGGCCAGGTCGTCGGCTACCCCATCCTCCTGCTCGGCAAGGAGGACTTCCTCGAGGACGAGATCGGCGGAGATGCCGTGGTCGTCTTCGCGACCGCCGACCGCAGCGGCGGCCGCGCCTACGCGGCCGGCGACCAGCGCTTCGTCGCCTACGATGCCGAGACCGGCGTGGCTACCGCCACCGATGGAACGCTCTGGGTCGTGACCGAGGGGGCGCTCCTAGGCCCGTCCGGCGAGGAGTTCGAGCGCCTGCCGGGTCACAACGCGTTCTGGTTCGCTCTCGTGAACCACGCCCCCAGTTTCCGCATCTACGAGGCGGAGCCGGCGGAGACAACGATGGTGACGTCCGGTTGTAACCTCTTTGCCTACCTCGAGGGCACGCACATCGCCGCAACGCCCTGCTCCCTCTAACCCCCCGCCGTTTCGCCAGCCGGTAGGATGCCGCCAACTCGACCGCGAGAGCGCCCTGCTGGCGCGGTGTGCACGCAACAGGAGCAAGACGATGGCGCTGCCAGAACGATGGGACCTCGAAGTCGATGTGGCCGTGCTCGGCTCCGGCGCGAGCGCGACGACGGCCGCCATCCTCGCCGCCGACAACGGGGTCGAGGTGGCCCTGCTGGAGCGCGCGGACGTCGTCGGCGGTACGACCGCGATCTCCGGCGGCGTCCTCTGGTTGCCCAACAACCACCACATGGCCGAGGCGGGAATCGAGGACTCGCGCGAGGACGCCCTCGCCTACCTGGACTCCCTCTCCCTCGGCATGATGGACCGCGATCTCGTCGAGACCCTCATCGACACCGGCCCCGAGATGCTGCGCTACATGGAGGAGAACACCCCCGTCTCCCTCCACGTCTTCGAGGGCTACCCCGACTACCACCCCGAGAACCCCGGCGGGAAGCCCGAGGGCGGCCGCTCCCTCGACAACGACCTCTTCCCCTTCGAGGAGTTGGGCCCCTGGGCCGACCGCATCAACCACCAGCCCGACGCCATCTTCTTCCCCGCCACCATGCTGGAAATCGACACGAAGCGCGTCGACGACGTCCCCCCGGAGGTGATGGAAGAACGCAAGGCCCGCGACATGCGCTCGACCGGCCAGGCCCTTGCCGGCTCCCTCATCAAGGGATGCCTTGACCGCGAGATCCCCGTCCACACCGCCACCCGTGGCCGCGAGCTGATCCTCGACGAGAACGACGCCGTCGTGGGCATTCGCGCCGAGCGCAACGGCACCGACTACTTCGTGAAGGCCCGCAAGGCCGTCGTCCTCGCGTCCGGCGGCTTCGAGTGGAACCGAGAGCTCGTGAAAGCGTTCCTGCGCGGCCCCATGACCGCCCCCACCTCCACCCCCGAGAACGAGGGCGACGGCCTCCTGATGGCGATGGGCGCCGGCGCCGCCCTCGGCAACATGAGCGAGGCCTGGTGGATCCCCGGCATCCACGTCCCCGGCGATGAGATGCGGGGACGCACCTTCGCCCGCCTCATCCTCGCCGAGCGCACCTGGCCCCGCTCCATCATCGTCAACCGGCAGGGCAAGCGCTTCATGAACGAAGCGGCCAACTACAACGCCGTCGGCCACGCCTTCCACACCTTCGACCCCAACACCTTCGAGTTCATCAACCTCCCCGCCTGGCTCATCGTCGACAGCCGCTACCAGCCCCCCATCGCCCGCCACAACGTTGGCCCCGACGCCCCCGACTGGATACGCCGCGCCGACACCCTTGCCGAGCTCGCCGCCAGGATCGACGTCGACCCCGACGGCCTCCAGGAGACTGTCCGGCGCTTCAACGAGGGGGCTGTACGCGGCGAGGATCCCGAGTTCCAGCGTGGCGTGAGCGCCTACGACAGCTACAACGGCGATCGCTGGCAGAAGGCGCCCTTCACCACCCTCGGTCCCATCGACACCCCGCCCTACTACGCCGCCCAGATCGAGTCGGGGGCGCTCGGCACCAAGGGCGGCCCCAGGACGAACGCGAAGGCGCAGGTGCTGCGCGCCACCGGCGGCGTCATCCCCGGTCTGTACGCGGTCGGGAACGCGATGGCGGGAGTCACCGCCATGGTTTACGGCGGCGCCGGCGGCACCCTCGGCCCGGGCATGACCTTCGGCTACATCGCTGGCATCAGCGCTGCCAGCGAGCCCGACCACATCGCCTGAGCGCAGAAGGGCCTTCCGCGGTTTCCCGTGTGGGCGGGCGCCGGTAGGCTGGCGCGCGGGGACATGGCCCGCCCTGAGACGGGCGCTGCGGCCTCCCCGGAGGAACGATGAAGGTTCACGAATACCAGGCGAAGGCGCTCTTCGCGAAGTACGGCGTCGAGGTCCCCGGGGGCCGCGTCGCCTCCACCCCCGCCGAGGCTCGCGCCATCGCCGAGGAGCTTGGCGGCAAGGTCGTCGTCAAGGCGCAGATCCACGCCGGTGGACGCGGCAAGGGACGCCTCGTCTCCGAGAGCGAGACCGCCGCCATGTACGAGCGTCTCACCACCAACCCCGCCAACAACGAGGGCCAGGTTCGCGGTGAGCGCGTCGGCGGCGTGCGTCTCGCCAGCACCGCCGAGGAGGCTGAGCAGGAAGCCGCCAACATCCTCGGCAGGCACCTGGTCTCCATCCAGACTGGGCCCGAGGGCAAGCTCGTGAAAAACGTGCTCGTCGAGGAGCAGTCCGCCGTCGCCCGCGAGTTCTATCTCGCCATCATCATCGATGGCGCCCAGGCCGCTCCCCTCATCATGGCCTCGACGGAAGGCGGCCAGGAGATTGAGGTCGTTGCGGCCAACGATCCCGACGCCATTGTCCGCATCCCCGTGAACGCCGCCTCCGGGTACGAGCCCTACGTTGGCCGAACCCTGGCTGCCCGCCTCGGGCTCGCAGGGGAGCAGGCAGCGGCGCTCAACAAGCTCGTCGGCAGCCTCTACCAGGCAGCCGTCGAGAGCGATGCCAGCCTCGCCGAGATCAACCCCCTCGTCGTTACCGAAGAGGGCCGCGTCCTCGCCCTCGACGCCAAGTTCACCGTCGACGACAACGCCCTCTACCGTCACCAGGACCTGTCCGAGCTGCGCGACAAGGACGAGGAAGACCGCCTCGAGGTGCTCGCCGACGAGCTCGGCGTCGCCAACTTCATCAAGCTCGACGGCAACATCGGCTGCATCGTCAACGGCGCCGGACTGGCCATGGCGACCATGGACACCATCAAGTTCGCGGGCGGCGAACCCGCCAACTTCCTCGACATCGGCACCGTCAACGACCCCGCCCGCGTCGTGAACGCCATCCGCGTCATCAGCGAGGACCCGTCCGTGAAGGCCATCCTCGTCAACATCTTCGGCGGCATGGCCCGCGTCGACATCATCGCCCAGGGCGTTATCGATGCCGAAAAGGAGCTCGGCCTCGACGTCCCGGTCGTGATGCGCCTGGTCGGCACGAACCTGGCGGAAGGCGAGGCCCTCCTCGCCGAGGCCGGGCTCGACGTCATCCGCGCCGAGAGCCTCGGGGAGGCGGCCGAGAAGGCCGTCGCCGCCGCCGGCGCCGCCTGACACAGAAGTGATGCGGTGATGCGCTTCGTGCTAGCATCAACGCATCATGCGTACCACGCTCAATATCGACCTCCACATCCACCGGGAGCTGGCCGAGTACGCCGCCGCCAGGGGACTCACCCTTAGCCGCGCCGCGACGCACCTGATCGGGGCTGCGCTCAAACGCGAAGCGGAGAAGCCGAGGGACGCTGAACCCATCGAGCGCCCCGCCTGGAACCTGGGAACGATCGGTCCCGCCGGGGTCGACCTGAGCAACTGGGCCGCAGTCAAGGAGTTCCTCTTGCAGGAGGACCTTGACCGTGACCTTGGATCCTGGCACCGCGAGTCCCAGCACACACGGGACAAGACCTCGGCGTGACATTCACGATCGACGCCAACATCCTCATCTACGAGACCAACGTGGACGCCCCGGAGCACGAAGCGGCGCGCGAGGCGCTCGCGGGCGCCTGGAGGGGCTCGGAAGAGATCGTACTGTTCGCGCCCGTCGTGCTCGCCTATCTGCGCAATGTGACGCACCGGACGCTCCCCTCGCGACCGGTTTCGGTACGGCAGGCGCTTGCGAGCATCGATCAGGTGCTCGCCCTGGACCATGTGCGATTCGGGAGCGACACGAGCGACGGATGGTCGATCTTGCGCGAGGTGGCGCTACGTCATGACACCTACGGTGGAGTCGTTCACGATGCCCACATCGTCGCCCTCATGCACCAGCATGGCGTCGGCACCATCTGGACGCACGACGTCGACTTCCGCCGCTTCGACGACATCCGCGTCTACGACCCGGTAACCGGCTACCGGGGCGGCTAGCGGTCCTCGAGCACGCGACCCAGCGCGCGCCCCTTGTCCGGCGTGGGGTCCTCCACGACGCCGTAGATCTCGCGCCCCTCGTGGTCCTCGGGAAGGTGCTCCGTGATCGGCAGCCCCTCCTCCGTCACGAACAGCAGGCAGTGGCAGTACTTGAACTTCTGCATCTCGTCGCAGGCGCAGATCCAGTCCCGTCGCTTCGCCTCCTCCTCCCGCGGGAGGTAGAGGCCCTCCGGCCAGTTCCCGTCCTCGTCCTTCTCCGGATAGAAGTTGCAGGGGCAGATCGGCCGCCCGTACTGGTCGACGTTGTCCGCCAGCCCCAGCACCACCGCCTCCGTGATCGAGCGATCCGGGTGCAGGTGGGTGCCCGACTTGTTCGCGAACTTCTCCGCGTAGTTCCACATCTTCTTCGTCGACTTCTCGCTGGGCTCCTCGCGCATCGGCCTGCCTCCTGCCTTCGCCCTCAAGCGTAGGCTCCGCGGCCTTCCGTGGCCAGTTCCCCTGCCCAGAGGAAGACGCAACGGCACAGAGAGCATTGCAGCATGTAATGCCTTTGTCCCCGCGTTTCCTCATTGAATCCTGATCGCGCAACTCGTATGCTCCCCCGAATCGGACGGCGCTATTGCGACGGAGGGATGCACATGCGTGAGAACTACTGGGCCCGAAGGCGTTTGAGCCGGAGGTCCGTCCTGAAGGCATCGGCGGCGGGCGCCGTCGGTGCAGGCGCGCTCGTGGCCGTTGGCTGCGGCGATGACGATGACGATGACGACGAGCCTGTCGCGCCGGAACCGACCGCTGAGGCGACCCCGGAAGCGACGCCGGTGCCCACCGAAGCCCCCATGGCGGGAC
>JAJDUR010000053.1 GCA_022826585.1 Dehalococcoidia bacterium
GGGCCCGTCGGCGGCAACCACGGCGGCACCGACTTCGCCGCGCCGGAGGGCGCGCCGGTGACGGCCAGCAACAGCGGCCGGGTGGTGCTCGCACGGCAGCTGGCCATCCGCGGGAGCACGGTCATCATCGACCACGGAGGCGGCGTCTTCTCCGGCTACGCCCACCTGAGCGCCTTCGCCGTGGCGGAGGGGCAGTTCGTCGAGAAGGGCCAGCTGATCGCCTTCGTCGGGGACTCGGGCCTCTCGACGGCCCCGCACCTGCACTGGGAGATCTCCGTCCACGGCGTCCTCGTCGACCCCATGCGCTTCGTCGACTTCCGCAACGGGTTCTAGGCGATGCGTCTGACGGTCGAAGTCGAGGGCGAGGGGGACGCCGGGGCGCTGCCCGGCGACGGGGCGACGCTGGTCGCGTTCATGTCGTTCGCAGCGGTGCGGGGTTTCGGCGCACGCCATCCCTTGATCGCGCTCGCCGACCGCGTGGCCGAGCTGGGGGTGCGCCTGGGCCCGCTCACCACCTTCTACGAGCGTGGAGCCGAGGACTCCGAGGACGAGGCCAACCTCGAACGCGCCTGGCAGGACGGCGCGCCCCTCGCGTCCAGCCTGGCGGCGCTGGCGGCGGCCCTGGCCGGCGACGAACGCGCGGCCCTGTTCGTGCAGCGGGCCGGGGCGGAATCGCTGGCCGGGGAGGCCGCGGCGCTGGAAGCCATCGCCGAGCGGGCGGAGCGCGCCAAGCGGCGCGTGCGCCTAACCTACGACCTGTGATTCGCCGGAAACGGGAAGCGATCAGCGTTCGCAACCGCTGGCTTGCGGGCCCCCAGGCCGCGCTCGCCCGCGCGCTCGACTCGCCCGCCGCGCGCGCGGCGCTCTTTCCCCGCGCCGACAAGATGATCGAGCTGCTCCAGCTCGACAGTGCCCGCACGTACCTCGACGTGAGCCTCGGCGGCGGAGCGTTCGCGGAACTGCTGGCGGCGCGCGCGGGCTCGCCCGCCCGCCCCGTCGCGCTCGACCTGTCCGCGTCCAGCGATGCCGTTGACCTCGTCGCCTGGCCGGAGCAGCTGCCGTTCCGCGACCAGTCCTTCGACGCCGTCACCGTGCTGCACGTGATCCGCGCCCTCGACGACGACGCCGTTCACGGCTTCGCCGAGGAGCTCTCGCGGATCCTGGCACCGGGCGGCGCCGGGCTCTTCGTCGAGTTCGCGCCCGTGCGCTCGGCCCGGCTCAACGATCTCCACCGGCGGGTGGTGTCGGGCGGCTGCGCGCAGGTCGACCTGCGCGGCTGGGGCCGCCTGGCGGCGTTGCTCACGGAGTGCGGCTTCGACGCGATCGACCTGGTCGAGCTGGGCCCGTTCGCCCTGCCCCCCATCCCCCGCGTCTCTGTGCTGGTGCGGCGCAGGCCCTAGCAGGTCGCCTCGACGACGCCCGCGCGGTGGGCGAGGCGGGGGAGGCGGCGGTTGAGGCCGGCCAGCACCTCGTAGTTGATGGTGTCGATGTGGGCGGCCACCTCGGCGGCCGTGATCGCCTCGCCTCCCTGCTCGCCGATGAGCACCGCCTCGTCGCCGGTGGCGGCGCCGGGAACGTCGGTCACGTCGATGAGGAAGTGGTCCATGCAGATGCGCCCGACGATGGGGCAGCGCCGGCCGCGGGCCAGCACCTCGCCGCGGTTGCTGAGGGCGCGCTGGTAGCCGTCGGCGTAGCCGATGGGGATGAGCGCGATGCGCGAGGGGCGCTCGGCGCGCCACGTCAGCCCGTAGCTGACGCCCTCGCCGGGCGCGACATCGAAGACGCGCGCAAGCCGCCCCTTCATGCTGAGGACGGGCCGCAGGCCGGGGTTGGGGGTGTGGTCGGGGAGCGCCCCGTAGATGCCGATGCCCGTGCGCACGCCCTCGTAGCGGAACTCGGGGTGGCGGATGGTCGTGGCCGTGTTGGCGATGTGGCGCATGGGCACCGGCCCCGCGAGCCGTATCGCCTCCGCCACGACGGCGTCCTGGTGTGTGGTGAAGGAGTCGTCTTCGTGGTCGGCGTTGGCGAGGTGGGTCCAGATGGCCTCGAGCGTGACGCCCTCGAGGGTGCGGACATGGGCGGCGAGGGCCGCCACCTCGGCCGGCATCAGGCCGAAGCGGTGCATGCCGCTATCGACCTTGATGTGGACGGGCACGGGCGCCTTGCCCGCGCGCAGGGCCGCGGCGGAGACGGCCTCGGCGAGCTCCGGCGTATCGACGGTGAGGGTGAGGTCGTTGGCGACGGCGACCTCGGCGTCGTCGGGGAAGCTGTGGCCGAGGACGAGCACGGGCCGCGTGACTCCCGCCTCGCGCAGGGGTAGCGCCTCGGGCAGGAAGATGACCGCCAGGCGCTCGATGCCCGCGGCCTCGAGCGCGGGACCCACGACCTCGATGCCGTGCCCGTAGGCGTTCGCCTTCACCACGGCGATGACGGTGGCGGGTGCGGCGGTCTCGCGGAGGACGCGGGCGTTGGCGGCGAGGGCGTCGAGGTCGATCTCGAACCAGGCGTTGAGGGCCCTCGTGGCCTCGGCGAGGGATGTTCCGGCAGCTGCGGGACCATTCGCCGTCACATCCGACCCCTTCCCGGCGCGGGGCTTTGACCCGCCCGCGAGGACGGGCCTAGCATCGATGGGGTGGAGGCCAGACGCAACCGGCCCACCCCCCGGCCGCTGAGCGTCGTGCGGCGCGGCGCGCTTGCGGTCCTGCTCGCGGTCCTGGCGGTGGCTGCCTGCGGGGGCGACGAGCCTCCCGCTCCCGACCCGTCGCCCCCGCCGACGGAGGTGGTCGCGCCCACGCCGACGCCCACGCCCACCCCGACCGCGCCCCCGGCCCCTTCCCCGGACTCGGGCCCGGACGCGACGACGCTGCTGGATGAGGCGTTCGCACTGCTGCGGGCAGGTCGCTACGACCAGGCGACGGCGGCCTTCGCGTCCGTGGCGGAGTCCGTCACCGATCCGTTGGTCGTCTCGACGGCCCGGCTGGGGCAGGGCGTGGCGGCCTACGAGGCGGGCCAGCACGGCCGTGCGCTGGTGTTCCTGGGGCAAGCCCTCGTGGCGGCCCCGCAGGGTTCGAGGGAGGAAGCGCGCGCCGTCTACCTGCTTGGCCTGCGGTTGAATGAAGCCCGCGCTTTCGGCGAGGCGATCACCGTGTTGCGTCCGCACGCCGTGCTCGGGAGCGGGCTCGCGCTTGGCCCCTCGATCACCTCCGAATACGCCCGCGCCCTCGCCGGAAACGGCGACGTGCTGCAGGCCGAGACCGTCTGGGGGTCGCTCCTGGTGACGCCCGGCCTCGGGCAGCAGCTCCGCCTGCCCATCCTGCGGCAGCGCGCGGACCTCGCCAGGGTGGCCGGCGATCTGGAGGCGCGGCGGCGCTGGCTGGGCGAGCTGGCGGCCCTCACGGGCGACCCGACGGTGCGGCACGAGCTTGCCGCCGTCGGCTTCCTGCTGGGCGACCTCGACCTGTTCGAGACGCAGCTGCGGGCGATCATCGCGCAGAGCCCCTCGGCTGAAGAAGCCCTGCAGTCCGTGCAGGATCTGCGGGACGCGGGCTACGCGGTCGACCTCGGGGACGAGGGCTACGTGCTCTACCGGCACCGGGAGTTCGCCCGGGCGCGCGGCGTGCTCACGCGCGCCGTCGAGGAGCCCGGGGTGTCCGGCGAGGCGCTGGCCTACCGCACCTACTTCCTCGCGGCCGCCTACGACGACGAGGGGTTCTACCTGGAATCGATCCCGCTCTACGACGCGGTCGTGGCGAACCCGGCTGCGGGCGGCTTCGCGCACCGGGCGCGGTACTGGGCGGCGCGGGCGCTGGAGAGCGCGGGGCAGTACGGGGAGGCGGCGCAACGGTACGACGTGGTGGCGGGGGAAGCGGGAGGCGAGTTCGCGGAGGAGGCGGCCTTCCGGAGCGGTTTCTCGCGGATGCGGGCGGGGGACGTGGAGGGCGCGCTGGCGGCGTGGGCCGCCCGTGAGGCGGCGGAGGCGCGCACCCACTACTGGCGGGGTCGCGCGCTGGAGCAGCGGGGGGAGGAAGCGGCTGCGCAGGCCGCCTACCTCGAGGCGCTGGCGGTGCAGCCTCGCGCGTTCCACGGGATCGAGGCGCGCCGCGCGCTGGAGATGCAGGTGGGGAGCGACGGCCGCTACCGGCCGCTCGCGCCGCCCCCGGAGGTCGACTGGGAGGGACTGGCGGCCTGGCTGGCGACGCATCGCCCAGGGGCGCTCACGGAGGTGGCGCCGGAGGCCCCGGAACTGGCGCTCGTGGGACTGGCAGAGCGGGCGGCCGAAACCATCGAGCTCGCCGCGGCGCGCGCGAACGACCCGTGGGTGCTGCTCTCCCTGGCGCGAGTGGCCTCCGAGGCGGGGTTGCCGGAGCAGGTGTCGGCGCTGGCCGAGGGGATACAGGCGGTACTTGGTCTCAGTGACGACGTCCTGCCGGATGCGTTCGCGCGCTTGCGGTACCCGCTGCTCCACGCAGCCCTGCTCGATGAGCACGGCAGGGCCAACGGGCTCGACCCGCTGCTGCTGGCGGCGCTCATCCACCAGGAGAGCCGCTGGGACCCGAAGGCGGTGTCGGTCGCGCACGCTGTGGGCCTGACCCAGGTCATCGCGCCGACGGCGGCGTGGATCGGCCAACAGATCGGGCGGCCGGAGGTGGGCCTCGGGGATCTGTTCCGGCCGGCGCTCTCGATCGAGTTCGGCGCCTACTACCTGGGCGTGCAGCTCCGAGAGTTCGGCGATGCACACCACGCGCTCGCCGCCTATAACGGCGGCCCCTCGAACGTGGAGCGGTGGGCGCTGGTGGCGCCCTGGCCGCCCGCGGACTTCGTGGAGACGATCGTGTTCCAGGAGACCCGCAATTATGTTCAGCTAGTGATGGAGCACTACGCCTGGTATCGCGCCCTGTACGGGGAAGGGGCTGGCGGCTAGGGGCGTTGGGTCGTAGGTTAGTGGGCCGAGGAAGAGGCCGTGTCGCCAAAACGAACGTACCAGCCACACCGCCGCCCGCGCCGCCGCCGCCACGGCTTTCGCCGGCGGATGGCATCGCGCACGGGCCGGGCGATCCTGAAGGCGCGGCGTCTCAAGGGCCGGAGGCGGCTGACGGTCGTCTAGGCGAGGAGCGCGCGGTGGAGCCACTACGGCGGCGCGCAGATTTCGAACAAGTGTTCGCATCGGGTCAACTGGTGAGAGGCCGCTCGCTCGCGGTTCGCGTGCTCGAGCGTGGCGAGGGGCCGGCGCGGGTGGGGTTCGCGATCGGCAAACGGCTCGACAAGCGGGCGGTCGTCCGCAATCGCGTGCGGCGCCGGCTGCGGGAGGCCATACGGCCGCTGCCCCTGCGGGACGGCTACGACGTCGTCGTCCTGGGCCGCCGCTCCGCGCTCACGGCGAGCTTCAGCGCCCTTCGAGAGGATGTCGAGGGCCTGCTTCGTCGGGCAGGACTGGTCGACGAGGAGCCGGAATCGTGAAGTGGGTCCTGATCGGCGCGATCCGCGTGTACCAGGTCACGCTGTCGGGCCTGTTCCTCGGCAATTGCCGGTTCGAGCCCAGCTGCTCGCGGTATGGGGAGGAGGCGGTGGAGCGCCACGGCGCCCTCCGGGGCACCTGGCTGACGCTGCGACGCCTGTCGCGCTGCCGGCCGGGCGGCGGGTACGGCTACGATCCCGTTCCGGAGTAGTGGCGGCGATTGTTTCACGTGAAACAGGCGGATGGGAGTAGCGGCGTCGTCGGGCGGGGGTGTACTGGGAGCGAAACGGCAGCAGGGGCGGTGTGGCGGCCCGTAATTTCCCGCTGGGGGCCGAGGGCTTGGGTGATGTAGCCGTCTCGGGGCTCGGGGAGATGGAACAGAGCTCTAGAGGGGGAGGCCGGTACGATGCGCGCGAATGGCCCATCGCGCGGCTTGGCCGTTGGCAGGTGAAGCCCTGAGGAAGGGAAAGGGGCAGGTGTGGCGGGGTCCGGACGCCGAAGGGGCGTGCCAGGGGGAACGAAAGGATCGAAAGGAGGCTCGAGTCCTCCGCGTCCGCAGGCCGCCGGAGGGGGTGTCGGCGGTTGTTTCACGTGAAACATGCCGGCCGAACGGTATGGCTAATGTGAATAGGCTACTTAACTGTGTTCCGCCCTACTGAGGGGCCCGCCGTGGCGACTGGCCTGCCGCGATGGCACCTCGGCGCGCTGTTTCACGTGAAACAGAGTTCTATGTCCGGTGAACGTCACGGGGGTTGCTGGTACGATGGGGAACGTTGTGCTCCGAGCCAGACTCTTCATCCCCGTGATCCTGGCTGCCGCCCTGCTTTCCAGCGCCTGCGTCGGGTTTTCCGAGCCGCGCGGCTGGGCGGAGCCCGTGTTCGACGGCAATACCGTCTACGTCTTCCTCGACCGCGACGAGTTCGCCGCCGTCACGCTCGACGAGTTCGGCGGGCAGGCCCTCTGGGTCTTCCCGGACGGCGATCTCGAGTCGGAGAAGGAGATCGACCTCGAGGCGGTGTACGGATCGCCCCTGTTCGCCGGGGAACGCATCATCCTGGCCGGATTCTCCGGCGAGATGGTCGCGCTCGGGCTCGAGGGGCGGTACATCGCCGGGCGGGGCAGCTGGCACCGCAGCGATGTCGAAGGCGCCATCGTGGGCGGGGCCACGCTCGCGGGCGATCGTTTCGCCTTCGGGACGACCGAACAGCGCCTCTATGTGCGCAGCGTGGTCGATGGAGCGGGGGTGCCGGGCTGGCCGGCCGATGGGCTCGCGCTCGATGGCGAGATCTGGTCCCAACCCGTTGTCGTAGGCAATGTTCTCTACGTCGGCACCATGACCGGGAAGCTGTACGCCTTCGACCTCGTGACCGGGCAGGAACTCTGGGACCGGCCGTTCGACGCCGATGGCGCCATCGCCGACCTGTCGTACATCGGGAACGGCGTGCTCTTCGTCCCGACCCTGCGGGGCGAGGTCTGGCTGGTCGACGTGGAGAGCGGGAGTGCCCGTGGCCGCGCCTTCCAGGCCGAGGGCTGGGTCTGGACGAGGCCGGCGATCCGCGACGGTGTCGCCTACTTCGGCGACTTCGATGGCCTCGTGTACGCCTGGGACATGGCGTCGGGCCGGACGAAGTGGACCTACGAGGCCGGGAACAAGGTGAAGGCGCAAGGCGTCATAATCGGAGAAACGCTTATCGTTGGCGATGAAGGCGGCACGGTTCACTTCGTGGACGTCGCGACCGGCATCCGGCGCAACGCCGTCAAGCTCGACGGAGCAGGAAAGATTCGCGCAGGTTTGGTGGAAAAGGAAGGTTTCGCCTGGATCCTCGGCACCGAGGGCAGGCTGTACCGCGCCGACCCGGAGACCCTGCAGGTCTTTGAGCGCGAAGTGCGGGGCCTGCCGTGATTCGTCGCGTACCCCAGCGGACCGGCATCGGCCTGGCCCTGATCGCAGGCGTCGCCCTCGTCTTCGTCATCGCCACGTTCGGCTTCACGACCACGTTCACGGTCGGGTTGCTGGACCCGATGATCAACCTGCTCGTGATCCTCAACCACGCGCTCTGGGGCAGCTTCGGGCTGGCCGTTATCGCCTTCACCATCCTCGTGCGCTTCGTCACCTTCCCGCTCACGCTGCGCCAGCTCCAGCAGACGCGCGCGATGCAGGCGCTGCAGCCGCGGGTGCAGGAGATCCAGAAGAAGTTCACGGACCCCAAGCGGCGCCAGGAAGAGATGATGAAGGCGTACCGCGAGGCGGGTGTCAATCCGCTGGGCTGCCTGGGCCCGCTCGTCCTCCAGTTCCCCGTCCTGATCGCGCTCTTCTATGCGATCCGCCAGACCCTTGCGATCTCGCCGGAGGCGCTCGACAACCTCTCCGGCCACCTCTACTCGTGGAGCTACATCCAGAGCGCCATCCCGCTCGAGGAGAGCTTCATCGGCATCAACCTGGCCGAGGGCGCGTCCATCAACGTGCTCAACCTGAACCTGCTGATCGTCGTGCTCGTGGGGTTCTCCACGTGGGCGCAATCGAAGACGACGGTCATGGTCGCGACCGACGAACGGGCGCGCACCCAGCAACAGATGATGCAGTGGATGCTGCCCATCATGTTCATGTTCTTCGGTCTCAGCTTCCCCAGTGGAGTGAGCCTCTACTGGGTGGTCACTTCCTTCGTGAGCGTGGGCTTCAACGTCGTCACGTACGGCTTCCCCGCGCTCAACATTCCGCCTCTCGTGGGTCCGCCAACGCCGCCGGCCCCGGTCGAGGTGGAAGCACCAGTATCTTCGGAGAGCACGAGCCAATCGCGCTCGAGGCCCTCCCGTGAATTGAGGTCATCTGCTCATGGATCACGCCGAAGCAAACGGAAAAACCGTCGACGACGCGCTTAAGGCGGCGCTCGCAAGGCTCAACGCCAACGTTGACGAAGTCGACATCACCGTCCTCGACGAGGGCCAGCGCGGGGGGCGCCTGTTCGGGCGCGGGTCCCGCGATGCCGTCGTCAGGGTCGAACGACGCGCTGGTGGGCCGCGCGAAAGCGAGCCGGAACCACCCGATACCTCCATTCCCCGCGGCCGTGGCGGTCGCGGGGGCAGTGGCGGCCCCCGTGGCGGTTCCGGCGGTAGGGGTGGCCGTGGCGGTCGCCGGCGCGGCGGCAGCGGTGGTCCACGGGGTGGCTCCGGCGGGGGCCAGCGTGGTCCTCGCGCCGAGCGCGCGCCCCAGCTGACCGAACAGGACTTCTTCGGCGAGGGGGAAGCGCCCCCGCCCCGCAGCGCCCCGCCCCGTCGTTCGTCCGGGGGCGGCAATGGCCCGCCGCGGCGCTCCTCGGGAGGCGGGGGCTCCTCCCGCGATCGCTCGCGCAGGCGCCGCCGCGATGAGCACATCGAGCCGGATATCAACGCCGAGGAGGTCGATCTCGCCGCCGAGGTGGTCGACTCCATCCTCCAGATCCTCGAGATCGACGCCGACATCAACATCCGCGAGCCCGTCACCGCGGGCGATGGGCTGGGCAGCGCCCGCGCCGTCATCGACATTTCCGGGGAAGACCTGGGCATGCTCATCGGACGCCGGGGCGAGAGCCTGATGGCCTTCCAGTACGTCGTGAACCTCATCATGACGCGGCGCTTCCCCGGCCGCGGCTCCGTCACCATCGATGTCGAGCAGTACCGCCGGCGGCGGGAGGACCAGGTGGTCACGCTGGCCGAGCGCATGGCCGAACGCGTGCGCGACATTGGCGACTCCATCACGCTCGAGCCGATGTCGGCCGCCGAGCGCCGTCTTGTCCACCTCGCCCTCGTCGACGACCCGGACGTCGAGACGAACAGCATCGGCGAGGGGGACAGCCGCAAGGTCGTGATCAGCCTGCTGGAGGATTGAGAGGAATGAGCACGACGTCCGCGCCGAGAATCGTGATCGTCGGGAACGTCACCCAGGACCTGGCGCCCGGCGGCGCCTGGACCCCCGGCGGGCCCGCGCTCTACGGCGCGCGCGCGGCCGCCGCCCTGGGAGCGGACGTGACGCTCGTCAGCCGCGTGCCCGCGGACTACGACCGCAGCGCCTTCGAGGGGGTCACGCTGAAGGAGCTCCCCGCCGGGGGCGCTCCCCGCTTCGAGAACAGCTACCCCACGGGCAGCGGCCGCCGCCAGACCCTTCACCAGGCGGGCGAACCGATCGCGAGCGGCGACGTGCCCGCCGGCCTGGAGGCGGACGCCGTCATCGCCGCCCCCGTGCTCGACGAGCTGGCGGAGTTCCCGCCCATCGAGGCCCCCGTTCGGGTCGTGGCCCTGCAGGGGGCGCTCCGCTGGGGCATGCCGGGACGCGCCATCAAGCGCGCGCCCTACGCGCCCTCGCGGGCGCAGGCCGTGCAGCCCCGGGACGCGGTCGCCGTTTTCAGCGACGAGGACGCCGACGACCCACCGGGCCTGGCGGGTGGCCTCTCCCGGCGCGGCCCCGTCGTCGTGACGCGCGGCAGCCGCGGCGCCTGGCTCTATCGCAACGGATCGCGCAGCGTGCTGCCGGCGTTCTCGACCAACGTGAGGGACGTCACCGGCGCGGGCGACGGCTTCGTGGCGGCGCTTGCGCTGCGGCTGGTGGAGACGGGGGATCTGTTCGAATCGTGTACATTCGCGAATGCGATGGGCTCGCTTATGGTGGAGCGGAGCGGTCTGGCGGAGATGCCGTCACGCGAGGACGTCGATTCGCGCGTGCGGCGAGGGGCGGCGAATGCGTGAGATCATCGCCTTCGTGAACCAGAAAGGCGGCGTGGGCAAGACCACCACCGCCGTCTCCCTGGCGGCCGCCCTCGGGCGCCGGGACGAGCGCGTCCTGCTGATCGACCTCGATGCCCAGGCCAACGCCACCAGCGCGGCCGGCCTCGCGGAGGTGGCGGGACCCTCGATCTACGAAGCGCTGATGATGGAGGCCGAGCCGCGCGACTGCATCGTGCGGGTGGAAGGCGAAGAGTTCGACCTGCTGCCGGCGACGCGCGAGCTCTCGGGCGCGGAGGTGGAGCTGGCGCCGGCGATGGCCCGCGAGCAGCGCCTCAAGAACATCTGCGAGCCCCTGGCGGACGACTACGACTGGATTTTCATCGACTGCCCGCCCTCGCTCGGCATCCTCACGGTGAACGCGCTCACGGCGGCGTCGAGCGTGGTTATCCCGGTGCAGTGCGAGTACCTGCCCATGGAGGGTCTCGCGCGGCTGATGGAGACGCTCACCCTCGTGCGCAGTAACCTCAACCCCCGCCTGCGCACGCTCGGGCTCGTTCTCACGATGCTCGACCGGCGCACGCGGCTGGCCCGCGAGGTCGCGGCCGACGTGATGACGCACTTCCCCAACCAGACCTTCAACACCGTGATCCCGCGCGCCGTCAGCATTGCCGAGGCGCCGAGTTACGGGCAGTCGATCTTTCGGTACAGCCCTGGAAGCCGTGCCGCCACCGCCTACCGGCGCCTGGCGAACGAGCTCACGGAGCGCGTGGGAGTGAGCGCATGACACAGCCACGACGAGGACTCGGACGGGGGCTCGACGCCCTCCTCCCCGGCGGCGGCGAGGAGGAGGCCCCTCCCGGCCGCACGCTGCAGGAAATCGATATCGACCTGATAGCGCCCAACCCGGAGCAGCCGCGCACCAACTTCCCGCCCGAGCAATTGCGCGAGCTGGCGGAGTCGATCCGCGAGCACGGCGTCCTCCAGCCGCTCGTGGTGAGCCTGGAGGAGGAGGGCGGCTACCGGCTCATCGCCGGCGAGCGCCGCCTGCAGGCCGCCCGCCTGGCCGACCTGCCGACCGTGCCCGTCGTCGTCCGCGAGGTGGACGGCTCGGAGCTGCTGGAGCTGGCCCTGGTCGAGAATATCCAGCGCGCCGACCTGAACCCGATCGAGGAGGCGCTGGCCTACCGCCGCCTGCTCAGCGAGTACGGGCTCACGCAGGAGGAGGTCGCGAAGCGGGTGGGCCGCAGCCGCGCCGCCGTGGCGAACGCCACCCGCCTGCTCCAGCTGGAGTCGGAGATTCGCCGCAGCCTGGTGGCCGGCGAGATCCGCGAGGGTCACGCCCGCGCCCTGCTGGGCATGCCCGAGGGCGCCGGCCGCCTCGAGGTCTGGCGCGAAGCCGTGCGCCGCGGCCTCAGCGTGCGCGAGACCGAGGCAGCCGTGCGCCGCGCGCTCTCGCCGCGGGCGGCGCGTCCGCCCGGCCCGGCGCCGCAGGCCGAGCGCGGCACGCCCATGCGCGACCTCGAGACGAACCTGCGCCGCGCCCTCGGCACGCGCGTGACCGTCTCGGCGCACCGCGCCGGAGGCGCCCGCATCGTGGTCGACACCTACAGCGACGAGGAGCTCGAGGCCGTCACCAACCGGCTGCTGTCGCTCTAGCGGGGGCGATCGCGAGCGGTAAGGGGCCCCGTGGAACGTCTTGCGAGAATGACCTGGAGAGCGACAGTCCGGGGATGCGCGTGATGGGCGCGGAAGACCGCCTGCGGGAGCTGGGCATCGAGCTGCCGGAGCCGGCCGCGCCGGCCGGCTCCTACGTGCCCGCGCGCCTCCACGGCGACCTGCTCGCGGTCTCCGGGCAGCTGCCGCTCACGCCCGGCGAGCCCCTTCGCACCGGTCGCTGCGGCGACGATGTCACGGTGGAGGAGGGCTATGCCCTCGCCCGCCAGTGCGCCCTCAACGGGCTCGCCGCCGCCCGCGCCGCACTGGGGTCGCTGGACCGCATCGCCGGTGTCGTGCGCGTGGGCGGCTACGTGGCCGCGCCGCCGGACTTCACCCGGCACCCGGCGGTCATCAACGGCGCGTCGGAGCTGCTCGTCGACGTGTTCGGCGAGGCGGGGCGTCATGCCCGCGCGGCGGTGGGCATGTCTTCGCTGCCCCTCGGCGCTCCCGTCGAGGTCGAGTTCCTGTTTGCGATCAACCCGGAGCAGGGCGCCTAGGACCACCGTACGGGGTTGGGAATCATCAGGGTAACTAGGCAGGGACCTGAGGGCTGACGCGTTCGGCCCGATCCTCGCCAGGGCGGAGGGCGCCGTTGCAAAGGGTTAGCGCTGCGGCCACCTAGTGTCTGCCTCCTCCTCTATGACCATGGCGACCTCAGCGAGTTCCCCTTCGAACTTCGAGTTGCAGTACATCCTGTCGACGGTTTGTACGGCCACGCAGGACAGGTGCTCCATGTCAAAGAACATATGCGGTGCCAGGTCTTCTTGCACTGCAAAGATAGGCATTTTCCTGTTGCCATGCAGGGGGTCAGATGTGTTGCTGTACTTCGTTACCCAGGACTCGTGCATACCCAAAGTGGACACCATGTCCTTTAGTCCTGGGAGACCCTTCTTGTCCCTGCCCATGAAGCGACGCCACTGCTCGTCAGACCCCACCTTATGGAGGTACTGTAGTCTGACTGCGCTCTCTAGGCACTGGCGGAAAGGTCCAGCCATCGCGATTCCCCTGAAGGGAAACCCAATCACCTCAAGCGAGTACGCCATGTTCGTACACGCCAAGCAGGAAAGGGCTAGCAGCACCGAGTAGGTTTTACGTGCAGCCTTCTCGTCTTCAACTTCCTCGGACAGGGGAAGAGTATTTTGAAGTACTTTCAGCCCAAGAGCGTGTGTTTTTGCGTGGATGGACTCCACCCTCGTGTCCACCGTGAGGTCCTCTAGCTCCAGCAGGCCATCGGTCAAGTGCGAACCCCTTCCGAACAGATGTCCGTATCCACTCTAGGATGCCCCTTCGCAGGGTCAAGTCCATGGAGAGTCGATTGTTCGCGGCGAATCAGAGCACGACTAGCACGACGACGGCGACCAGGATGAGCCCGCCCACGAACACCGTCAGGCCAGGCGAGTGAGCTCCTTGCCTTGACCCAGAGGCTCCCGGCATAAGCCCCGACCTCGTCGCTGCCACTGACGACTGTGCTGGTCAGGCCTAGGTCTGACCACCGCCTGCCGCAGCCTTTCCCGGGCCCGTAAGCGGGCTTGCGCCGCCTAGGAAGGGGCCGGGTAAGGTGGATCGCAGGGGCGCCAGACCCCTGGAGGCTTACCGATGAAGGTCGCCATCACCGCAAGTACGGGATTGCTGGGGCGGGCTCTCGCCGGGAGCCTCGAAGCGCGCGGCGACGAGGTCGCGCGAATCGTCCGCGGACCGGCGGGCGCCGGCGGCGTCGACTGGGCCCCGGCCGAGGGCTGGGTGCGCGAGGGCGCCTTCGATGGCTGCGACGCTGTCCTCCACCTGAGCGGCGCCTCCGTGGGCGAGGGCCGCTGGACGGACGCCCGCAAGGCGGAGCTGCGCTCCAGCCGCATCGAGACCACGCGCCTGCTCGTCGAGCACCTGGCGGCGCTCGACCCGAAGCCCGGACGGCTCGTGGTCGCCTCCGCGGTCGGGTTCTACGGCGACCGCGACGACGAGCCCCTCACGGAGGAGTCGCCCCGGGGCGAGGGCTTCCTCGCGGACATGACCGTGGACTGGGAGGCGGAGGCCGAGAAGGCCAACGCCGCCGGCATCCCCACGGCGATGGCCCGCTACGGCGTCGTCTTCGCCAACGATGCGCCCGCCTTCAAGCGGCTCACGCTGCCCTTCCGCCTGGGCGCCGGCGGCAGGCTGGGGAGCGGGAGGCAATACATGCCCTGGATCACGCTCGACGATGCCGTGGCCGCCACCATCCACCTGCTCGACGGTGAGCTGACCGGTCCCGTGAACGTGGTCGCGCCCGTGGCCACGACCAACGCCGACCTCACGCGCGCGCTCGGGCGGGTGATGCGCCGCCCGGCGTTCATGATGGTGCCCCGCTTCGCCATGCGGATCGCCCTGGGCGAGCTTGCCGACGCCCTGCTGTTCGCCAGCAACCGCGTCGCCCCCGAGCGGCTGGTGGCGGATGGCTTCGAGTTCTCGCAGCCCGAGGTCGAGGGCGCGCTGCGCTCGCTCCTGCGGAGCTAGGCGGGATGGCGATCCACCGGCTGACGGCGAGGCAGGTCGTCCCCGTCTCGCTCGACGAGGCCTGGGCGTTCTTCTCGAACCCGCGCAACCTCCCCGTCATAACCCCGCCCTGGCTCGCGCTCGATGTCACCTCCGACCCGCCCGAGGAGATGGAACCCGGCCTCATCATCACCTACAACGTGAGCCCGCTGCTGGGCGTGCCGCTGCCCTGGGCGACCGAGATCACGCACGTCGAGGACCGTGTGCGCTTCGTCGACGACCAGCGCATCGGTCCCTACAGCCTCTGGCACCACGAGCACGACTTCCGCGAGGTCGAGGGCGGCACGGAGGTGCGCGACACGGTGCATTACGCTGTTCCCTTCGGACCCCTCGGCGACATCGTCGCGCTGCTGGCCGTGCGCCCGCGCGTGCGCGCCATCTTCGAGTACCGGCGCGAGGTGCTCCGGGAGCGTTTCGGCCCGGCCCCGCGCTAGCCCTGGCGCACGTCCCGCGCGACCAGGTCCTCGACCGTCTCGCGGCGCTGGAGGAGGCGCGACTGGCCGTCGCGGACGGCGACGACGGGCGGGCGCAGGGCCATGTTGTAGTTGCTCGACATCGCGAGGTTGTAGCCCCCGCTCGCCGGCAGGGCGACCAGCTCGCCCGCATCGAGTCGCGGCAGCTCGGCGTCGCGCACGAGGATGTCGCCGCTTTCGCAGTACTTCCCCGCCACCGTGACCGTTTCGGTCGGCTCGTCCAGCGGCCGGTCGACGGGCACGGCCTCGTAGCCGGAGCCGTACATGGCCGGGCGGATGTTGTCGGCCATGCCGCCATCGACGGAGACGTAGGTGCGCACGCCGGGGATCTCCTTGCGCGCGCCGACCGTGTAGACGGCCACCATTGCCCGCCCGATGAGCGAGCGCCCCGGCTCGATGTGCAGGGACGGCTGCTCCAGGCGGTGCTCGGCGATGGCGCGCTCCATGGAGCGCGCCACGCGCTCGGCGTACTCGGCGATGGCGGGGGCGTGCTGCTCGCGCGTGTAGGCGAGCGCGAAGCCGCCCCCGGGGCTGTACTCGTCGAAGCTGAAGCCGTGCGTGTCGCCCATCTGCGCGGCGAAGGCGCACATCACGTCGCTCGCCTGCTCGTACGGCTCGATCTCGAAGATGGGCGAGCCCAGGTGCACGTGCAGACCGCGCAGGTCGATGTTGGGGGCGGCCATGGCCGCGGCCACGGCCCGCTCGGCGTCGCCGTTGGCGATGGCGAAGCCGAACTTGGAGTCGAGCACGCCCGTGGTCGTCTTCGCGTGCGTGTGCGGGTCCACGTTGGGGGAGACGCGCAGGAGGATGGGCTGCCGCGCGTCCCCCTCGCCCGCGATGCGGTCGAGCTCGGCCAGCTCGTGGAAGTTGTCGACGACGATCCGGCCGACGGGGTCGCCGGTGACGGCTGCCTCCAGCTCCTCGGCGCTCTTGTTGTTGCCGTGGAAGTAGAGGCGCGAGGAGGGGAAGCCCCCCGCCCGCGCGATCGCCAGCTCGCCGCCGCTGACCACGTCCATCCCCAGCCCTTCCTCGGCCACGATGTCCGCGAGGGGCAGGCTCAGGTACGCCTTGGCGGCGTAGAGCACCGAGACCTCCGGCCAGCGGGACTCGAACTCGCGGCGGAACTCCCGCGCGGTTTCGCGGAAGTCCTGCTCGTCGAACACGTAGAGGGGCGAGCCGTAGGTCTCGGCCAGCTCCCGCAGGTCGCAGCCGCCGATACTCAGGCTCCCGGCGGGGGAAAGCGTGGTCGTGTGGGGCAGCACGTGGCGGTAGGGCAGGGCGTCGAGGGAAGCGGCGTTCGGCATGATCGCGATTATGCGGCGCGCCGGTCGTACCGCCCAACGGCGGCGGGAGCGGGCGCCACGGGACGCCCTATACTGCCCGCATGGCCGAGGAAGTACGCCTCTCCCACCTCGACGAGCGTGGCGGCGCGCGCATGGTGGACGTCTCCGGCAAGGCGGTCACGGCGAGGGAGGCGGTCGCGGAGGCGTTCGTCGCCATGCGTCCGGAGACGCTGGCGCTCATCCAGGAGGGTGGCCTGCCGAAGGGCGACGTGCTCGCCGTCGCGCGCGTCGCGGGCATCCAGGCGGCGAAGCGCACGAGCGAGCTCATCCCCATGTGCCATCCCCTCCCCATCTCCGCTGTCGCCGTCGCCCTCGACCCCGCCGGCGACTCGCGCCTGCGCGTGGAGGCGACGGTGCGCACCGAGGGGCGCACCGGCGTCGAGATGGAGGCGCTCACGGCGGTGGGCGTCGCGGCGCTGACGGTTTACGACATGTGCAAGGCAGTGGATCGGGGAATGCGCATCGAAGGGGTGCGCCTCCTCGAGAAGCGCGGGGGGAAGAGCGGGGAGTGGCGCGCGGACGGGGCGGAGAGCCAGCAGGCGTAGGGAGTGCGGCCGGGCTACCTCGTGTGTTTCGGAGGCGGCTCCGTGAAGGGTTCGCCCCGCTCCGCGGCCTCGATGCGGCGCTGGTTCCATGCCTCCCATCCCCTGTCAGCCTCGGCAAAGGCCTCCTCCCGGCCCTCCGCGCGGCCTTCCTCACGGCCTTCCGCCCGGCGACGCTCTCGGACCCGTTCCAGGCCCTCTTCCAACCTTCGTGCGATGACCACGATGCTCCTCCCGACCTCAGTGAGCACGAGTGCGGCCGCGGCCGCCGTGATGATCAGCGGCGCCGCCTCCGACCATACCGCAAGCGTCGAGTCGAGAAGCGACCCGCCCCCGTGGAACGAGCGCAGCGATACGAGCGCCATCCCCGCGAAGAACAGGGCGACGAAGACGACGAAGTAGATGTCCCTCGCCTGCCTGCTGACGCTCCATATCGACTCCCGATCCTGCTCCCGTTCCAGATGCGGCCCCCCGGCCTGTGCCCGCGAACCCGCGCGGAGTGGATCTTCTGCTTGTGGACAACATACAAAACCACAAGGGCTGTTTGCAACTCCCGCTTCGGGAACGGGAGCAGCCTAGGCTTCGCGCCAGATGCGGTGGACGGCGGTGGCGACCCCGTCCTCGCCGGCCGTGCCGGTCACGAGATCCGCCGCTGCCTTCAGGGCTTCGGGCGCGTCGCCCATGGCCACGCCGAATCCCGCGCGCTCGATCATCGGGAGGTCCACCTCGGTGTCGCCGAACGCGACCGCTTCCTCGGGCGGGATGCCGAACGCCTCGCAGAGGCGGCCCAGCGCCGGTCCCTTGCCGGCGGCCGCGTGGGTGACGGCCACGATCTCGCGTCCGGAGCTGGTCAGGGCCCGCTCGGCGCGTAGACCTTCGCCCTGCACCGCCGACTCCAGCGCCGCGAAGGCGGGGTCGCCGGGGCCCGTGAAGGGGGCGATCACGTACGTTCGCTCGAGGGAGACGTCGGTGAGGCTGGCGACGGTGGCCGCGGGGCCACGCGCCTCCGGCGTTGGCAGCCGCCGGAACGCGCCCTCCGCCGTTCCGCCGACCGCGCGCCAGTCGTGCTCGTCGCACAGTGTGGCGATGGCGCGGGCGGCCTGTGGCGGCAGGGTCACCTGGGCGATGGGCTCGCCGCTCGCGTGGCGGATGTCCGCCCCCGCCGCTGCGATCACGGCCGAGACTGCACCCCCGAGGGGTTGCAGCGTCGGGAGCGCGAGCTCGTAGGGACGGGCCGTGGCGGCCGCGACCACGACTCCCCTCGCCGCGAGCCCCTCCACCGCTGCGATCGTAGCCGGCGAGAGTCTACCGCTGAGCCCCACGAGGGTTCCGTCGATGTCGAAGGCGGCGAGGCGGTAGCGCACGGGCGTCACGATACGGGAAGCCTCAGGGCCCGCCCCCGGTCGGCTGCGCGAGCGTGGGGATGCCCTCGACGATGGTCACGGGGACCGTCTCGTAGCCGGCCACCCCCTTCGCGGTCAGCTCGACGAGGAGGATGACCGAGTCGTTCGCCGGGTCCCAGAAGCCGTCGAACACGAAATTGCCGAGGCTGTAGGCGATGAGCCCGGCGCCGTACTCCTCGATCGGTTGCAGGACGTGCGGGTGGGAACCGAGCACGAGCGTCGCGCCCGCATCGATGGCGGCGCGCGCCTGCTGCCGCTGGGCCTCGCTCGGCTCCAGCTCCCACTCGATGCCGAAGTGGAGGAGCACGACGACGAGGTCGGCTTCGTCCCGGGCCGCCTCGATGTCCGCGACCATCGCGGGGACGTCGAGCCAGGCGACGCCGGGCGTCTCGTCCGTCGCGTCCCAGGTGCGCGGGTCGAAGCCCGCGCCGCCGCCCTCCACCGGCACGGTCACGTAGGCGAGGAAGGCGATCGTCAGCCCGTCCAGTTCGACCACGGCCGGGGCGTGCGCGGCCGTCCGGTTCGGCCCCGCGCCGACGCTCAGGATGCCCCCCTCGGCGAGCAGTGCCCGGGTCTCGGCAAGGGACTCCGGGCCGTAGTCCAGCGAGTGGTTGTTCGCCAGCGAGACGAGGTCGATCCCCGCCAGGGCGAGCGCCTCCACCGCGATGGGAGGCGCTCGGAAGGTGTAGGCCTTGGGCGCGGGCGTACCGGTGACGCCAACCGCGCTCTCGAGGTTGGCGACGGCAATGTCGGCTCCCGCGAGGATGCCGGCCACGGCCGCGAAGGCGACCTCCGGCCCCTCCGCCTGCAACCGTTCGCCGACGCTTCGCCCCAGCATGACGTCCCCCACCGCGGCGAGCAGCACACGCGCGGGGGGCGGCGTCGGCGTGGGGTCCGGCGTGGGCAGGGGGCTCGGGGTGGGAGTCGGGGTGGACGGTGCGGTCGGGCTCGGGGTGGTGGTGCGAGGGGTGGCCGGGGGCGCGGGGGCTGGAGTGGTGGGCGTGGGGGCGGGCTCGCCCGCGGCGACGCAGCCGGTCGCCAGGGCCGCCGTGCCAAGGGCCGTCGCGAGCAGGAGGGCGGCTGCCCGCGCGCGGCGCCGGCGCTCAGGCGCCAAGCAGGCCCTCGCGCTGCATGCTCACGAACTGTTCCCCCGCGATCACGATGTGGTCGTGCAGGCGAATGTCGAGCGATTCGGCTCCGGCGGCGACGTCGCGCGTCAGGTCGATGTCGCGGGCGCTCGGGGTGGCGCGGCCCGAGGGGTGGTTGTGCGCGAGGATGACCGACGACGCGTCCAGCACGATGGCGTCCTTGAAGATGTCGGCGATGCGGAAGGGACCGAGTGGATGCTGCCGGGGAGCACGGTGGGCGTGCCCAGCAAGCGGCCCCCGGAGTCCGCCGAGAGCACGTGCAGCTCCTCGCGCGACCGGCCCCGGAAGTGGCCCCGCAGGTAGCCGAAGACGGCCTCGGGGGAGGTGAGGAGGGGGCGCGCCTCGCCGTCGATGCGGGGCATCCGCCGCCCGAGCTCGATGGCCGCCGCGAGCTGCGCCGCCTTGGCCGGCCCCAGCCCGCGCGTCCGCTGGAGGGCCTTCGCGTCCGCGCGCAGCAGGCCGCCGAGGCCGCCGTGCTGATCGAGCAGCCCGCGGGCAAGGTCGATCACATTCTCGCCGCGCGTGCCCGAGCCGGCGATGATGGCGATCAGCTCGGCGTCGCTGAGCACGCCCGGGCCGTGCCGCAGCAGCTTCTCGCGGGGGCGCTCGTCTCCCGCCAGGTCGTGGATGGTGCGGTAGCCGCCGGTGGCGCCGTCGCTCATGCAGGGAACACGCGGGCTCAGTCCCGCTCGATGAGGAGCGGGTCCGGTTCGGGGAGCGGAGGTTCCCCGGGGCTCTCCGGGGCGGCGCCCAGGCCCTCGGGCGGTTCCTTCTTCTCGACGACGGCCGCGATCATCGAGGCCGGGTAGTACTCGATCGTGACGTAGTCGTCCTTGTCCACCAGCAGGTACTGCACGCGGTCGGTGCGCAGGATCTTGTCGTGGTCGATGCGCAGGTAGTTGCTGCGGGCGATCAGGTCGAATTTCGCCCAGCGGCGCGTGATGAAGCCCTCCATGGTGACGGTGCGGCCCCGCAGGTCGCGGATGGGCTGGATGCTCTGGAACGCGAGCAGGGCCCCGAAGACGAGCAGAAGCACTGGCGCCACCCAGCCCGCGCCGTCGTCCGTGGCGACCTGGCGGACGAGGAAGTACACGCCGCCGCCCGTGCTCGCGAGGAACGGCGGCGTCCACAGGAGGGCGGCGCGCCAGAGCCCCCGGCGGGCCCTTCTCAGCTTCTCCTCGCGAAAGTCGGACATTATCGCGGCACCAGGATGATCTGCCCGATCTGAAGCGTGTTCGGATCGAGGCCGGGGTTCAGGTCGAGGATGGCGTCGACGGTCGTGCCGAAGCTCTCCGCGATGTCGGACAGCGTATCGCCTGACACGATCTCGTAGTCGAAGGCGGCAGGGGTTGGCGTGGGGGTGGGCGTCGCCGCCGGGGTGGGCGGCGGCGTGGGCGTCGGTTCCGCCCGGTCGGCGGTGGGTTCGGGCGTGGCGGGCGCCGGCGTCGGGGTCGAGCGCTGGGGCGTGGCGGTGGGCTCGGGGGTCGCGGTCGGCTCGGCGGTCGGGGAGGCGGGCCGTACCAGCTCGGCCTGGCTCTTGCTTTCCGGGGGACGGAGCACGAGGAAGAGCGCCAGGAACGAGCCCAGCACGAGCGCCGCGATCGAGCCGCGGTAGGCCCAGGCGGAGGGGGCGGCGCGTTCGGGCGGGTCCGGCCGGCCCTGGAGTTCCGGATCGCTGCTCACGGACGCGAGCGTACCACCCCCCGCCGCCCACGTGCCTGCCGCGCCCTCAGTCGGCGGGCGCCAGCCTCCGGCTCCGCAGCGGGCTCGGCCTCCCGTGTGCGCGAAGCTGCTTGCGGAAGGCGCCGAGGCGGCTCTCGCCCCACCGGCGGAGGCGCTCCGCGACGTCCTCGCCCGCGTTCAGGCGGTCGATGGCGAAGGCCGCCCAGGCGATGGCGGCGTAGCCGGCCGCTCCGCCCGCGAGGACGGCATCGAGCGCTTCCGGCAGGGTCGACCCCTCCTCGTCGAGCGTGTGGCGGGCGAGGTAGCGGATGCGAGCCTGCTCGCCCCGGGGCGGCGAGGCCAGGTCCAGCGTGACCGCGCCCGCCCACTCGGTGAAGGGCACGGCGCGGTGGGGAAAGGCGTCGGCGGGCAGCTCGACCGCCCGAAGCTCGATGAAATCGGGAAGCACGCTCGTGCTCAGCTCGCGGCTTCCGGGCGTCGTGGCGACGGTGGTCGTCGCCTCGAGGGGCGCCGCCAGGCTCACGTCGGCGAGGGCGCGTTCGATGTGACGGTCGAGTTCGGCGTCGCTCCAGCGGGCGGCGCTCAGGTCGAGGTCGCGCAGGTTGGTGCGGACGCGGTCGCGGATGTCGGGGAGGGTCGTCATGGGAGCCACGGTGTGCCCCGCCCCGACGAGCGCGAAGGCTCGCCTGTCACCACCTGCTTCGGGAGCTATCCCGAAGCGACGAGCCGGTAGCCCACGTTGCGAACGGTCTCGATGAAGGTGTGGCCGTGGATCTCGATCTTCGAGCGGATGCGCCGGATGTGGACGTCGACCGTGCGCGCGCCGCCGAAGTAGTCGTAGCCCCACACGCGGTTCAGCAGCTGTTCGCGCGTCGAGACCCGCCCCGCGTTCATGGCCAGGTAGCGGAGCAGCTCGTACTCCTTGAAGGTCAGCACGACCGGCTCGCCCGCGACGGTCACGCGGTAGTTCGCGAGATCGATGGTGAGAGGCCCGCACCGCACGAAGTTCTCGGTATCGATCCCGTGGCGGCGGTAGAGGGCGCGCTCCACGCGGCGGCGCAGCTCGCCCGCGGCGGCGGGCAGCACGACGAAGTCGTCGGCGGGTGAGTCGAAGGGGATGCGGCCGAGCTGGTCCGACCCGCAGGCGTAGAGGAGGACGAGCTCGTGCTCGCCCGAGGCCGCCGCCAGCCGGTCGATGGCGGCGCTCGAGAGGTCGCGCAGATCGAGCAGGAGCACGCCCGTGAAGTCGCGCTCGATCTCGCCGAGGCGGGCGGGTTCGAGCGCGGTCGTGCTGAGGCCCGCCTCTTCCAGTTCCGGCGCGAGGGCGAGCAGATCCGGCTGGCCGCTGACGATCAGGACGGCGTTCACAGGCCCCAGTATAGGCAGGGGATGCGCTTGACCATGGCGTTTCGTGTTACCGGCGGGTTACAGATCAGGCCGCCGGCTCGACGACGGCGGACATGCTGCCCACGCTGATCTCCATCAGCGGGTCGGGACCGTAGGCGTGGATCTGCTCCTGCTTCAGCAGGCACTCGTCCTTCGCTCCCGTCATCAGGATCGCCTGGCCCTGGCTGTCGACGACCGAGGCGATGCCGAACGCCTTCTCGCGCGAATAGCCGAAGAGGTCGCCCAGCATGCGGATGACGTACTGGTAGGTGTGGCTGTCGTCGTCCAGCAGGATGAGGTGGCAGGGCTGCTCGAGCTCCTCCTCGACCTCGGGCTGGTCGACGACCTCGGGGAGGTTGGGCGTGGTCACGCTGGCACTGTAGCGAGCGGCGGCGGCGAGCGGCAAGACGGCCCCGCTGCCATGCGAGGCTTCGAGATCGGGCGCGGACGCCCCACGGTTCGGCCAATCCTCTCCCCGGAGTTCGCCCGTGACGGCCACCCCCTTCCCCCTCCAGCTCCGCGCCCTCGACCAGGACCGCCTGCGCCGCTACCGCGAGCACCTGGCCTTCTATGAGGGCGACCAGTGGCCGGGACGCGCCCGCCGCGGCGAGCGCCGCCTCGTGCTCAACTACGCGAAGGCGTTCGTCGACAAGGTCACGAGCTACCTGTTCGAGGGCCACGCCCTCCAGGTGCGGCCCCTCGACGCGCTCGACCGCGCCGCTGCCGAGCGCGCGCGGGCGGCGGAGCAGGCCTGGCGCGCCGTGGAGGCGGCCAACGGCCTCGAACGCCTCGACTTCGAGACGGAGCTCGACTGCGCCGTCCTCGGCGACGCCGCCTACAAGGTCACCTGGGACGTGGAAGAGGGGCGCGTGCGCATCTCCTCGCCCGACGTGCAGGGCATCTACGTCTGGCGCGCGCCCGACGACGCCTCGCGCATCGAGGCGGTCGCCTCGCAGTACGCGGCCGGCGATGCGCCTCCCGCGACGGCCGCCCTCCCCCTCTCCCCCTCGGCTGTCGAGAACCTCGTGACGGAGCGCTGGACGGATGAGACGTTCGAGCTGTGGCGCGGTCCCGAGCTGGCGCGCCGCGAGGCGAACCCGTACGGGTTCATCCCCTTCGTCGTCTTCCCCAACGTGAGCGAGCCGAAGCAGCCCTGGGGGTCGAGCGACGTCGGTCCGCTGGCCGAACCGAACCGCGAGCTGAACCGCGCCTTCAGCCAGCTGAGCCAGATACTGGAGCTCTCCGGCAACCCCATCGCCGTGCTCGAAGGGGTGGCCGGATCGGAGGACATCGCCGTCGAGCCGGGCGCCGTCTGGGAGGTGCCCGAGCGCGCCCGCGCCTACCTGCTCGACCTGCTGCAGGGCGGCGGGGCCGCCCTGCACCGCGACTACATCGACCTCGTCTACCGCACGCTGCACGACCTCGGCGAGTCGCCCCGCACGGCCTTCGGGCAGAACCCGGCCGGCCTGAGCGGCGTCGCCCTCAACGTCGAGCTGGACCCGGTGGCGCGGAAGGTGGCGCGCAAGCGGCTCATCCGCACGCCCGTCTACGAGCGCCGCGCGATGCTTGCCCTGCGCCTGCTGTCACGCTACGAGGGGCTGCCCATCGACGGCCTGCAGCCCGAAGCCCTGTGGGGCCCCGTCCTCCCCGCCGACCGCTCCCGCCAGGTCGCGGACGAGCGCTCGCTGGTCGAGGCGGGCATCCGCTCACGCCGCACCGCCGCCGAGCGCCTCGGCTCCGAGGACCCGGAGGCCGAGTGGTCACGCGTCCGGGAGGAGCGCGCCGCACTGGCGGGGTAGGAGAGCGCTCGCTGCGCTCGCTGAGTGGAGCGCAGCGCTGGCGCGCGGCTGAGGAGAGCGGCGGGCTGCGCCCTGCCTGAGTGGAGCGCGCCGCTAGCGCGCCGCTGAGTGGGGCCGGGGGTGGACCGGCCACCCACCTAGAACGGCTTGAAGATGGCCAGCCAGGCCATCAGCGGGACGCTCAGCACCAGCGCCGTCCCGAACACGAGGGGGACGCGGTCGTCGAGGATCTCCTGGAGCTCGTCGGTGACCTCGCCGTCCCTGGCGGCGATGAGCGCGGCCGTGCGCGCCCGCCGCAGGCCGAAGCCCATGAGCGGCAGGCAGACGAGCCAGAAGAACACGAACAGGCCCGCGAGCGCCGCCAGCCAGCCGTCGCGGATGAAGTCGTACTCGGCCACGCCCCAGAAGAAGCCGGTCGCGCCCGAGAGCATGGCCCCCGGCAGGAGGACGCGCGTCTCGTTGCCGGCGGCCTCCACGAGGGCGTACATCTGGAACTGGACGTCCTTCGAGAGCCAGGCGCGCACGATCAGTGGGTAGGTCGCGCCCAGACCGGCGCCCATCCAGAGCAGGGCGAGGATGTGAACGATGCGCCAGGCGTCCACTAGCCGGCGGCGGCGACGGGGGTGGTGGTCTCGGTGGTCGGGGCGTGGCGGGCGAGCCCGGCGCTCACGAAGGCGTGGAAGAGGGGATGGGGGCGGTTGGGGCGGCTCTGCAGCTCGGGGTGGAACTGCGTGCCCAGCATGAAGGGGTGGTCCGCCACCTCCGCGATCTCCGCCAGCGTTCCGTCGGGGGAAGTCCCCGCGACCTTGAGGCCGGCCTCCTCCATCTCGTCGCGGAAGCGGTTGTTCAGCTCCCAGCGGTGGCGGTGGCGCTCGTTGATCAGGCCCTCGTCGTAGGTTTCCGCCGCGAGGCTTCCGGGGCGCAGGCGGCAGGGATACCAGCCCAGCCGCATCGTGCCTCCCTTGGCCACCACGCCCTCCTGCTCCTCGAGCAGGCTGATGACGGGCCAGGGCGACTCAGGGTCGAACTCGGTCGAGTTGGCGCCTTCCCAGTCGCAGACGTTGCGCGCGAACTCAGTGACCATCACCTGCAGGCCCAGGCAGAGGCCGAGGTAGGGGATGCCGTTCTCGCGGGCGTGGCGGGCGGCGGCGATCTTCCCCTCCCAGCCCCGCTCCCCGAAGCCGCCCGGCACGACCACGCCGTCCACCCCCGCCAGGATGGCGTCGGCGGGGCGCGTCTCCAGGTCTTCGGCGTGCACCCAGCGGATCCCCACCTCGGTGTCGTGGGCGACGCCCGCGTGCACCAGCGCCTCCTTCACGGAAAGGTAGGCGTCCTGCAGCTCCACGTACTTCCCGACGATCGCGACCTCCACGTCGCGCTTGGGGTTGCGCTGGCGGTCGACCATCGCCTCCCAGGCGGTCAGGTCGTGGGTCTGCGTCTTCAGGCCGAGCCGTTCCAGCACGAAGTCGGTCAGCCCCCGGCTCTCGAGCATGAGGGGCACGGCGTAGATCGTGTCGACCGTCTCCAGGGGGATGACGGCGCGCGGGTCGACGTCGCAGAAGTCGGCGATCTTGTTGCAGATGTCGCCCGGCACGGCGTGGTCGCTGCGGGCGAGGATGGCGTCGGGCTGGATGCCCATGGAGCGCAGCTCGCTCACGGAGTGCTGCGTCGGCTTCGTCTTCAGCTCGCCCGTCGCCCCGATGAAGGGGAGGAAGGTGACATGCACGTTGAGGAAGTCGTTGTGGGGGATGTCGTGCCGGATCTGGCGCATCGCCTCGATGAAGGTCTGGCCCTCGATGTCGCCCACCGTGCCGCCCACCTCGCAGATGATGACCTCCGCGTTGCTCGCCTCGGCGGCGGCGTAGATGCGCGACTTGATCTCGTTCGTGAGGTGGGGAACGGCCTGGATGGTGCCGCCCAGGTAGTCGCCGTGGCGCTCGCGGTCGAGCACGGCCCGGTACACCTGGCCGCTGGTGACCGAGGAGGCGGCGGAGAGGTCCTGGTCGAGAAATCGCTCGTAGTGGCCCAGGTCGAGGTCCGTCTCGGCCCCGTCGGCCGTCACGAACACCTCGCCGTGCTGATAGGGCGACATGGTGCCGGGGTCGACGTTGAGGTAGGGGTCGAGCTTTTGAACGGTGACGGAGATTCCGCGGGATTTGAGCAGGCGCCCGATGCTGGCGGTCGTAATGCCTTTACCAACGCCGCTGACCACGCCGCCGGTAACGAAAATGAACTTGGCCATGCCACTCCTGCGGAAGCGTGCTCCCTGCATGCTACGAGCGCGGCCGGAGGGCAGTCAACGAACCTCGGCTCCCCGCGAGTAACCTTTACACGCCGTGGGCGTTATCAGGGGTATGTTGCGCTCTGGCGGGGCGGCTGACTATGCTCGCGTGGAGTGGTGGGGGCGCGCTGTGCGAATAGCGCGCATTGGGAGTGCGTGTGGAACCGACGGCGCCAAGCGAGCTTGCTCCGGACTTCGACGAGCGCACGGCCGTCGAGAAAGCCAAGTCGGGCGACCACGAGGCCCTGAGCACGCTCTACACCTTCTACTTCCCCCGCGTCTATCGCTACGTGGCCGGGCGCGTGCGCTCGACGCAGGACGCCGAGGACGTGACCGAAGAGGTCTTCCTGCGGGTCGTCGCCAACCTGAAGCGCTACGAGTGGCGGGGCCTGCCCTTCGGGGCCTGGGTGTTCCGCATCGCCCGCAACGAGGTGATCTCGCATGCGCGCCGGCAGCGCCGTCGGGGGACTCCCGCCCAGCTCTCCGAGGCGCTGCCCGACGAGCGCCAGGACCACGTGGCCGCCTACGAGCTGCAGGCCACGATCGAGGTGGTGCGCGAGGCCACGGCCAAGCTGCCCCCGGCCCAGCGCGACGTGATCTCGCTGCGCTTCGGCGCGGGGCTCTCCGTGGCCGAGACGGCGCTCGCCCTGGGCAAAACCCAGAACAACGTGAAGGTGCTGCAGCACAAGGCCATCCAGAAGCTGCAGGGGATGGTCGCTGAGGAATGAAGCGGTTGCTGAACTTCTTCCGCCGTCCGCCTGACCCGCAGGCCGAAACCTTCGCGGAGGCGCTCGCCCTCTACGAGCAGGGCATCGAGATCGCCGCCATCCTCGAGCGCTATCCCGAGGAGGAGCAGGCCTGGCTGCGGCCGCTGCTTTCCACCGGGCAGATCATCGGGGGCGCCTTCCAGGCCGAGGAGGCGAGCTACTACTTCGAGGGCGCGCTCAAGGCGAAGGTCCTGGCGGCCGCGGCCGCGCCCGTTATCGGCGGGCCTGCCGCCGATCCGCTGCCCGAGCCCTCCCGCTTCGGACAGCTCGGGGCGGCCTTGGCCTCCGTCGCCGTGCTGGCGGTGGCGGCCATGCTCGGCGTCATCACCTTCGGCTTCGTCACCGCCGGCGATTCCGTGCCGGGCGAGTGGAACTACGGCTTCAAGCGCGCCACCGAGCAGGCGCAGGTGCGCTTCGCCTCGGGCGATGAGCGCATCAACGTCCACATCCGCCAGGCGGAAGAGCGCCTCGACGAGATCCAGACGCTCGTCGCCCGCGACAACCTCGACCCGGGACACATTTATAGCTTCACCGACGAGCTCGAGGACATCCGCGAGATCGCCGAGGAAGAGTCGTTCGACCTGGTGCAGCAGATCAAGGTGAAAAACATCAGCGAGACGGCCGAGGTCGTGCTCGCCGAGGTTGGCGAGACCGAGGAGGAGCTCGCGCCCGTCGCCGCCGAGGCGGTCGACCAGGCGCGGCAGGTGGCGGCCGCCGTCGGCGGCGGCAGCGCCACCCCGGTGGAGTCCGATCCCGTGCCCACGGCCACGCCGACGCCCGAGCCGACCGCGACGCCCACCCCCACGCCGGCGCCGACGCCCGATCCCACGCCCGATCCGACGCCGGTGCCCACGCCCGATCCGGTGCCGACGCCCGACCCGACGGTCACGACGGGTGACGGCACCCCGACGCCGATCGAAACCGCGACCGCCGAGCCCACCGTCTCGGCCGGCGACGGGGGCAATCCGGAGCCGCTCGACCCGGACGCGACGTCGACCGCGACGCCCACGCCCACCCCGACCGGGAACGGTGGAGGCAACGGCCCCTAGGCCGGCGACGTCCGGCGGCCGGCGTATTCGCCGCCTTCTTCCAGGTCGTCCCGCTCGGCCCGCGCCCAGCGCCGGAACTCGGCCAGCGCCTCGTCGTCGAACACCTCGGCGGCGCGGCGCCACTCGGCATCGGTGCGGGGCGGCACGCCGTGCATCAGGAGGCCGCGCAGGGCCACTTCCTGGAGGGCCAGGTCATCCGCTTCGGGCGTGGGCCCGATCTGGAGGAGGGTGTGCATCATGCGGTTCACGGCCGAGGCCGCGGGCGGGGTGACGCGCCCCGCCAGGATCTCCTCGATCAGCCACCAGCCCAGCGCGCGCAGGTCGCGCTCGCGGATCGCGCCCGCGGGGGAGGGCGCCGCCTCCGGGGCGGGGCGCTCGAGGCGAACGCGTGCGTGCCCCTCGTGGGGGCAGCGGTCGGCGGGGAAGCGGCAGGCGGCGCCGCCCCGGGTGGGCGCGCCGCAGCGGGTTCCGGACATGGCCCCCAGCTTGCGAGGCGGCCCCTTCAGCCCGAACCCGCCCCTGTCGCGCTACGGCATCACCAGCGTGCCCGGGGCGGTCATGCGGATCCAGTAGACGCGGAAGGGGTAGAGACCGCCGAAGTCGTTGAGCTGGGCGGCCGAGCCGGGCAGGTGGGAGCTCCAGAGCCGCGTCACGTTGTCGTAGCTGAGCACCTGGTCGTACAGCCCGTCGATGCTGGCGAGGGCGTTGGCCACGGCGCGGGCCTCGCCCGTGTAGACGACCGCGTTCCACCCCTCGGCGAGCGCGACCACGCGGCCGGGCGCCGGCTCCGGCGTGAGGTCGGCCAGGATGCCGCCTTCGCTGAAGATCCAGAACGCCTCGTACTCGGCCAGCTCCGTCAGCGTCTGCGCCGAATCGGGCGCATCCGGGTAGTAGAGGCGGAAGGCGCCGCCGCCCTCGGCGTCGGCGTCCCACACGGCGACGGCCGCCCAGCCCTCGGGGAAGGCAGCTGCGGCCTCGGGGAAGGACGTCGTGGGGCCGAGGTGGGCGGAGAGGCTCCAGCCCTCGCCCAGCTCCTGTACCACCACGGGCCCCGGCGGCGCTTCGATGCCGTTCACCGCGAAGTCCTCCAGGGCGAGCACCTCGTTGGGGGCGCTCCAGGGCAGCGGGTTCGCGTCCGCGAGGTCGCCCACGCGGATCTCGATTTCCCGTCCCGGCGCCCCGCAGCCCTCGATCTCGTTCTCCCCCGCGATGCGCAGCGAGTAGTGAGCCGTCCCGTTCACGGTCTCGGTTACCGCCGAGCCGCACTCCACCCCGTCGATGAGGGCCACCACGGGCGTGCCCGGCGAGGGGCGCACCCAGTCCCGGAGGACGCGCCCGCTGAGCGTCATGGGCACGCGCTCGAGCACGCCCCGGATGTCGACGACCCCCGCCCCCGCCCAGTTGCCCCCGTGGTCGGCTGCCGCCGGCGGCGCCGCCGATTCCTGCACGATGGCGATGTACTCCTCCATGGTGAGGCCGGGGTTGCGCGCCATCGCCAGCGCGAACGCCCCCGTCACGATCGGGGCGGCGGAGCTGGTGCCCGGCGGCAGGTACGCGTAGGGCGGCGATAGCAGGTCGGAGCGGACCGTGCTCACCACCCGATTGCCGGGCGCCGCGATGTCGACGCCGCCCCCATACGAGCTGTAGGGCGCCCAGGCGTTGCCGTCGGTGGAGTCGCTGGCGCCCACGCCGATCACGTTCGGGTACTGGGCATAGGCGGCGGGGAAGCCCACGCCGCGGGCCCCGTGGTTGCCCGCGGCGGCCACGATGATGAGCCCGTCGGCGAGGGCGCTCTCGATCGCGGCGCGGAGCTCGGGCGTGTCGTTGTTGGGGTCGCCCGGGCCGCTGGCGAAGCTGATGTTGATGATGTCGGCGCCCATTCGCCGCGCGTAGTCGATCGCCCGCGCGACGTTGGACATCTCGCCCGTCGGCAATTTCCCGCCGGCCCCGCAATCGAGCACCTTCAGCGTCATCAGGCGGACGCGCCAGGCCACGCCCGTGATGCCGATCTGGTTGTTGCCCCGCGCCCCGATGATGCCCGCCACCGACGTGCCGTGCGAGCCCAGCGACTCCGTTGTGCCGTGGTCGTCACGGACGTCGCCGTTGGGCGTGCTCGAGGTGTAGCCGCACTCCTTGATGCGCTCCGGCTTGGCCGTCAGGAAGCGGCACCCGTAGCGGTCGTCGATGCAGCCGTTGTTGTCGTCGTCGACGCCGTCGTTGTCGGCGTCGTTGGGGTTCTGCCAGAGGTTTCGCACGAGATCCCGGTGGCGGAAGTCGATACCCGTGTCGAGCACGGCGACGACAATCTCCTCGGCATCGGTCGTGATGTCCCACGCCGCCGAGGCGCCGATCGGGTCGAGATACCCCTCCTGCACGCGGTAGTAGAAGTCGTTGGGGCCGGCGGCCGCCGTCACGATGGGGTCGGGGGAGGCGTTCAGCACGCCGGGTTGGCTCTCGAGCCAGGCGCTGTACGCCTCGGGCGTCATCCCTTCGGGGACGGGGAGCTGGCGGAAGCCCTGCGCCTCCAGCGAAGCGGGCGCTTCCTGCCCGCCCGCCAGCTGCATGCGCACCCACTCCCCGGCCGCGGGCTCGCCGGCGTCGCCCCCGGGATGCACGGCCATGATCGCGACCAGCACGGCCACGGCTGCCAGGATGCGGATTGCCTGTTTCGCCACGAGGCGCTCGCCTACGTCCCGGTCCCGGCGGTGGGCATTGGCGTGAGGCTCCTGTCGAGGGGCGTGCGCCCCGTTGCTGCATCTTCCCCGGCCGCCGCCCCTTCCCGCCCCTGTTCGCGACTGCGGGTGCGAGACAGGGCGCGCCGGCGGTGGCAAGGTTGGGCTTGAGTGTAGGGCAGCCTTGGCGTGTGCGTCCCGCCGCGCCGGGTAAAGGGCATGCCCGCGGGCTCCCCGGACGGGAGCCGAGGGGAATGCAATGGCGCGTCTGCGGGCCAAACCGAAGGCCACTCCCGACGACCTCGCCTTCGGCGTGCACGCCTGCGAGCGGGCCCTGGGCGAGGGTCTGGCGAAGCGCCTCCTGCACGCCGAGGGCGCGTCCAACCGGCGCGTCGCCGCCCTTGTCGAGCAGGCAACCGCGCAGGGCCTGCCCGTGGAGGCGGTGGAGGGGGACCGCCTCGCGGAACTGACGGGCGGGGGCGTCCACCAGGGCGTGCTCGTGCGGCTGCGCCGCCTGCCCGCCACGCCCATCCCCCGCAAGGTGACGGGCCCCTCGCTCGCGATCGTGCTCGACGGCGTGACCGATCCCCAGAACACGGGCGCCGTGTTGCGCGTGGCCGTCGCGACGGGCGCGGAGGCGGTGGTGCTGCCGCCCCGGCGGGGCGTCGCGCTCACGCCGGGCGTCCACCGCGCCAGCGCGGGCCTCAGCTTCCTCGCCCCCGTGGCCGCTCCCCAGAACCTCGCCCGCGCCATCTCCCTGCTCAAGGAGGCGGGCTACTGGGTCGTGGCCGCCTCGCCCGGCGACGGCGCCGAGGACGCCACCGCCTTCGACTGGCCCGACTGCACGGCGCTGGTGCTGGGCGGCGAGGAACGGGGCGTCAGCCGCCTGCTCAACGAAGCGAGCGACTTCCGGGTGGCCTTGCCCATGGACGGCCGGGTGGAATCGCTCAACGTGGGCGTCGCCTGTGGCGCGCTCGCCTATCTGTGGCGCGCGCGCTGGCCGGGCTAGAACGTAATCCGGCGCAGCTGCTCGCCGCTGATCACGTAGCCGAACCCGTCGCGCATCGTGAAGGCGGTCAGGTTCTCGAGATCCTCGTGCCGGTACTGGCGCGCGAACGTTCCGTCCTCCCTGAGGATGACGATCCGGTCGCCGCTCGCGTCGAGGATGGCGATCTCGGCCTCCAGGCCGCTCGTGTGGGGCGTGGCCGCCGCCGACAGGGGCCGGTCGATGCCCGCCTGCGCGAGCGCCAGGGCGAAGCCCCCGCTCACGCGCCGGATGGAGCCGTCCTCGTGGGCCGTGAGCAGGCTGCCGCCGTCGACCGTCAGGCGGCGGGCGCTGGCCAGTTCGGGAGCCTCGTGGACGACGAGCGGCTCGGAGCTGAAGCCCGAGGGCGTGGCCGCGAAGCGGTACACGGCGGCGCCGGGGGCGTCGAGCACGTAGAGCGAGCCGTCCGCGAAGTACATGTGCGTCAGGGCCAACCCGGCGGGCCGGGCGAACTCGATCGGCGTGACCCATCCCGCCGGGCTCCACGCCCAGAGCGACCCCTCCTGGTCGGCGATGAGAAGGGCGGAGCCGCCCGGCCGCGAGACATCCGCGTAGGTGATGGCCACGGGCGCCAGCGGCGTCTCCTCGCCGACGGCGTAGACGCTCAGCTTCTTGCCCGTTGAGAGGCTGATGGAGATGACCTGCGCGCCCGCCGAGTCGAGCACGTAGGCGTGGGTGCTGCTCACGACGAGCTGTCGAGCGGCGATGGGAGCCTCACCGAAGCCGCGGAGGTCGGCCAGCAGGCGGATGGCGGCGGGAGGCACGATCGCGTCGAGCGACGCGAGATCGCGGTCGGCCTGCTGGAGGAGGGGCTGGGCGAGGTCGGCTCCTCCTTCCAGCGCCATCGCCTCCAGCAGGATGCCGCGCGCCCGGGTGAGCATCTCGCGGCGCAGATCGGCCTGGCCGGCGGCGTCCGCGGTCGCGAGATCGCGTTCCGCCTCGTCGATCAGCCGGGAGAGGCGGGTGGCGTCGTCGCTGTCGAAGAGCGCGGGCACCGTGGCCCACCCCACGACCCCGATGAGCAGCGCCGCCGCAACCAGCACGATCAGCCACGACGGTGGCGAGAGGCCCCCCGGGGCGGAAACGGTGCGGCCGCCGCCGCGCCGGCCGCCACCGAAGCTGCTCCGCGCCCGCACCAGGGCGCTGCCGGCCGTCGGGGCCGCCGCCAGCCGTCCCGAGGTGGGCACGCTCGCCGTGGAGGCGAGCTGCGTGCGGCGGTCCGCCGCCAGCTCGCTCACCGGGGCGGCGCTCGTGTGGTGCGAGGCCAGCGAGGGCGCGGGCGCCTGGCGCACGTGCGCGACCTGCCGGAAGAAGCTCCCGCCCGGCGGGCCCTGGCCGGCTGTTGGAGGCTGTCCCCCGTCGCCCACCGCCCTCCGCAGGAGCGGCAGCTCCTGCAGCCGCGCCAGCGGCGTCACCTCCGGAAGCTCCTTGTCCACGCGCGATCGCGCGTCGACCTCCTCCAGCCGCTTGCGGGCCATCTCGAGCGCGGTCGCTTCCGAGCCGCTCTCGATGAAGAGGCTGGGCTGGAACCCCGGGGGCGAGCCCCCGGCCGGCGCTTCCCCGCCGATCACGGGTCCCTCGTCGTGCGGTTCGTCCGGCGGCGGCTCCGGAGGGAGCAGCGCCTGCTCGTTGCCGTCGGGAACGCCCACGAGCAGCACGGCGGCGTCGCGCAGATGGGTGATGCGCCGGTACAGGTTGGGCAGGACCTCGGAAAGGGATCGGCTCAGCACGTTGGCCAGGACGTCCTCGCTCAGGGCCTCCGCGATGTTGGTCGTGACCAGCAGGATGCGATCGCCGGGGTCGAGCGAGAGCGAGGTCAGCTGGGGCTGAGCGTGCTCCAGCCCGTTCATCGGCTCCGAGTGCTCGTCATCCGGCTCGTAGAGCGTGACCTCGGCGCCCGAGGCGTGGAGGATGCTCGCGGGCCCGCGCGTCGCGAGCACGATGCGGTCCCCCTTGCGAGCCAGGCAGCCGAGCCCCAGTCCGACGCGATGCTGCGACACGCTCCGGGTGTTCCACTCCCTCAGGGAGTGCTGGGCCTCGCCGTAGACGGCGATGAGCGCGCCCGTGAGGCTGAGGTTGAGCGTCTTCCAGGTGCGTTCCGCCTGGGAGATCAGGTGCCCGGCGAACTCGTGGGCGGCGGGGGTCGTCCCCTCGGCAAGCGCGAACAGCTCGCACCGCTCCGCGCCGGTCCCGTTCCCCTCGGCAATGCCGATGGTGGCGCCACGTTCCTGCGGCTCGTGGCCGACTATCGCAAACTGGCCGACCTGCAAGGGCTCGTTCACGACCAACCGCCTCGCTGGCGAACCTCGAGCTCCAGTCGAGGCGCCCGGTGCACCCGGAATCTCCCGCCTGGGCTCGGTATACCTTTACGGACGGCAACTATACGACACGGTACAAGGCCGCCAGAGGGGCCCGGCGCTCGAATCGGAGCCATTGACGCGGCGCCGCGTGACACGACTCTGCCGGTTTTCGGCGGGATGCCCGCTCGCCGGACCGGGCGCGGCGGCTACTCCTCCCGCGCGAGCGCTCCCAGCAGCTCGATCGTGCGGTCGGCCGCAGCGCGGTCGCCCTCCAGGCGGAGGATGCCGGCCAGCATTTCGTCCACCCCGAACGAGGGCAGCGCGCGGATGCGCTCCGCCACCGCTTCCTCCGACCCCTGGATCACGAGCGAGTCCGACATGGCTCGCGAGAACGTGCCGTCCTCGGCCTCGGGGAAGCCAGCGTCCTGCCACATGGCGGAGTAGTACGGGAGCCGCGGGTAGAAGCCGAGCTGCGCCTGCGCCGCCGCCCACACCGCATCGGCGTCTTCGGAGACGACCACGGGCGTATGGGAGACAAGGGCGGGACGCTCCCGTCCTGCTTCCCGGGCCCCATCCTCCATGGCGGGAACGGCCACGCGTTGCTGGTGCGCGAGCGGGGTCACCCAGGAGATGGCGCCGTCGGCCAGCTCGCCGCAGAGGCGATAGGCGTTGGGCCGCAGGGCCGAGGCCATCACTTTCACCTGCGTGGGCGCTTGCAGCTGCGCCTCGCAGTGCAGCCGCTCCCCGTGGAACTCGATCGACCCCTCCTGGAGGATGCCCCGGAGGATGGTGAGGTACTCGCGCAGGTGTTGCAGGGGCCGCACGAACTCGAAGCGGTAGGTGCTTTCGACCGCCGGCTTGTGGCTCGGCCCCACGCCGAGCTTCAGCCGTCCCGGCGCCAGCTGGTCGACCACCACTGCGCCCTGCACCACCGCCAGCGGGTGGCGGGGGAAGGTGGGGATGATCGACGTGCCGAACCCGATCTGCTCCGTATCGCCCGCCGCCGCCGCGAAGACGGCCAGGGGGTCTGGCGCCGGCCCGCCGCTCGTGAGCCATGCGGTGTTCAGCCCGGCGCGATCCGCCGCCACGATGCCGTCGATGATGCCGCTCGCATCGGACGCCATGATGTGGGCGCCGATCGTCAGGTTCTGCACGTTTGCCTCCGGGCGCCCGGGACAGGGCGCCCTTCGACCATAGCACGCGCCCCATGCCCGCTCCCACGGAGCGACACCCGCCCCTCGGCCCTCGCCCGCTTCGCCCCCATCCTCCCCGCACGACTTCCGAGGAGGATGGAATGCGAACGTTTCTCTTGACCTACGCGGCGACGCTCGGGCTGCTCCTGCGCGCCGGTGCCGGACTCGCCCTGCACGGGCTCCTGCGGCCCCGCAGCGACTGCGCCATCGAGCGCACGACCGGCCGGGTGGCGCGCGCATGACCAGCGCCCAGATCGCCGTCGGCCGCAACATCGTCAACGTCATCTCCGTGCTCGCGCTCGTGCTCGTCGTCTCGCTCCTGGGGCTCATCGCCCTCGGCGCCGTCGACGGCGACGCGGGCGTGCGGAGCACGCTCACCCACGTCCTCGAGACGATCCTGGGCGTGTTCGTCGGCCTTGCCGCCGGCCGCCTGACCAGCGGCGCGACGGAGAAGCCCGCCGCACCGGCCGGATGAGTGGTTGGCGGGGCGACGCCTCAAAGTCGCCCCGCTGACCCCCTTCCCCCGGTACCCTTGGCACGACACCGACAGCGCAGGGGAGGGACGCCATGGAGAAGCTCGTCGACGGAGACCTCGGCATCGTGCGCGCGGGTCCCGCGGGATTCGGCAACAACATCTACATCGTGATCGACGAGGCCTCCGGTGAGGCCGCCTTCATCGATGCCCCCGACGAGGTCGAGAAGAGCATCGCCGCCGTCGAGTTCGCCGGCGTCGAGCCTTCCACGATCCTGCTGACGCACTCCCACCAGGACCACACCGCCAGCATCGTCGCGCTCAAGGAGCGCTACGGCTGCCGCCTCCTCGCCGACCCGGTCGAGCCCTGGATCCCCGAGGGCCAGCTTGACGAAGCTGTGACAGACGGCGACACCGTGAAGGTAGGCGGCCTCGCCTTCGACGTGGTCTCCATCCCCGGCCACACCCCCGCCAGCATTGCCTTCATCCACGGCTCGCACGCCTTCGTCGGCGACACGCTCTTCCCCGGCGGCCCTGGCCACTCCCGATCGAGCGAGCTCTTCCAGCAGGAGGTCGCATCGATCACCACGCGCCTCTACGCCCTCGCCGACGACACCACCGTCTGGCCCGGGCACGGTGGCAACACGACCATCGGCGCGAGCAAGGCCGAGTACGAGGTCTTCGCCTCCCGGGACCATGCGCCCGATCTCCACGGCGACGTCCTGTGGCTGGAGTCGTAGCAGAGCGCTCGCTTCGTTCGCTGAGTGCAGCGCCGCGCTGGCGCGCGGCTGAGGAGAGCGGCGGGCTGCGCCCTGCCTGAATGGAGCGCCGCGCTAGCGCGCGGCTGAGTGGGGCGCTCGGCGGGATGGCCCGGCATTGCGACCCCGGCGGCGAAGCGTCGTAAGCATGCGACTGACTTCATCGAGGAGTTCCCGCAGGCTCTTGGTCTCTTCGCGCGGGAACCACTCGAAGTCCTCGCAGAGCGTGAGGAGGGTCTCGGTCTCCGCGAGCGAACCCTGGGCGATTGCGAAGAACTGGGCCTTGTCTCTGGGGGACTCCCGAGACCAGCCCTCTGCGATATTGGCAGCTACTGAGACCGCTGAGCGGGTGATCTGCGAGCGCATGCCGTATCGCTCCTCGTCAGGAAGTCGAGGGGCAAGCCGGTAGACCTCGCGTGCTGCCTCCATCGCCTTCTGCCATGCTGCTGCGCGTCGGTAGTTCATAGTGCTGTCGTCATGGTTGGTGTAGGCAATCGTAGAGGTGCTGTCGCTGCTCTACCACTCAGGCGCGCGCGAGCGCGGCGCCTTCCTCAGCAACGCGCGCAGCGCGGAGCGCTCTCGTCAGGCGGGCGCCAGCCCGCCGCTCCACTCAGCGAGCGAAGCGAGCGCTCTCCCTCTCCTCGCCAGCGCCGCGCCCAACGGGTACGATCCGCGCTTATGGCAATCGTCTCGGAGTCTGGAGTCGACCAGGCGCGCATCCGCGCAGCGGTCATCGAACTGCTCACGGCCGTGGGTGAGGATCCCTCCCGCGAAGGCCTCGTCGATACACCCCGGCGCATCGCCGAGATGTACGCCGAGATATTCGAGGGCCTCGACGAGGATCCCTCGGTCCACCTCAAGGTCGGCTTTGAGGTTGCGCACGACGAGCTGGTCATCCTTCGCAACATTCCCTTCTACTCGATGTGCGAGCACCACCTGCTTCCCTTCCACGGCGAGGCCCATGTGGGCTACATGCCCGATGGGCGCGTGGTCGGGATCAGCAAGCTGGCCCGCGTCGTCGAGGGCTTCGCCCGCCGCCCCCAGGTGCAGGAGCGGCTCACGAGCCAGGTGGCGGAAGCGATCATGGGGACCCTCCAGGCCGACGGCGTCGCCGTCGTGGTGGAGGCCGAGCACCTCTGCATGACGATGCGGGGCGTGCGAAAGCCCGGCAGCCGCATGGTCACCAGCGCGATGCGGGGGCAGTTCAAGCGGTCCAGCGTGACCCGCTCCGAGTTTCTCGCCCTCGTCCACGGTTCCGCCTAGACCGCCATGTCCGAGACGGCGGACGCCGCCGAACCTGTCTCCGACGGGCCCCTGCCGCTCATTACGTCCGAACCCTTCGAGACCCTTGCCCCGGAATGGGCGGCGCTCCACCGCGAGACGCTCGGCGCCCTGCCCTTCTCGCACCCGCTCTGGCAGGAGGCCTGGCTGGGCCACTGCGGCGCCGGCGCCTTCCCCGTGTTCCTTGCCCTCCGGGCGCCCGCCGCCGACGAAGGCGACGCGCCGCTGGTGGGCGTCATCCCGCTCGATGTGGGGGGAACGGAGCCGCGCTTCCTCGGCGACCCCGACCTGAGCGACCACTCCGGCGCGCTCATCGCGCCCGGGCAGGAGGGTGGAGCGGCCGCCGCCCTCGTCGAGTGGCTCACGGAAGACCTGTCACCGGGCTTCGAGGCGTGGGGCGTGCCCGCTGCCGGCGCGCTCCGCGCGGCACTTCTCGCCGCCGCCGATCGCTACGGCTGGACGGCAAGCGAGGAGCCCGAGGCCGTCACCCCGGTGGTCGAGTTGCCGGACACCTGGGAGGCCTACGTGGCCGCGCTCTCGAAGAAGCACCGCCACGAGCTTCGCCGCAAGCTGCGCAACCTGGAGCGCGCGGGCGAGGTCGGCTTCGAGTCTGCGGCGGCTCCCGGGGAGCTCGCCGGCGCGGTGGAAGGCTTGCTCGAGATGATGCGGGAGAGCCGCGAGGACAAGGCCGTCTTCCTTACGCCGGAGCGCGAGGCGTTCTTCCGCGACCTCGCGACGGGCCTCGCCGAGCAGGGGCTCGCGCGCATCTCCACCCTCACGTTCGAGGGTCGTCCAGCGGCCCGCATCTTCGCCCTCGAGGGCGGCGACACGACGATGCTCTACAACAGCGGCTTCGACCCCGCCCTCTCACACCTGGCCGTGGGCCTGCTCTCGAAAGCCCTCCTCGTGCGCGACGCCATCGAGCGGGGGCACTCGGCCGTCGACTTCCTGCGCGGCACCGAGCCGTACAAGCGCCACCTCGGCGGCCAGCCCCGCGACATCGTGACGGTTCGCCTGTCGCGAGGCTGATGGCGAGCATGCCGCATACAGAAGGCCGCGATGGCGCTACGCTATCTGGACGCTCTATGCGAATCGCGCAGGTCTCCTACCACACCAACCCCGTGGCGCCCCTCGGCGGGCGGCACACCGGCGGCATGAACGTCTATGTCCACGAGCTCTCCCGCGAGCTTGCCCGGCGGGGACACCAGGTCGACATCTTCACGCGGCGCGAGAGCGAGCGGCCCGAGATCACCATGCTCGCCCCCAGCCTGCGCCTCGTGCAGCTCTCCGCCGGTCCGGCCACGCCCCTCGAGAAGGAGCTGCTCACGCCCTACGTCCCCGCCTTCGTCGCCGAGATGAACCGCTTCGCCGCGGACGAGGGCCTGCGCTACGACCTCGTGCACAGCCACTACTGGCAGGCCATTGCCGCGGGCGAGCCCTTCGCGCGGGCGCAGGACGCGCCCCACCTGGCGATGTTCCACACCCTGGGCGAGGTCAAGAACCGGGCGCGCATCTCGGAGGCCGAGCCGGGCGAGCGTATCCGCCGCGAGCGCGAGCTGGCCGCCTCCGCCGACGCCATCATTTCCGCCTGCGCCCACGAGCACGATCTGCTCGCCCGCTACTACGATGCCGACCCCGAGCGCATGGTCAGCGTCCCCTGCGGCATCGACACGGAACGCTTCCGCCCCCTCGACCGCGAGGAGTGCCGCCGCGCCCTCGATATCGACCCCGACCGCCCGGTGCTGCTCTGGGTGGGACGCCTGGAGAAACTGAAGGGCGTCGACATCCTCATCGATGCCGTCGCGCAGCTGGAGGACCCCGAGGTGCTCCTGCTCGTGGTCGGCGGCGACGAGCACGGCGAGGAGCTGCGCGCCGAGCTCGAGGAGCAGGCGCGCGAGGCCGGGCTCGCCGGGGGCGTGCGCTTCACCGGCGCCGTCCCCCACGAGGAGCTTCCCGCCTGGTACAGCGCCGCCGACGTCTGCGTCGTGCCGAGCTACTACGAGAGCTTCGGGCTGGTCGCCGTCGAGGCGATGGCCTGCGGGACGCCCGTCGTCGCCTCGCGCGTCGGCGGGCTCGTCTCGACCGTGACCGACGGCGTGAACGGCTACCTGATCCCCTGGCGCTGCCCCGAGCCGTTCGCGGAGAAGCTCGAGGTGCTCATCCGCAACCCCGAGCTGCGCGCCAACTTCGCCCGCGCCGCGCGCGACTCCGTCCAGCGGTTCCGCTGGGATGAGATCGCCCGCCGCATGGAGACCCTGTACGAGGACGTCATTCGCGCCCGTGCGAGCGAGGAGGTCCCGGCATGACCATCGCCGGCACCGTCCGCGCCGTCGGCCGCTGGTTCGCCGGCGGCGAGCGGGCCCCCGACCCCGACCCCAACGCCCTCGGCACTCCTGCCCGGGCCATGGTCGTGATGGCCCATCCCGACGACGCCGAGTTCGTCTGCGGCGGCACCGTCGCGCGCTGGTGCGCCGAGGGCGCCGAGGTGGTGTACGTCGTCGTCACGGGCGGCGACAAGGGCACGCACGACCCGGAGATGCACCCCGAGAAGCTGGCCGCCATCCGCGAGGAGGAGCAGCGCGCCGCCTGCCGTGCCCTGGGCGTGAAGGAGTGTGTCTTCCTCGGCCATCCCGACGGCCACACCATCGACGAGGAGGAGCTGCGCGGCCAGATCGTGCGCCTCATCCGCATCCACCGCCCCGACGTGATCGTCACGTGGGACGCCTTCCGTCGCGGCTTCAACCACCGCGACCACCGCAACGTCGGCATCCTCACCGCCGACGCCGTCTACCCGCTCGTGCGCGACCGCCTCTACTACCCGCGCGACGAGGAAGACGGCCTCCCCTCGCACGAGGTCAACGAGGTGCTCTTCGCGGGCAGCGAGGATCCCGATTACACCATCGACGTGACCGACTACTGGGAGACGCGCCTCGAGGCCGTGCTCTGCCACACGAGCCAGATCGGCGGGCGCACGCGCGAGGACTTCCTGCGACTGCGTGAGGAGATGATCGCGCGCCAGGGCCACGACCGCATGGAAGAGCGCTTCCGCCGCTGGTCCATCCGGCGCTCCCCACCCCCACCCCGCGAGGCCGCCAACCAGCCGCCGCGAAGCTAGCCGGCCCCGAACCCCCCCGCCCCGCCCCGCAGGGCGATGCCCCCCGTACGGATCGTGACCTCCCGCGCCGCCGACGCGGTGGCCGTGCCCAGCCGCCACCCCGCGATGCCGCAGGCCTCGCCCAGCGCGAGGGCGCGCTCGGCCTCCGCCTCCGGGACCACCGCGCAGAAGCCGGCGCCCATGTTGTACTCGGCGTACATGGTCGCGTCGTCGAGGCCCGCGAGCCGCTGGATGACCGTGAAGATGGCCGGCACCGGCGGCAGCGCTTTGATGTCGAACCCCGCCTCCGCCTCCAGCCGCCGCAGGTTGAGGAAGCCCCCGCCCGTCACGTGGAAGAGGGCTCGCACGTCGAGCTCGCGCAGGAGCGCCATCGCCAGGTCGACGTACATGGCGGTCGGTTCGAGCAGCTCCTCGCCGAGCGTCCGCCCGAACTCCTCGACGTAGCGCCCCAGCTCCCAGCCCGCCTCGCGGAAGGTGCGCCGCGCGAGGGTGAGGCCGTTGCTGTGGATGCCCGACGAGGCGAAGCCGACGAGCGCGTCCCCCGCCGCCACGCTCGCGCCCGTGAGGATGCGCTCCCGCTCGACGAGCCCCGCGCAGGTGCCGCCGAGGTCGAAAGCCCGGCCCGCGACGGCGCCCCGCAGCATCTCCGGGACGCGCGCCGTCTCGCCGCCCGCGATCGAGATGCGCGCGCGGCGAGCGCCTTCCCGCAACCCGACTGCGATCTCGGCCAGGAACGCCTCCTCCATCTCCTCCACGAGCACGCAATCGACCATCGAGACCGGTTCCGCGCCCACGCAGACGATGTCGTTGGCGTTCATGGCGACGCAGTCGATGCCGGCCGTGTCGTACTTGCCCATCGCCTGGGCGACGAGCGCCTTCGTGCCGATGGTGTCCGTGGCGAGGGCGAGGGCCTGCGGCCCGCCCGTATCGATCACCGTCGCGTAGTGCCCGAACCCCAGCAAGGGACGCCCGCGCTCCGAGAAGGAGAACGTCTCGGCAAGCAGCTGCAGTCCTTCGGGGAGGGTGTCGGCGCCGGCGTCACCCGGGGAGGAGGTCACGCCCGCACGCTACCACGTTCCCCTTTGTCGGGCTCGATTCCCGCGTGCGAAACATGGTTGAAACACGGGGCCGTCAAGATACGCGCCACTTCAGCGGATGCTGCCCTGCGCCCCGTGCGCGGGGCAGCGGGGGGTGCGCGTGTCCGACTTCCAAATCGACGCTGGCAACACGGCCTGGATGCTGGCCGCCTCGGCCCTGGTGCTCTTCATGACGCCCGGGCTGGCGTTTTTCTACGGGGGGCTCACCCGCAGCAAGAACGTCGTTGGCACCATCATGCACTCGTTCATCACCATCGGCGTGGTGGGCGTGCTCTGGGTTGTCGTCGGCTATTCGCTCGCCTTCGGCCCCGACCAGGGGCTGGGGCTCATCGGCAATCTCGATCACTTCGGCCTGCGGGGCGTCGGCGTCGACTCCGGCGCCGGGGGCGTGCCCGACTTGCTCTTCATGGCCTTCCAGATGATGTTCGCCATCATCACGCCCGCGCTCATCACGGGCGCCTTCGCCGAGCGCGCCCGCTTCGGGCCGTTCCTCCTCTTCATCGCCCTCTGGTCGCTGATCGTCTACGCGCCCATCGCCCACTGGGTGTTCGGCGTGAACGGCTGGCTCAACACCTTCTCGGGCGAGGGCGTTCCCGCCGACATCGGCATCAACGGCCTCGACTTCGCCGGCGGCCTCGCCATCCACGTGAACGCGGGCGTTGCCGCCCTCGCCGCCGTCTTCGTCTTCGGCAAGCGCCGCGGCTACGGCACCGAGCCGATGGAGCCGCACGACATCACCATGGTCGTGCTGGGCGCGGCCATGCTCTGGTTCGGCTGGTTCGGCTTCAACGCCGGCAGCGCCGTCGGAGCGAGCGGGCAGGCCGTCTACGCCTTCGTCAACACGAACGTGGCCGCCGCCATGGCCGCCCTCACCTGGACGCTCATTAGCTGGAAGGTGTCCGGGAAACCGAGCGTCGTGGGCGCCGCCTCCGGCGCCGTCGCCGGACTCGTGGCGGTCACGCCCGCCTCCGGCTACGTCGAACCGATGGAGGCGCTTGCGATCGGCTTCGGCGCGGGCTTGTTCTGCTACTTCGCCGTCCGCCTCCGCCAGTATCTCCGCTTCGACGACTCCCTCGACGTCGTCGCCGTCCACGGCGTCGGCGGGCTCTGGGGCGCAATTGGCACGGGCCTCTTCGCGACGGCCGTCGTGGGCGCGCCCGAGTTCCGCGAGGGCCTCATCCACGGCGAGTGGCGCCTGCTCTGGGACCAGATCGTCGGCATCGGCGCCGTCAGCGCCTACTCCTTCATCGTCACCTACGTCATCCTCAAGGTGCTCGACCTCACCATGGGCGTCCGCGTCAACGAGGAGGACGAGGAGGTCGGCCTCGACGTGACCCAGCACGGCGAACGCGCCTACCAGAGCGACGAGGCCGGTATCGCCATCCCGGTCGGTATCATCGAACCGGCACCGGACGCCGGTGAGCCGGAGATCGGCAGGAGCGAGTCATGAAGAAGATCGAGGCCATCATCCGACCCGAGCGGCTGCACGAGGTGAAGGACGCCCTCGAGGAGCAGGGCATCCACGGCCTGAACATCCTCTCCGTCACCGGTCGTGGGGCCCAGCGCGGCATCGCCCACCAGGGCCGCGGCGGCGAGACCATCGTCGTGGACCTGCTGCCCAAGATGAAGGTCGAGATGGTCGTGCGGGACGACGCCGTCGAGAAGGCCATCAGCGCTATCATCGAGGCGGCCGGCACGGGCAATATCGGCGACGGCAAGATATTCGTCATACCCGTCGAGGAGGCCATCCGCGTCCGCACGGGCGAGCGGGGGGATGTCGCGCTCTGAGCGCACGCGACATCCAGCCGTAACACGAACTTCATCGCCGGGCGTTGCTCCTACCGCCCGGCGATGGCGATGATCCATCCGTCCATCCCTGCGCCCCCGGGGCGCGCCAGAACGGTCCCAACGAGGTAACCCGACATGACGACCCCTGAAGAAGTCCAACAGCTGATCGCCGACGAAGGCGTGCAGATCATCGACGTGAAGTTCACCGACTTGCTCGGCGCCTGGCAGCACTTCTCCGTCACCCCCAGCGAGTGGAGCCCGGACACGTTCCAGGAGGGGCTCGGGTTCGACGGGTCCAGCATCCGCGGCTTCCAGGGCATCCAGCGCTCGGACATGATCCTCATCCCCGATGCCGACACGGCGGTGCTCGACCCCTTCGCCGCCCACACCACCCTCAGCATCACCGCCGACATCAAGGACCCGGTGACCGCCGAGGGCTACCACAAGGATCCCCGCGCCGTTGCCCAGCGCGCCGAGGAGTACCTGAAGCTGACGGGCGTCGCCGACGAGTCCTTCTGGGGCCCCGAGGCCGAGTTCTTCGTGTTCGACAGCGTCAGCTACGACTCCGAGCGCGACACCGCCTTCTACCGCGTCGACTCCGTCGAGGCGGCCTGGAACACCGGTATCGACATGGAGACCGAGGGAACCCCCAACCTCGGCTACAAGACCGAGCACAAGGAGGGCTACTTCCCCGTTCCCCCTCGCGACACCCTGCAGGACCTCCGCACCGAGATGGTCCTGAAGATGCAGGAGGTCGGCATCCAGGTCGAGATCCATCACCACGAGGTCGCCACCGCCGGCCAGTGCGAGATCGACATGCGCTACGCGCCCCTCGTGCAGATGGCCGACAACCTCCAGTGGTACAAGCACGTCGTTCGCAACGTCGCCCGCAACGCGGGCAAGACGGCGACCTTCATGCCCAAGCCGGTCTTCGAGGACAACGGCAACGGCATGCACGTCCACCAGTCGCTCTGGAAGGACGGGGTCAACCTGTTCTACGACAAGGACGGCTACGGGATGATCTCGGAGACGGCGCGCTACTACATCGGCGGGCTGATCAAGCACGGCGCCGCCCTCATGGCCTTCTGCGCGCCCACGACGAACTCCTACAAGCGGCTCGTTCCCGGCTACGAGGCGCCCAACGTGCTCGTCTACAGCGCCCGCAACCGCAGCTCCGGCATCCGCATCCCCATGCTCTCGGCGAACCCGAAGTCGAAGCGCCTCGAGTTCCGCTCGCCGGACCCGACCTGCAACCCCTACCTCGGCTTCTCCGCCATGCTCATGGCGGGGCTCGACGGTATCGCCAACCGCATCGACCCGGGCGACCCGGTCGACAACGTCGACCTCTTCGAGATCGACCCGCACGAGCACGGCTACCCCGTGCTCCCCGGCTCCCTCGCCGGCGTCCTCGACGCCCTCGAGGAGGACCACGACTTCCTGCTCCAGGGCGAGGTCTTCGACGAGGACCTGATCCGCACCTGGATCGACTACAAGCGTGAGAACGAAGTGGCGGCGGTCGACATCCGCCCGCATCCCCACGAGTTCTCCCTCTACTTCGACGCCTAGGCGGGCCTTCCCGCACCAGGCTCAGGCAGAGTCACGAAGCGCCGGCCCCCCGGGCCGGCGCTTCTTCGTAGCGGTGACGGAGCTTCTTGGAGCCAGGCCATGCCGAAGATCAGGGACGCGATCCGACTCGTTGAGCGCGATGGCTGGTACCGCGTGAGGACGAAGGGCAGTCACCGCCAGTTTCACCACCCGACGAAGCGGGGAACGGTGACCATACCGGGGCACCCCCGTGAGGATGTTGGGCCGAGACTGTGGTCGAGTATCATGAGTCAAGCGGGACTCAGGAAGAGAAGCCGATGAAGCTGACATACGCGGTCGTCTTCGAGCGGACCCCCAACAACTACGGTGCCTACGTGCCCGATGTGCCCGGCTGCATCAGCACCGGCAAGACCTGGGACGAGATGCAGGCGATGATCCGCGAGGCCCTCGTGTTCCACATCGAGGCGATGTTGGAGGATGGTGAATCCCTCCCGGAGCCGAAGATGTCCATCGATGATGCCATCGCGTACCACAGCGAGCCGATCCCGGAGGATGTCCTCGAGTCCTATGCCGAGTTCGGCGAGCCCGCTCCCACGATTTCGACCACGTTCGAGATGGTCGAGATCGAAGTGACTGTCCCGCAGGCAATGCCAGCGAGCTGAGGGCCACTCACCCCCCTGGCAGCCCCTAGACTGCCCCCGTGGCCCTCGACGCGGTCCTGACCATCGCCGGCCTCGGCCTCCTGCTCGCCGGGGCGTGGCTGCTCGTGCGCTCCGCCTCGAGACTTGCCATGGCCTTCGGGCTGTCGCCCGTCATCGTCGGCGCGACCGTCGTCGCCTTCGGCACCTCCGCGCCCGAGTTCGTCGTCGGCCTCGCCGCCGGCATCGGGGGCTCGGGCGACCTCGCCGTCGGTAGCGTCTTCGGCTCGAATATCACGAACGTCGCGCTCGTCCTCGGCATCGCCGCCGTCATCCGCCCCATGGACGTGCACCCTCGCCTGCTGCGCTGGGAGATGCCAGTCCTCCTGGCCGCGACGGCCGCGGTCGCGGGCCTCGGCCTCACGGGCACGATCGGGCACGGCGCCGGCGCCCTCCTCTTCGTCGCCCTGGTCGCCTTCGTCGGGCTCTCCCTCTGGCTGCAGCCCGACGCCGCCGAGACGCTCGCCGCCGACCACGTGCCGGAGGCCGCGGGCAAGCTGGAGCGCCGCGGGCTCGCCGGCCACTCGGCGCTCCTGGTGCTCGGCGTGGGCGGCCTCGCCCTCGGCTCCGAGCTGGCGGTCAACGGGGCGACGGGCATCGCCGGGCGCGCCGGCATCAGCGAGGTCGCCATCGGCGTGACGGTCGTCGCGATCGGCACCAGCATGCCCGAGATCGTGACGACGGCCGTCGCCGCCCTGCGCGGCAACCACGACATCGCCCTCGGCAACGTCGTCGGCTCCAACGTCTTCAACCTGCTCGGCGTCCTCGGCCTGACGGGGGCGGTGGCCACCCTCCCCATCGACGGCGCCCTCTACCGCTTCGAGGTGCCCGCCCTGGCCGTCTCGACGATCGTGCTCTTTGCCCTCTCTTGGTCCGACACGCGCATCACCCGCTGGGAGGGCGCTGTCCTCCTGGCTGCCTACATCGCCTCCGTCTCCGTCGTCCTCGTGCGGGGCGCCATGTAGCAGGCGGGCGGCGGGCGGGCCGTCAGGGAAGACCCCGCGGCCCCGTCGCTGCGTGCAGAGGCGCTGCGCGCATCGGTTGCCGCATGCGGGTTGACGTCCATGGCATCTCTTTTTGATACTCAGTATCATGAACGTTCGGATCACGCAGGTGGGTTATTTCGTTGACCAGCACTGATACGCCGTTGCAGGCGCCGCCGGGCGACGCCGACTGGGTGGAGGCGGCCGCCCCACTGATGAACGACCAGTGCTGGTGCTGGGGCCAGGACGTTATCTACCCCGGTGGCAATCTGCTCATTCGCTACGGACTGGAACGCCTCCCGGGGCAGGGACCGGGCGGACGCTCGGTGGGCTACACCCGCTCGATCAACGACCGCGGGGGTGTCTGGCTGCGCGGGGCGGGGGTGTTCTACTCGAGCGGGTCCGGAGCGGGCATCTTCCTCGGCCGGTACGACGTGAGCCCGCGAGTGATCGCCTGCAACGCCCCTCCGCTCGAACAATGGAGTGAGCAGGGTCTCGGCGCCTTTCCCTTCGCCGTGGAGTCTGAGCAGGGATTCGAGGCGGCCTGCGTCCTCGTGCCCGAGGCGTGCGACTGGATTGCCGACTACGAGCTCTGGATCGTGGACACGGTGGGTGTCGAGCACCGCGAGCAGTGCCTCCAGCGCTGGCCGAAGCGCGAGACGCCCGCGGGCGAGTTCGCGATGCGCTGGCGGGCGCTCGGCCACGCCTTCCGAGACATGGCGCCTTCCTGGTAGCTGGCCGGGCACGCTGAGGGGTGTTGCCCCCCTCCCCCACTGGCCCCCGCTCGCCGCAGGTGGCAGGCTGACCCCGCAACCACTCCCCCGGAGGCAACCCGTGCCCATTCCCGCACCCGACCGCTGGACCATGACCCTCGGCGAGGCCATGTACACCATGCGCGCCATCCGCCGTTTCCGCCCCGACCCCATCGAGGAGCGCGACCTGCGCGACATCCTCGATGCCGCCCGGCAGGCCCCCAACGGCGGCAACCGCCAGGGCTGGCGCTTCCTGCTCGTGACCGACCCCGAGAAGCGCGCCGCCCTCGGCGAGCTCTACGAGGAGGCCTGGTGGGCCAAGCGCAAGGACGAGGGCATCAACGGCCCCGAGGACATCCCGCCCGGGAAGGGTGTGCGCCAGTCGGCCATGCGCCTCTCCGGCGAGATCGGCAACACCCCCGCCATGGTGCTCGTCTGCTCGACGGCGCGCGGCCGGGGCGCCATCGAGTCCGTCATCCCCGCCGTCCAGAACCTGTTGCTGGCCGCCCGCTCGATCGGCATCGGCGGCACGATCACCACCCTCCACGCTGTCGTCGAGGAGCGCGTCCACGAGCTGTTCGGCATCCCCGCCGATGCGGAGGTCGTCTACTGCGTGCCCCTCGGCTACCCGCGCGGCCGCTTCGGCCCGCTCACCCGCAAGCCCCTCTCCGAGGTGGCCGCGCTCGACTCCTGGGACAACACCCCGGACTGGCTCGCCACCTGAGTCGCTAGCGCCAGCCATCCCGGCCGCGGTGGTCGAGGTGCGCCTGAACGGATGTCTCCAGGGCTCCGTCCAGGAGGAACGTGAGTTCCGGCGTGGCCACCGTCTTGATGGAAAAGCGGGATGCTCCCTTCAACTCCCGCATCAGCGCGGCGGCGAGGAGGGGGACGAGGTCGCCCGTCTGGGCCCAGGAGGGCCTGGTCCAAGACTCGGATACCTCCACCCCTTCGTCGACTCGCCAGGTCACGGCGCCCCCTGGCTGGCGCTCGCCCGTTTTCAGCAAAAGGACCTGCAGCTCGCAGCTGGCGTACAGCAGCAGCGTGGCCGTTCGCGCTCGCCCCTGCCCGTCACGCCACGGCTCGGACGTGATCCATACCGCCACAGCCGTCCGGAGGCCGCTGATGGAGTGCCCCGTCGTCATCCCACAGACAGCTTAGTCGGCGAAAACGTCCTCCCGGAGGTTGCCGCTGAGTCTCTTTACGTACCGATCACCGCCTCTTTCCAGTTCCCAACCGCGGTCCTCCAGCAGCCGCTGGAGCGGCGCCGTGCGCTCCGTCAGCGGTAGCTCCGCCGTGTGCGAGCCGTGCGTCCCCGCGTAGTCAGCCGCGCGCTCGACCATCCACGCGTCCAGGCCCCGCCCCTCGTAGCCCGCTGCCAGCACCGGCTCGCGGATGGCGGCGAGCCCGCCCCCCGTGTCTCGCGCCTGGATGACCCCCACGACGCGGTCGCCGTCGGAGGCGACGAACCACCCCGGGCGCGTCCCCTGCTCGAAGGGCCACGGGTCCTCGCCCGCCAGCGCCGCGATCGCGTCCGCGTCGCTGCGGCGCTGCTCGCGCACGGTCAGCAGCGGTAGCCGCCGCTCGACCGTGAGCACGGCAACCTCCTCGCCCCGGAACGCCTCGTTCGCGCGACCGATGGGCAGGTAGCCCAGCGCCGCGAAGTAGTCCGCCAGCCGCGACTCGTCGGGGAGTCTTGCGCGCACGAGCCGCAGCCCGCCGTCCTGGGCGCGAGCCTCCACCGCCCGCACGAGCGCCCGTCCCGCCCCCGCCTCCCGCGAGGCCAGCAGGTCGAACCCCGCGATCCCCTCATCCTCGCTCCGCCGCACCACGCCGACGACATCGTCGTCGCACTCCGCCAGCAGGAAGGCCTCGCCCGTCTGCATGCGGACGGCAAGGTCCGCCTCCGAGGGCGGCTCGGGCTCCGGGTAGCAGGCGTTCGACGCCGCGAACGCCTCCGCCAGCAGCTCCGCCAGCTCGGGCGCGTCGTCGCTGTCGGCGGGACGAACGGCGAAGCGGCTCACGCGCCCATCGTAGAGGTCGCGCCGTTCTCGCGCGTCCGCCCTCGGGAAGGAATGAGGGGCTACAATGGCGCGCACACTCTCGGCGGGCCTGCCCGCCGCTCCCAGGGAAGGTACCGCCATGGAAGATGTTGTCATTGCCAGCGGCGTTCGCACCGCGATCGGCACGTTCAACGGATCGCTCGCCAACACCCCCGCCAGCGAGCTCGGCTCCACCGTCATCGCCGAGGCGGTCAACCGCGCCGGCCTCGAGGGCGGCGACGTCGAGCAGATCGTCATGGGCATCGTCGGCCAGGTGGCCGAGGACGCCTACCTCTCGCGCGTTTCCGGCATCAGGGCCGGCATCCCCGTCGAGACGCCCGCCGTCAACATCAACCGCCTCTGCGGCAGCGGCCTCGAGGCCATCAACACCGCCGCCCGCTACATCGAGACGGGTGACGCCGACGTGGTCGTCGCCGGCGGCTCCGAGAACATGACGCGCCTGCCCTTCTACCTGCGCAAGGCGCGCTCCGGCTACCGCCTCGGCCACGACACGATCGAGGACGGCATCGTCAAGCTCCTCAGCGACCCCTTCGAGGACACGCACATGGGGATCACCGCCGAGAAGCTCGCCGAGGAGTACGAGATCTCGCGCACGGCCCAGGACGAGTTCGCCGCCGAGAGCCAGCGGCGCGCCCTGAGCGCTATCGAGAACGGCTACTTCAAGGATCAGATCGTCCCGATCACGGTGCGCGAGCGCCGCGAGGAGCGCGTCTTCGACACGGACGAGTTCCCCCGCGCGAGCACGCCCGAGCAGCTCGCCAGGCTGCGCCCGGCCTTCAAGAAGGACGGCATGGTGACCCCCGGCAACGCCAGCGGCATCAACGACGGCGCCGCTGCCACGGTCGTGATGAGCGCGGCGAAGGCGGACTCGATGGGCGTGAAGCCCCGCATGCGCCTCATCGCGCGCGCCGAGGCCGGCGTCGACCCGTCGATCATGGGCAGCGGCCCCATCCCGGCCGTCAACAAGGTGCTCGACAAGGCCGACATGTCGCTCGACCAGATGGACGTGATCGAGCTGAACGAGGCCTTCGCCAGCGTCGCCTGCGCCTGCTCGAACGAGCTTGCGCTCGACCCGCAGAAGACGAACCCGAACGGCGGCGCCATCGCCCTCGGCCACCCCGTGGGCGCGACCGGCACCATCCTGACGGTGAAGCTGATGCACGAGCTGGAGCGCACGGGCGGCCGCTACGGCCTCGTCAGCCTCT
>JAJDUR010000108.1 GCA_022826585.1 Dehalococcoidia bacterium
GCCGAAGGTCGCGCCCTCCGCCGCCACCGGACGGCGGCTCATCATCAGGTCGACCAACTCCGGCAGCGCGAACAGGCCGATGATGAACGGCACGAGCGGCATGCTCACGAACGGGTCCACCGTGAGCCTGCCCATCGTGCCGATGATGCCGAGCAGCATCCCCACGAGCGCGGAGATGAGGCCGCGCACCATCGCGCCCCGGCTCAGCACGATGACCATGGCGATGCCGACCATGCCGGTCGCGGCTATCTCCGGGAAGCCGAACCGCAGCACGAACGGGCGCGCGACAGGGATGGCGATGGTGAGCAGCGCCGCTCCGACGATGCCGCCCAGCGCGGAGACGGCGTAGACCGCGCCGAGCGTGTGCGCGGCCCGCCCCCGCCGGGCGAGCTGGTGGCCTTCCAGGAACGTCACCTGCGTTGCGGCGCTCGGCTGCCCGATGAGGATGGCGGGCACGGAGTCGAGCGTGTTGCTGACGCCGCTGATGGTCGCGAGGGCGACGAGTCCGATGGCGGGTTCCCTGACCTCGAAGAGGATGAAGGGGAAGGCGAGCGCCATCACGAGGAAAGAGTTCATGCCGGGGATGGCGCTCGCAATCGCGGCGAGCACAACGACGCTGAGAAGCACAACCCAGTAGGTGGGGTCGAGGAGGTAGCCGAGCGCCGTGAGGATGGCTTCCATGCGCTAGGGGGCCTCCCGAGAGATGCTTCGACTCCGCTGCGCTGCGCTCAGCATGACAGGTTCATGCTAGAGGACGGCAATCGGGTTCAGGGGCGAGCCGGTCGCCAGCGGGAAGTTCATCGGCGCGACGGTGAACATGAACTCGTAGCGCCCCGCCTGCGCGCACGCATCGGCGAGTGCGTCGAAGTCGGCGTTGTCGACGAGCCAGAGGCCCATCGCGACCTGCCCGACCGAGTGGATGGGGCCGAAGAAGCGGTCGTAGCCGGTGGGGCGCACCTCCTGTGCGCTGTCGCACGCGAGTACGGAAATGCCGCGCTCATGGAGCCAGGGCAGGCAGGAGGCGTGCAGGCCGGCGCGTCCGCCCTCGCGGGGCACGGGGCCGAGCATGTAGCGCCGCTTCGACCAGCCGAACCGGAGCAGGAGCGCGTCGCCTTCCTCGACGCGCACGCCCTGCGCCTTCTCCGCCGCCTCGAGGTCGTCCACGTAGGCGGCCTCGCCGGGCTCGTACCAGAGGACGTCGCGCACCTTCGCGAGGTCGAGGAGCACGCCCTTCGTGACGAGGCCGTCCTTCATGCCGTCGACCGCGCCGAACGCCGCTTTCCCGCTCGACGATACGAGGCTGGAGGGGCGTCCGTTGTACATCTTCCCCTGCCAGAACTGGTGGCAGAGCGCGTCCAGGTGCGTCTGGCCGGGGCCGTGGATGGCCATGCCGAAGTAGTCGGCGGAGGTCTGGGTCGTCCACTCCTTCTCGTCGTCGAGGCAGTACTCCTCGCCGGTGTCGACCATGAAGTGGACGGGTGTTATCGGTTGGTCGAGCGCGTACTGGGTGCTGACGGGGCGGGCGCAGCCGATGCTGAGGCCGTCCTTGACGAGCGCCGCGGCCTGCTTCCGCTTCTCCGGCGTAACGAGGTTGAGCGTGCCGAGCTGGTCATCGTCGCCCCAGCGTCCCCAGTTGCTGAGCGATTCGAAGTAGCCGAGCACTTCCTCTTCGGTGGGCAGTTGGCGCGTGGTCATGGCGGACCTCCCCTCTGGCGCGTCGCGGCGAGCATACCAAAGATACCGAGCGGGGATGGGCGCCCACGCACCACACCCCACGTCGCGTTCACCCTCACCCGCCGCGCAAGCGCGTCGACCTCTCCCAGGGGGCGAGGTGGGCAACACCACCCGAGAGATGCCTCGACTCCGCTGCGCTCCGCTCGGCATGACAAGGCCACGCTGCACCGCCCCTCCGCAGAACGAAGGGCGTTACTCACACGAACGGGGGCAGCATGTCATTGACCGCCTTCCGCGCCCGTCCCCATAATGGCCGCGTCGTCAGACAAGGGGGTATCCCGTCATGATCGAATGGCTCGGCATCGAACATCTCTTCGAGCTTTCCGGGACGGAAGCGGTCTGGGGGTTCTTCACCCCGCTCATCGTCTTCGCCGTGTTCGCCGTGTTGCAGATCATCCTGCCGGCACGACGGGTGCCCGGCTACGTCATCGACGAAGCGACCGGCCAACCCCGCAACTACCGGCTGAACGGTCTCTTGGTGTTCGTTATCGTGCTCATCCTGTGGGCCACGGAGGTCACCGGGATGCCGCGCGAGTGGTTCTACCGGGCGTCGGTCTACTCCGTGGCGGGCGGGACGTTCTTCACGCTCATCTTCGCGCTCGTGGCGGTGTTCAGCCAGCCGAAGGGCGACAGTACGAAAGGCCCCCTCGCGGAGCTGTGGACCGGCCGCGTGCGGGAGATCTCGCTGTTCAAGGACCGCTTCGACATCAAGATGTGGTTCTACGTCGTCGGCGGGGCGATGCTGTCGCTCAACGCCCTGTCGGGGGCCGCGTACCACTACGACCGTTTCGGCGACAACGCCAACCCGGGCGTGTTCCTGTACGCCGCGTTCTTCACGTTCTACATCCTCGACTACTTCGTGTTCGAGCGCGTCCAGCTGTACACCTACGACCTGATCCACGAGCGGCTCGGCTTCATGCTGTTCTGGGGCGGCCTCGTGATCTACGGATGGCTGTTCATCCTCCCGCTGTGGGGGATGGCCGCACACCCGGACCCCGGGTTCTCCGCGCCGTGGACGTACGTGTGGCTCATCGGCACGCCCTTACTGTTCCTGTTCGGGTGGAGCATCTCGCGCGGCGCGAACATGCAGAAGTACATGTTCAAGCGGTTCCCCGACCGCAAGTTCCTCGGCATCATCGAGCCGAAGTACATCGAGGTCGGCGAGCGCAAGATCCTGTACAGCGGTTACTGGGGCGTGGCCCGCCACTTCAACTACATGGGCGAGGGGTTCGCCTCGCTCTCGGTCGCCCTGATATTCGGCCACTTCGGCAATCCCTGGGCGTGGGTCTACTTCATCTTCATCGTCTCGCTGTTCACCTCGCGCCAACGCGACGACGACAAGCATTGCGCTGAGAAGTACGGCGAGGAGAAGTGGGCGGAGTACAAGTCGCTGGTGAAGTACCGGATCTTTCCGGGGGTGTACTGAGCGGACGCCAGCAGTGCTGAAGCCGGATATGGACCAGGACGGCGTATGCGGCTGATGACCCGAAGCGCCAACGTCCTCCTCGCCATCGCCATCGTTGCCGCCGTCAGTTACTCCGCCGTGATCTGGATACGGGCCGATTGGCATATAGATGTCCCGTTCTGGGCCCGGGTGTCGGACTACATGCTGGGCTGGTGGATGTTCGCCTTGAGGATGCTCTGCATCGCCGTCATGGCGCACGCGGCGGTCCGGGCCCTGACCACAGGCCAGCGGTCGACGCGCCTCGTCTGGGCCGCCCTGGTAGTCGCCGTTTGCAGCAGCCTCACCGGACGTCTGCACTTCTATTTCCGCTACGGCGAGGCCACCGACGGTGAGTGGCTCCTGCTGTCCGTGGTCCTCGAGACCGCCGTGATCAGCATGGTGTTCCTGTTGGCCCAGTTCGCCTTCATTCGCGCGGGTCCAGGGCGCTGAGGCTGGAGGGCCCTCACCCGCCGCGCAAGCGCGTCGACCCATTCGGCAAGCTCAGGACAGGCTCTCTCCCAGGGGGCGAGGTGGGTACTGGATTCCCGCCTTCGCGGGAATGACGGGGGCTACGCCCCTCGTCCGGGTCACCCCCATCCTAACCTTCCCCCATCGAGGGGGAAGGGACCGGGCATCGCCCGAGAGATGTTTCGACTCCGCTGCGCTCCGCTCAACATGACAGCCCCGTCGTGCGGTTATGCCTCGGTGAGGAGGGGGCGGAGGACGGAGGCGGGGGTTGTGTCGAGGGCGTGGACGGCGGCGACGACGTCGCGAGCGCGCTGCTCGCCGTAGACGCCGCCGATGAGGTCCAGCGCCTTCTCGTCGACCTCCTCTGTGGTCATGGGGTTGTCCGCCGTGCCGTGGACGGCGGGGACGTGGCGCTCCAGGACTGCGTTCGCGGTGTGGATGCGTACGGTGGCGGGGCGCTGGCGCTCCATCCCTGCGAACTCGGGATTGCCCTGCAGGCGGACCCTCGCCATGAGGTCGACGACGGCCGGGTCGCTCATGCGCTCGTAGGTGTGGGTGGCCTGGAACGTGAGCCTGCCGCCGTCGAGCGCGATGACGGCCATGCAGTACTGCAGGTTCACGTCGGGCATGTGGCGTCCGTTGACGATGTTGGCGCCCTGCGGCGGGAGCAGCGCCTCGACCTCGCGGATGTCGGCGGGAGCGAGGCCGTGCTCGGTTACGAGGGAGGTCA
>JAJDUR010000011.1 GCA_022826585.1 Dehalococcoidia bacterium
CTCCACGCCGTGCAGGACCCTCAGTCGGATGACCCAACGACAACGAAGTCGCACTCCTCCGTGAGCATGGCCATGGTGGAGCGGCTGGCGGGGCCGGCCACGGGCTTGCTGCCGGTCGTGGTGGCGCCGATGTCGGCGGTCTCGCGCAGGTTGTCGACCATCGACTCAAGCAGAAGGCGGGCGTTGGCCTTGCGGTTCTCGAGGACGCCGGGGCGGAGGCCGTCGAGGTCATCGGGACGCGGGGCAGCCTGCTGGGCGACGACCCGCGCGTGCCCGCGTGGGTCGAAGACGGTGATGGTGGAATCGGACACGGGGACTCCCTTCGGGCTCAGAGCCGGTTGGCGATGAGCTCCATGATCTCGTCGACTTCGGGGAAGCGGCCGGTGGCGTTCTTCGAGGAGACGACCTCGCCGTCGACGGCCCACTCGAAGCAGCCGCCGCCCCCGGGGATGAGGGCGAAACTGGCGATGTCGTCCTGGAGGGCGGCGAGGATTTCGCCGGCCATCCACTGGGCGCGGGGCAGGTAGCCGCACTGGGCGCAGTACTCGAGGGTGACGGCCAGGCCCTGCTCGTTCACGGTTCGGGATTGTAGCGGGTTCCGGGGTCAGGCCAGCCTTTCGAGAAGCGCGGGGAGGTCGGCGAGGGAGGGGATGGCGAGGTGACCGGGCGGGGCCTCGGCGGAGCCGACGAGGACGGTGCGGGCGCCAACCTCGCGGGCCGCGTCGAGGTACTCGGGGGAGTCGTCGAGGACGAGGGCGCGGGCGGGGTCGACCCCGGCGAGGGCGAAGACGCGCTCGTAGTAGGTGCGGGAGGGCTTCATCGCATTGACCAGGTCAGCGCCGAAGAGGATGCCGAAGTGGTCGAGGACGCCCATGCCCGAGAGGTAGCCGTCCAACTCCCAGGAGGGCTGGTTCGAGGCCGTGTGGAGCGTGTAGCCGGCCCCGGCCAGTGCGGCGACGGTCTCGGCGGCTCCGGGGAAGGCGGCTTGCGCTCGGCGGGTAATGAAGAGCAAGGCCTCGCGGGCGAGGGCGGCGCAGTCGTCGGCCTCGGGGGTGTCCACACCGACGTGCTCGCACATGGCCGCGAGCCACGCGGTCTCGTACGCCACGACCCCCTGGTGGTAGGCGTCGACGACGGCCATCGCGTCCTTGTGGGCGTCGAAGACGCCCTGGAACGTCGCGCGGTTGGCCTCGGACCAGGCGCTGGGCTTGCCACCGAGGCGAGTTGGGAAGAACTCAGCGACGAGGCGTCGGAACTCCGGGGCGCGGCGGGAGTTGTCGTTGAGGACGCCGCCGTCGTCGATGAAGAGGGTGAGGTCGGGCACGCGCTCGATGGTGGGGAGGGAGACGGACACGGGCAAGCGTGGCGTCAGAGGCTGTCGAAGTCACGCCTCTCGATGCCAAGGTCGCGGAGAATACCGCGGATCGTGCCGATCGGTATGTCCTTGCGGCCGCGGTTGGGAATGCTGCTCATGCCACCGTTGGCGGGATTGGACCAGATCTCGTGCGAGCCCTTCGCCTGCCGCCGGTACTCGCATCCAAGCGCCCGCAACTTCCTCGTTAGCTCCCGGTGAGTCAAACCGCGACCAGGAATTCACCCGCCTTGACGATGGCGTCGGGAAGAGGGCGCCCCTCTTCTTCGTAGATTTCGATGAACGCCGCTGCTACAGACTCAAGGGATTCCAGAGCTTCATCGGCGGTCTCTCCCCAGGCGCGGCAGCCCGGGAGGATCGGCACCTCCGCCTCGTACATGTGGCCGTTGTCCTCACACGGCTCGCGCAGGACATAGGGCAGCTTGTATTCCGTCGACATCGCCGTCCCTCCGGCCCGTGGCCCGATCCACCATAGCGTACCGCTCCCGGCGGGACGGCGCTGCTATGCTGCGCCGCGCACGAGGAGGCGAGCGATGGCACTACACATCCAGAAGTCGGACGAGGGCGAGACCACCGAGCGGACCGAACTGTCGATTTTCGAGGGCGGCCAGGTGTGGGGGCGGGGGCTGTCGGGCTCGGCCTCGGACCAGGTGACCGTGTCGGTCGTGCACTTCGGGCCGGGGGCGCGCGCGGGCTGGCACCGCCACACGAGCGACCAGATCCTGTACGTGGTATCGGGCATCGGGAAGGTGGGCGACCGCGAGGGCGAGCATGTCGTCAGCGCGGGCGACTGCGCGGTCGTCCCTGCGGGTGAGGACCACTGGCACGGCGCGCACGACACGGGCTCGCCAATGGCGCACATCACGGTCATGCAGGCGGGCTCGGAAACGACGGTCCTGGACGGCTAATGGCCAAGTCACGCCCGGATTGGCTCTCGGACGAACTCTTCCCGTTTGAGAGCCGCTTCCTGGCGACCTCCGACGGACACACCCTGCACTACGTCGACGAGGGCGCGGGGCCCATCATCGTATTCGTTCACGGGAACCCCGCATGGTCGTTCGAGTTCCGGCACCTCATCGACGGGCTCCGGTCGGACTTCCGGTGCATCGCTGCGGACCACGTGGGGTTTGGCCTGTCATCCCGGAGCACACAGCGACAGGATCACCACCCGAAGGCGCATGCGACACGCCTCACTGAGCTGCTGGAGCACCTGGACGTTCGAGACGCCACGCTGTTCCTGACCGACTGGGGCGGGCCTATCGGGCTGGAGTTCGCACGGCGGCATCCGGATCGAGTCAGCAAGCTCGTGGTCACCAACACGTGGTGCTGGCCCGTTTCACGGGACCCGCACTACCTCTTCTTCAGCTCGATGATGCGGAGCCCGCTGGGTCAACTGCTGATCAAACGCTTCAATGCGTTCGTGAACCGGGTCATGCCGATGGCGATCGGAAACAAGGCGGTTGTCACGCCAGAGGTGATGGACCACTACCGGCAGGCGCAGCCGGCGGGCTCCCGCGACGCCTGCGCGGCGCTTCCGGGACACATCGTCGGGGCGACGGACTGGCTGCGGTCGATCTGGGACGACCGGGCCTCATTCACGGGAAAGCCGGCGCTCATTTTCTGGGGCTTCAAGGACATCGCCTTCCGACGGAAGGAGCTGGAGCGGTGGAAAGCCGAGCTCTCGGACTTCACACTGCACGAATTCGAGGACTGCGGTCACTTCCTTGCGGAAGAGGCACCGGAGCGCATGCTGCCGGAGCTGCGGGCGTTCCTGGCGAAGGCGTAGACGGAGGGTCCCATGGAGCCGCTCGGGGGTAAGCACGAGATCACGGCGGCGTGGCTGACGGAGGCGCTCCGCGAGGGCGGGCACCTGCCACGGGGACGCGTGTCGGCGGTGGACGTCAATACCGACGGCATCGGGTTCGGGTACATCAGCGAGACCGTGCGGATCGTGCCGACGTACGAGGGGGCCGACGGCTCGGCGCCGGCAAGCATCGTGGCCAAGCTGCCGGTCTCGGTCGACTTCCCCGAGTACCTGAAGCCGTGGGCGGCGCAGGCGGTGGAGACGGAGCTGCACTTCTACCCGGAGGCCGGCGACGACTGCGCGCCGCGCGTCCCGCGTTGCTACGGGGCGGCGTTCGAGGGGTGGCGGTCGTACGCCCTGTTGCTGGAGGACCTGAGCGAGCTTGAGTCGATGAGCCAGATGGACTCGGGTCCGCGGGACCGGGCGGATGCGATCGTGACGATGCTGGGGGCGCTGCACGCGCAGTGGTGGGAGAGCGAACGGCTGCGGGCAGCCTCGTGGCTGCCGTCGCCGGAGCGGCAGTCGCAGCTGAATACGCCGCTGGTGGAGGGCGGCTGGGAGCTGTTCGCCGAGCGCATCGTGCCGCGGGTGGATCCCGACTTCCTGCCGGTGGGTGAGCGACTGGTGCGCGACTTCTCGGGCATCTTCGAGCGGGGAGCAGCTTCGGCGGCGACGCTCGTGCATGGCGACTTCCGCATCGAGAACTTCCTCTTCGGGGAGCCCGGCACGCCGGACGAGATCGTATTCATCGACTGGCAGCTCTCGGGGTACGGCTCCGGGCTGCGGGACATGGCCTACTTCGTCTCGCAGGGGTTCAGCCCGGACGAACGCCGCGAGGTGGAGGACGACCTGATCGCCACGTACCACGCCTCGCTCGTCGCGAACGGCGTGACGGGCTACTCGCTGGCGCAGTGCCATGAGGACTACCGGCTTGGGCTGCTCTGGAGCATGTACGCTCCGATCATCGGGATGACGGGGATGGCGGAGCGTGAGCCTCCGCCGCCGGACGCGCCCGAAGAGGAGCGCAAGGCGTTCGACGAGATGATCGAGACGGGCGTGGCGCTCGTGACGGTGATGGCGGAGCGGAACATCGTGGCGGTGATGGACACGAAGGCGGGCGAGCTGCTGGGCGCTTGAACGGAAGCGCCAGCCACTCAGACTGCCTTCGGTAGCGCCGGGGCAGGCGCAGGAGGATCGCATGGAACCGCTGCCGAACAAGGACGCGATAACGGCGGAGTGGCTGACCGACGCGCTTCGCGAGGGCGGGCACCTGCCCAGCGGGCGGGTAAGCGCCGTCGAGGTGGCGGACATCGGCGTGGGCCGGGGCTACATCAGCCAGGCGTCGCGGGTAACGCCCACCTACGAGGGCGGGAAGGGACCGGCGAGCATCGTGGCCAAGACCCCGACCTTCGTGACGCTGCCGGAGTACCTGAGGCCGTGGGCGGCGGGGATCATCGAGACGGAGGTCCACTGGTACCGGGACGCAAGCGCGGAATGCACCGCACGGGTGCCGGTGTGCTACGGCGGGACGTTCGAGGAGCGGACCTCGTACGCGCTCCTGATGGAGGATCTCGGCGGACTGGGCACGTTGAGCCAGACGGACTCCTGTCCGCCGGATCAGGCTCCGCTGGTGGTGAAGACGCTGGCGGAGATGCACGCCCGCTGGTGGGAGAGCGACCGGCTGCGGGAGTGGGCGTGGGTGCCCTCGACCGAGCAGCAGTCCGCGATCAGCACGCCGCTGGTCCAGGGGGGCTGGGACATGTTCGCGGAGCGAATGGTGCCGCGGGTGGACCCTGCGTTCCTCCCGATCGGGGAGCGGCTGGTGCGGGACTGGGGCACGCTCTTCGAGCGTGGCGCCGCCTCCGGGGCGACGCTGATCCACGGGGACTTCCGCATCGAGAACTTCCTCTTCGGCGAGCGGGGCACGCCGGACGAGATCGTGATCCTCGACTGGCAGCTTGCCGGCTACGGGTCGGGTCTGCGGGACCTCGGTTACTTCATCGGGCAGGGGTTCGAACCGGCGAAACGGAAGGCCATCAGCGAGGAACTGGTCGAGCTGTACCACGCCACGCTGCTGGAGCACGGCGTGACGGGCTACTCGTTCGAGCAGTGCCTCGACGACTACCGCATTGGCCTGCTGGCGAGCATGTTCATCCCGCTCATCGGCATCCGGGGGCTGGAAGCGCTCGAACCGCCACCGCCGGACGCGGGCGAGGAGGCGCACGAGTCCTTCCGGCAGCTCTACGCGGCGGCCGAGGGCCTGCTGGCGCTGATGGCGGAGCGCAGCATCACCGCCGCCATGGACGCGAACGCGGGCGAGGTGCTGGGGCTCTAGACGGCTACGCCTTCAAGCGGCGTTCGTACAGGTCGAAGACGGAGCTCCAGACGCTCTCGGCCGCGTCCTCGACGTAGCCGGGGCGCTCCGGGAAACAGAAGCCGTGCTCGGTGCCGGGATGCGTCTCGATGGCGTGAGGTACGCCGTTCGCCTCCAGGGCCTTGCCCAGCTCCGGGATGACGTTGTCAGAGACGAAGGGGTCGTGCTCGGCGAAGCCGAGATAGAGCTCGGCCTTGATCCTGTCCGCGAGCAGGTGGGGCGAGTCGTCCTCGTCGGTGACGATGCCGACACCGTAGAGCGAGGCGATGGCGCCGAAGCGCTCGGGGAAGGTTCCGGCAGCGGCAACGACGAAGCGGCCGCTCATGCAGTAGCCGATGGCGCCGGCGGGTCCGTCGGTGACGGGGTTGGAGTCGAAGTAGTCGAGCCAGGCATTGGTGTCCCTCATCACCATAGGCATCTCGAGCGTGCGCCCTGCGGCGAACATGCGCTCAATCTCCTCACGACCCTTCGACAGGTCGAAGTTCTGCGGGCCGAGGCGGTAGAACATGTCGGGCAGCAGGCAGAAGTAGCCCTCGCCGGCGATGCGGCGGGCGAAGTTGCGCAGCTCCTCGCGGACGCCGACGACGTCCATGTAGAGGATGACGGGCGGGAAGGGACCATCGCCGTCGGGGTGGACGGCGAAGCAGTCGACGCTGCCGTCGGGTGTCGTGATCTCGACCTGGAACTCGTTCATGGCTGGCCTCTCGTGGTCTAGGTGCCGGTGAAGTCGGGGTTGCGGCGCTCGGCGGTGGCGCGCACGCCCTCGCGGAAGTCGTTGGTCTGGCGGAGCCAGTCCTGCTCAACCAGCTCGTGGTCGGTGGCGATACGGACGCGATCGGCGAGGCCGCGGCGCATCGTGCGGCGGATGGCACGCACAGCGAGGGGGGCGGAGCCGGCGATCTCGGCGGCCATCTCGCGGGCCTTGTCGCGGAGCTCCTCGATGGGGGCGAGAGCGTCGCAGAGGCCGATCGTCAGGGCCTCGTCGCCCTTCACGCGGCGTCCCGTGTAGAGCATGTCGAGGGCCTTCTGCTGTCCGACGAGGGCGGGAAGGGTGACGGTGAGGCCGAAGCCGTGGTGGAAGCCGAGGCGCGCGAAGTTCGCGGCGAAACGGGCTTCGGGAGCGGCCACGCGGAAGTCGGCGGAGAGGGCGAGGCCAAGGCCGCCGCCGATGGCGGCGCCCTGAACGGCGGCGACTACCGGCGTCTCCGCCTCGAGGATGCGCACGGCCTCCTGGTAGAGGTGGCCGCTGCCCGTGCGGCGGGAGGGTTCGGACGCCTCGTCGTCATCGGCGGGGGCCGGGGCGGCGAGCTGGGCTCCGGCACAGAAGGAGCGCCCCTCGGAGGTGAGGATGATGGCGCGCACGTCCGGTTCCTCGTCGAGGGCGTGGTAGGCCTTCGCGATGGCGCGAATCAGGGCCACGTCGAAGTAGTTGTGGGGCGGGCGGTGGATCTCCACGGTGGCGATATGGCCATCGATGTCGACGGAAACGTCGGCGGCGGGATCGGGGACGGACATGGCTCCTCCTGGCCGGGCAACGGTAACGAGGGGTTCCGCAGGGGTCGAGCAGGGACGCTGGGGCGGATAGGGACTCTGGTACCATCCGCGAGTCGAGGCGGCGCCCTTTCAGGCTCCCCTGTAGCACCCGGAACGCAAGGCGGGCGGAACGGTGACAACCGAGCAGAGAACCCCATTGGATGGTGGAGTCACCGTCACCGTGCGGAACCTCTTCAAGGTGTTCGGGGGCAACGAGGAAGGGGCGATGGCGCGGGCGGCCACGGGCACGACCAAGGAAGCCATCCAGGAGATGCATGGCTCCGTGCTGGCGCTCTCGGATGTCTCGTTCGATGTGAAGGCGGGCGAGCTGTTCGTGGTGATGGGGCTCTCGGGGTGCGGGAAGTCGACGCTGGTGCGGTGCATCAACCGGTTGATCGAACCATCGGCGGGGAACGTCTGGCTCGGGGATCGTGAGATCACCGCCATGGACGAGACGGAGCTGCGGGAGGTGCGGCGGCGCTCGATCGCGATGGTGTTCCAGCACTACGGCCTCCTGCCGCACCGCTCGGTGATCGAGAACGTCTCCTGGGGCCTCGAGGTGAACGGCGTGGAGAAGCGCCACCGCCGGGAGCGGGCCGAGGAGGCGCTGGCGGCAGTGGGGCTGCAGGGCGTGGGCGACCGCATGACGGACCAGCTCAGCGGCGGCATGAAGCAGCGCGTCGGGCTCGCGCGAGCGCTCGCGCAGGACGCACCCGTGCTGCTGATGGACGAGCCCTTCAGTGCGCTCGACCCGGTGATCCGGCGGGAGCTGCAGGACGAGCTCGTGAAGCTCCAGGCGGAGCTGCACAAGACGATCATCTTCATCACACACGACCTTGACGAGGCGGTCCGCATCGGCGACCGAATCGCGATCATGCGGGACGGGGTCATCGTGCAACTGGACGAACCCTCCGAAGTCGTGCTGTCGCCGGCGAACGACTTCGTGCGCGAGTTCACCCGCGATGTGCGGCTGCAATCGATGGTGACGGCGGCCTCGGTGATGCGTCCGCCGACGAGCACGGTGCGATCGGACCAGATGGCCTCGGAGGCGCTCCCCACGGTCGAGGCGGCCGACGGCCTGTACGCCCTCGTTGTCGACAGCGGCGACCGCTACGTCGGCACGCTTGGCCTGCGTCAACTGCGGCAGGCGCTGCAGGCCGGGGACCAGCCGGTCGGCTCGCTGCCGCTGGCGAGCGATGACGCGGTACAGGGCGATACGGTCCTGGACGAGCTCGTTCCGCGGGGCCTCCGCGCGGACCACCCGATGCCGGTGCTGGACGACGCGGGGCTGCTGGTGGGAGAGGTGCCACTGGAGGAGCTGGCCCAGGCCATGGCGGCCGGAGGGGACAACGGGGCTGCGGACGTCGCAGTGGGGAGAGGAGCGTCGGAGGGATGAGCGACACACGACCGACGGAGAACGGTCGGGCCGCAGGTCCCGCGAGGTGGCTGCGCCAGTGGGTGCACCTGCCGGCCGCGAGCCGGGGGCCACGCTGGGTGCGCTGGCTGCTGATGCTGCGGTGGCTGGTGGTGCCGGCGATTCTGGCGATCGTCCTGGTGGCCGGAGACTGGAAATGGGCAGGCGAGTTTCCGGCAGACGTGGGTCGGGACGTGGGGAGGGAGATCGACAACGTCATCGACTGGATGACGACCGAGCTGGACGTGCTCTTCGACGTGATCAAGGAAGTCGTGCTGACGGTGCTGGTCAACATCGAGGACTTCCTGCTCTGGCTCCCTTGGCCGGCGACGATCCTCGCCATCACGACGGTCGCGTGGCGGACGGCGGGACGCTGGGTCGCGGCCTTCTCGGCGGGCTCGCTGACCCTGCTGGCGGCTTTCGGACTCTGGGACAGCACGATGGAGACCGTGGCGCTGATGACCGTCACGGTCACGCTCTCGATCATGATCGCGGTGCCGCTCGGTGTATGGGCCTCGCAGAGCGACCGGCTGGACGCCATCCTGCGCCCGATCCTCGACGGGATGCAGACCATGCCGAGCTTCGTCTACCTGGTGCCGGCGATCGCGTTCTTCAGCCTGGGCAACGTGCCGGCGGTGATCGCGACGCTCATCTACGCGGTCCCGCCCGCGGTGCGCCTGACGAACCTCGGCATCCGCCAGCTGCCCGAGGAGACGCTGGAAGCAGCGGAGTCGTTCGGGGCGACCCCGGCGCAGTTGCTGCTGAAGGTCAAGATCCCGCTGGCGGCGCCCACGATCATGGCGGGCGTGAACCAGACGACCCTGATGGCGCTGGCGATGGTCGTCATCGCCTCGCTGGTGGGGGCCGGCGGGCTGGGGGAGGACGTGAACCGGGGGCTGGGCCGGATCGAGCCGGGGAACGCATTCCTGGCGGGTCTGGGGATCGTCTTCCTCGCGATCATCATCGACCGCATCACACAGGCGTTTGCCAGCCGGCAACAGTCGTCAATGGGCGCAGGGGGCGGCGTAGGATAGGCGCCATAGAGACGCGGCGCAGTGCACCGGTTCGAAGCAGGAAGCAAGGAGACCCACATGAAGCGGATTAGACGGCGAGTAGCGATCACGCTGGCGACGCTGGTGGCGGGCGTGGCATTCCTGCTGGGGTCCTGTGGCGGTGGGGAGGAGCCGATTGTCTTTTCGGACCTGAACTGGCCCTCCGCGGAGATCCAGGCACGGGTTGCGTCCTACATCGTCGAGCACGGTTATGGGCACAGCGTGGAGTTGGTCCCGGGAGACACGGTGTCGCTCTGGGAGGCGCTGGCCAACAACGACACGCAGGTGACGATGGAGATCTGGCCCGCGCAGCAGGAGTGGCTGGAGGATGTGGATGAAGGGACGCTGATCTCGCTTGGCACCAGTCTGGACACGGGCTGGGAAGCCTGGGTCATCCCGCAGTACCTGAAGGACGCGAATCCCGGCCTCGTTTCGGTGACGGACCTGCCCGACTACATGGACCTCTTCGTCACGTCGGACTCGCAGGGCAAGGCGCGATTCGTGACCTGCCTCCCGGGCTGGGCCTGCGAGCAGGTGAACGAGGCGAAGGTGGATGCCTACGGTTTGAGGGACTACCTCAGCCTGCTCAATCCGGGTTCGAGCGCGGGCCTGTTCGCGGACCTGCAGGCGGCCTACTCCAAGGGAGAGCCCTGGGTGGGGTACATGTGGCATCCGACACCGCTGTCCGTGGAACTGGACCTGTACATCCTCGAAGAGCCGCCCTACTCGGATGAGTGCTGGGCCGCCGACAAGGCCTGCGCCTATCCCGAGGCGAAGGTTCTGATCATGGTGAACAAGTCGCTAACCGATCGAGCGCCGGAGGTCGTCGCGTTCCTTGAGAAGTGGGACTTCAAGGCGGCCGACCAGGTTGCCACGGAGATCTGGATGGAAGAGAACAACGAGGACAGCGACGCCGGGGCCCTCTGGTACCTGCGGAACTTCCGCGATACCTGGGCCTCCTTCGTGCCGGCGGACGTGGCGGCGAAGGTGGACGCGGCGCTCGAAGAAGAAGGTTAGCGGCCCCGGCCGGGGCATCGCGGATAGCCGCAACGGAGCTGTTCGGGCTCGGGGTTTGCCGATAACCGGAATTCCGGTTACGGTTTCCCGATGCGAAGCGACGCGCTCGCGAACCAGCGCAAGATCGTGGAGGCGGCGACCCGCCTCATGGCCGAGCAGGGCCTTGAAGCGGAGCTGACCGACATCGCCAACGAGGCGGGTGTCGGGGTCGGCACCGTGTACCGCTGCGTGGGGAACCGCGACCAGGTGATCGAGACGATCGTACGGGGGATGGTTGCCGAGACGGCGGCGAGCTTCGAGGAAGCGGAGACGGGGGACGGAGGCGTCGCAAACCTTGTTGCGCTGGTCGCACGGCTTCACCAGACCGTGCGGACGTACGGATGGGTTCATGCCGCTCTTATCGGCGGGCGCGTGCACCAGGAGCTGCGGAGCGAAATGCGCGCGGTTGACCCCGGCCGGCGCTTCGAGCGCCTGTACGAACGAGCGCAGGCCGGGGGCGGCCTGCGAGCGGACATCGAGCCGGACGTGGCCACCTCGCTCATCCTCGGCAGCCTCGCGCCCTGGTCGGCCCAGGCCTTCAAGGCGAGGGGCGACGCGCGAGCCGCGGCCGAGGCCGTCCTGGCCCCGTTCCTCGCAACGACACACGCAACGACGACAACGACAGCCGGGGAGGCGCAGCCATGATGGGAATGGGCGGAGGCCAGCAGATATCCGGCGGACTACCGCCTGGGATGGAGTTGCCCGCGCGGCGCAAGGCGCTCGTGCTGGCGGGCGTGCTCTCGACGATGTTCCTGGCGGCGCTGGACCAGACGATCGTCGCGATCTCCATGCCTTCCATCGTGGAGGACCTCGGCAACCTCGACCTCTACGTGTGGCCGTTCACCTCGTACATGCTGGCCTCGACGGCGCTGGTGCCGGTGGTCGGGAAACTCTCGGACCTGTACGGACGAAAGCCGTTCATCCTGGCGGGGATCATCATTTTCGTCGCCGGCTCGTGGCTGAGCGGGGCAGCGGCGGACATGATCTATCTGATCGCCTTCCGGGCGGTGCAGGGCGTGGGCGCGGGTCTGATCATGACGACGGCGTTCACGTCGATCGGCGACCTGTTCGCGCCGAGGGAACGGGGACGCTGGATGGGGCTGTTCGGGGCGACGTTCGGGCTGGCGACCATCATTGGACCGCTGGCCGGCGGGGCGCTCGTCGACCATCTTTCCTGGCGCTGGATCTTCTACATCAACATCCCCGTGGCGATGCTGGCGCTGGCGCTCGTCTCCTTCGGGATGCCGTGGTTCCGCCAACAGGGCAAGGCCATCATCGACTGGGGCGGGGCGGCGCTC
>JAJDUR010000073.1 GCA_022826585.1 Dehalococcoidia bacterium
CTCCCCTATTCGGCCTTGCTCCGGGTGGGGTTTGCACGGCTGCCCTGTCTCCAGGACACCGGTGCGCTCTTACCGCACCATTTCACCCTTACCCGCAGCACAGCGGGCGGTATGTTTCTGTTGCACTTTCCGTCGGCTCGCGCCGCCCAGGCGTTACCTGGCACCCTTGCCCGGCGGAGTCCGGACTTTCCTCACCGCAACGCGAACGTTCCGGCGCGATCGCCCGGCCCACTGATCGTTTCCAGCGTACGGCGGCGCCGCACCCGTGGCTAGCGCGAGCCCCGCGCCCGGTCCAGCGCCTCGTTGGCGAGCGCGTCCGCCCGCTTGTTTCGCGCCCGTGGCACGTGTCCCACCGTGTACGGCCCCACCGTCTCCAGCGCCTCCACCAGCGCCGCGAAGAGCGGCCGCAGGGCCGCGTTCTTCACCCGGTAGCGCCCCGCCAGTTGCTTCACGATCAGCTCGCTGTCGAGCCGCAGGTCGATGCTCGTCGCCCCCAGGTCCTTCGCCGCCCGCACCCCCGCGATGGCGGCCCGGTACTCGGCCACGTTGTTCGTGGTTCGCCCGATCGTCTCGCTCACGGAGGTGAGCTCGTCTCCGCCGGCGCTCTGCACGCTCGCGCCGATGGCGGCGGGACCGGGATTGCCGCGGCTCGCGCCGTCGGCGTAAACCGTCAGGCGCATCAGTACCGCCTCAGGAGGCGCGCCTCCTCGCCGTCAACCTCGATCCGGTCGACCACCTCGCGCAGCAGCGACTGCCGTTCCTCGATCGATAGCGCCTCCCACCGCGCCAGGAGCCGCCCGATCGTCTGCTCCGCCTGCTCCTCCCGCTCCGCCTCCGAGCGCTCCGCCGCGAGACGGGTCCGCGCCTCATGCGCCTCCCGTTCCAGCTCGCGCTGCTCCCGTACGTACGTGGTGCCGAGCGCCTTCATGCGCTCGATCGGCAGCCCCCCGCTCGCCGCCTCCCCCACCAGCGATTCGACCTGCCGCCGGTTCTGCCGCAGCTTCCCCTCGATGCGCTCGATCTCTCCCTGGATCTCCTCCGCGTAGGCGTCGGCGCCGCCGGCGCGCTGCAGGCGCGCGGCGGCCCCGTTCGGCTCCGCCAGCAGGTCGCGAACGCGCCCTTCCAGCTCGGCCTCGCGCTGGGTGTTGTAGGAGCAGGTGTTCTGGTTGGTGCGGCTCTCGCACTGGTAGTAGCGGTAGGTGGCTTTCCGTTCCTCGCCCGCCCGCGTCGTCCACTGCTGCCGCCGGCTCACCCCGATCATGCGGTTGCCGCAGCGCCCGCAGAACACGAGCCCGCTCAGGAGGAAGGGCTGGAGGGATCGCCCCGTGCCCCCCTTCCGGCGCTTCGCCATGTTCTCCTGCACCTTGCGGAAGTCCGAGGGGCTCACCAGCGCCCGGTGGCTGTCGGGAATGCGCACCCCGAAGCGCGAGTACGTCCCCAGGTAGGCGCGGTTCCGCAGGATGTCGCGCACGCTCACCATGCTCCAGCGCCCGCCCCGCCTCGTCGGGATGTTGTCCTCGTTCAGCCGCCCAGCGATGCGCCTGATGCCGAGCCCCTCCTCCAGGTAGAGCCGGAAGATGTACTGCACCACCACGGCCTCGTCCGGGACGATCTGCAGGCGGCGGTTGGCCCCCACGCAGTAGCCGTACGGCGGCCGGCCGAGCGCCTCGCCCCGCACCGCCCGCCTGCGCATCGCCGCCCGCACGCGCTCCGAGACGGGCGCGTTCCGCTTCTTGCCGCTCCACTCCCCCACGATTGCCTTCGCCGCCTCCTCGCCGCTCTCCGCCTCGTACACGGTGGCGCCCGCCTCCTCGATGGTGAGCATCTTCACCGCCGCCCTGCCGAGGTCGCTCCCCAGCACCCCCAGCCCGTCCACCACCGCCACCACGAAGCCGTGGTCGCCCCGCTCGATGAAGTGCAGCATCTGCCGGAACCCGCTCTCCGCCTCCTTCTCGTCCTTCGTGTCGACGAACGTCGCCGCCACCTGGTAGCCGTGCTTCTGGCAGAAGGCGAGGAACCGCTCCGTCTGCTCGTTCAGGCTGCGCTCCGCCCCGTCTGCCTGCGCCCCTTCGACAAAGTACCCGATCGCCTTCATCGCCCTAGTACCCCACCAGGATCCGTTCGCAGTTGGGGCAGAGGGCCGGCGCCTCGGGATCGAGGGCGCGTTTCCGCGCCGAAGGCGGGACGCTCACGCGGCAGCCGGTGCAGGCGCCCGCCCGCAGGTGGGTCACCGCCACGCCGCCCTTCCGTCGTCGCAGGTCCTCGTACTGCGCGATGAGCGGCGCCGTAAGCCGTTCCCGGCAGGTGTCGCGCCCGTCGTTGGTCGCTGCGATTTCGCCCTCCAGCCGAGCGATCGTCCCCCCCAGCCGTTCCGCCTTCTCCCTCGCCGCACCCTGCTCGCGTTCGAGCCCCGCATGCGCCTCCTCCCGGGCTGCTTCGGCTTCCTCCAGCCTGTCGAGCAGCGCCAGCTCCGTGTCCTCCACGTCCGAAAGATGCGAGCGCAGAGACTTGACCTCCAACTGGATGCCCTCAAGTTCCTTCGGGAGCTTGACGGACCCGTCGTAGAGTCGCTTCTCCTCCCGCTCGACACGCGCCACGAGCCCGTCGATCTCGCCCTCCAGGCGCCGCTGCTCGCGCTCCAGCGTGGCGCAGCCCTCATCCGCCTCGGCCGCGGCCTCCTGGGCGGCGCGCAGCGCCTCGTCGTCTTCGAGATCAGCGCGCGCCTCGTCCAGATCGGCCGTCAGTCTGGCGAGGATGTCGTCGTAGTCCTGGAGAGAAGCAAGGTCTGCGACCTGTGGCATCCGAGGCTAACCCTAGCGAAAAGCGTAGGCCCACCCGGCGCGCTGCGTAAACGGTGAGAAGGCCCTTGCGGGGTGAATCTGTCTCGCCCTGCCGCGCTTATGTTCCACCGGGGCCGGTGAGGGGCGGCGCTATACTGGCTTCCGCAGCCGGGTCCGGTCTGCAGGAGGGCCGCGTGGAGCTCCCGCCCCTCACCTTCAACGTCTCCCAGCTCCTTGCCGGTGGCTCCGGCGCCTCCCGCGTCCACCAGCTCACACCGTCGGGAGCGCTCGTCGGTGGCCGGGTCGAGCTGGTCCGCATCGGCGCCGGCGCCCTCGTGCGCGCGTCCCTGGAGATCACCCTCGAGGCCGAGTGCTCCCGCTGCCTGTCGCCCCTTGCCGTTCCCACCGCCATCGCCTTCGACGAGGTCTACGAGCAGCGCTACGACGTCAGCAGCGGCGCCCGCCTCGATGACGCCGAGATGGACCCGGAGTCGTTCACCATCTCCCAGGGTCACCTGATCGACATTACGGAGGGGGTGCGGCAGTATTGTGAAGCGGCTGCACCCATGCAGCCGCTCTGTAGCGCCGACTGCGAGGGCTTCTGCCCCAGCTGCGGAATCGACAGAAACACGGGCGAGTGCGCCTGTGAGCCCGTGGCCAGCGACCCCCGATGGGCAGCGCTGGCCGAGCTAAGAGAGAGCAAGAACTGACTCACGTGCCGGACCGGGATTGATCAGCATGAGCGAGAAGGCCGCGAGCGCCACAACCGTAAGGGATCGAGCCGATGCCCCCCCTTCCCAAGCGCAAGTACCCCAAGACTCGCCAGCGCAAGCGGCGCGGGCACCATCGCCTGCGCGTCCCCCACGTCGTGACCTGTCGCGACTGCCGAGCGCCGCGGCTCGCCCACCAGACGTGCCCGGTATGCGGGATCTACCGGGGTCGCGAGGTTCTGCGGATCCCCGATCCCGATCTGGAGGGGTAGATCCCACGCCCGCCACCGCCTTCCTGGCTCTGCGCGAAGGCGCACAGGGACGCCGCGCCTTTGTCTTTCCCGGGCAGGGAGCGCAGGTCGTCGGCATGGGCAAGGACCTCTACGACGAATTCCCCGCGGCCAAGGACCTCTTCGACCGCGCCGACGACATCCTCGGCATTCCCCTCTCCCGCATCTGTTTCGAGGGCCCCGAGGACGAGCTGCAGCAGACCCAGAACACGCAGCCCGCGATCGCCGTCACGAGCCTCGCCCTCCTCCGCGTCGCCACCGACCTGAACCCCGACCTGCTCGAACGCCCCGCCTTCGTCGCCGGTCACTCGCTTGGCGAGTACCCCGCGCTCGTGGCCGCCGGCGCCCTCGGCTTCGACGACGCCATCCGCCTTCTCCGCACCCGTGGCGAGCTCATGGCCGCCGCCGGCAAGAGCCGTCCCGGCACCATGGCCGCCGTCATCGGCCTCGATGTGAGCGAGTGCGAGGACGTCTGCCGCGAGTCCGGCGCTGAGATCTGCACCGTCAACGCTCCCGGCCAGATCGTGGTCGGCGGGCCCCGCGATTCCGTCGTCCGCGCCCTCGACTACGCCCAGGCGCGCGGCGCGAAGAAGGTCATCCCCCTCAGCGTCAGCGGCGCCTTCCACAGCTCGCTTATGCGCTCCGCCGCCGAGGGCATGGTCAACCCCGTCGCCACGACCACCTTCTCCCAGCTCCAGGTGCCCGTCGTCGCGAACTGCACGGCCACGGCCATCAGCGACGTCACGACCGTCCGCAACGAGCTCGTCGACCAGGTCCACCGCCCCGTGCAGTGGGCGCGAACCGTCGAGTTCCTCGGCGAGCAGGGCGTCGACACCTTTATCGAGTTCGGTCCCGGGCGGGTGCTCAGCGGCATCATCAAGCGCATGCTTCGCCGCTCCACCTGCATCACCGTGAACAGCGCCGAGTCCGTCCACGTCGAGCTGTAGCCGTGTCCGAGCTTGAGGGGCGGCGCGCACTCGTGACCGGTGGCTCGCGCGGCATCGGGCGCGCCATCTGCATCGAGCTCGCCCGCGCCGGCGCGGGCGTCGCCGTCAACTACAACGCCAGCGAAGCCGCCGCCAACGAAGTCGTCGCCGCCATCGAGGCCGAGGGCGGCACTGCCTGCGCTCTCGGTGGCGATATCGCCGACGGCGATCAAGCTGCCGCCCTGGTCAAGGCCGCCGCCGCCGAGCTCGGCGGGCTCGACATCCTCGTGAACAATGCCGGTATCACCCGCGATGGTCTCCTGATGCGGATGTCCGAGGACGATTGGGACGTCGTCCAGCAGACGAACCTCAAGGGCGTCTTCGCCGTGACCAAGGCCTCGTTGCGGCAGCTCCTGCGCTCGGACGCCGGCCGCGTCATCAACATCACCAGCGTTGTCGGCGTGATGGGGAACGCGGGCCAGGTCAACTACGCCGCCTCCAAGGCGGGACTGATCGGCTTCACCCGCTCCCTCGCGCGCGAGGTCGCTTCCCGGGGGGTCACGGTGAATGCGGTCGCTCCCGGCTTCATCGAGACCGACATCACTGCGCCCCTTACCGAGGAGCAGCGCGAGAACGTCAGGCAACAGGTCGCCCTCGATCGTTTCGCCGGCCCCGAGGAGGTCGCGCCCCTTGTGCGCTTCCTGGCCGGGCCCGGCGCCTCCTACATCACCGGCCAGTGCATCCATGTGGATGGCGGCATGGTGATGGCGTGACCGACCACGTGCTGCGTCGCGCGCGCTGCCTCGTCATCGAGGCCCTCTACGAAGCGGAAACCTCCGGCCACGATGCCGAGGACGCCTACGACCGTCGCCTGCGCGAGATGGAGGACGAGGATCGCGAGGTCACCGCCAGGAGGCCCGCGACCTTCGGCCGCGAGGTCCTCCGGGGCGTCCTCGACTCCCGCGACGATCTCGATCGCCGCCTCCAGCCCGTTGCCCCCCGGCACCCCCTTCGGACCCTTCCCGTGGTCGAGCGGACTATCCTCAGACTTGCGCTCTGGGAGTTGCTTCACGATAATTCTGCGCCGGTCGGAGCCGTCGTGAACGAGGCTGTCGAGCTTGCCCATCGCTATGGAAGCGAGACGTCAGCAGGGTTCATAAACGGGGTGCTGCGGACGGTCAGCAGAGAGATCAGCGCTGCTCGGGCGCAAGAGCCGAGCGAACCGACAAGTACCCCCGAGGAGACATAGGGTGGCATCAATCTTTGAGCGTGTCCGCGCCATCGTTGTCGAACAGCTGGGCGTCGAAGAGGGCGACGTCGTCCCCACGGCATCGTTCGTCGATGACCTTGAGGCCGATTCCCTCGATCTCGTCGAGCTCATCATGTCGCTGGAGGAAGAGTTCTCCGGCGACGTGCAGCTTGAGATCAGCGACGAAGATGCCGAGAAGATCGTCACCGTGCAGGACGCGGTAGACTATCTCCAAGACCACGGCATCGAGGACGGCGACTAAGCCTCCCTGTCCCCGCGCCGTTCTGGAGCGTTCGTCGTGGAAATCCTGGGCGTTGGCATCCAGGAACTCCTCCTCATTCTGGCCCTCATCGTCGTCGTCGTGGGTCCCCGGCGCTTGCCCGAAATGGCCTACTACCTCGGCCGTGGCGTCAAGAAGCTCCAGCGCTACGCGCGCCTCGTGCGCGACGAGTTCAGCGAGGAGTTCGCCTACCTGAACGAGGAGATGGAAGCCGTCCGCGCCGATGTCCAGGAGATGCGCACGACCGTGCGTGAGGTGCAGGACGAGATGGCGGACGTGCGTGGCGAAGTGGAGGAGGTAACCTCCGAGGCGGTTGGCGAGATCGGCGAGGTGAAAGCCGGCATTGAGCAGGCCGCCTCAGGGGAGAGCTCGGACCAGCCGGCACGGCCGGACACGGCCGCGTTCCCCGAAACTCCCGAGCCTGCTACCGCGCGAAATGGGGCTGCCGCCCCGGCCGACGTAAACGGAGCGGCCCCCGTGAGGGGTGTGGCCGGCCCCGCCCACGCGCCGTCGATTGCCGCCGCACCGGTGAAGCCCGTCACCGCACCGGTGCAGGCCGGGGACGAGGCGGAGGACGAGGGCGAGGCCGAAGCGAAGCCTGAGAAGCCGCTCGTCTTCTAGCTCACATGGTCACTGACAGCACGGTCATCAACCCCGAAGAGGGGCCCGGGGAGGCTATCGAGCCGCAGGACGAATCTGATCTCACGATCATGGAGCACCTCGTTGAGTTGAGGAATCGCTTCATGGTCGCCGCCGCCGCCCTCATCGTCGGCGTGATCGTGGTGCTGTTCTTCACCTGGGATCCCCCCGAGTCCTGGCCCAATACCTTCGACATCCTCCTCGACCCCGCCCGCGATCGCATCGACGTCAACCTCCGCCTGGTGCAGGACGAATTCGCCCTGCTTGTGCACGAGCAGCAACCTGATGGGAAGTACATTCCCCCCGAAACCGAGCTCCGCGGTACGAGGCCGGACGGGTTGGCGCTGAACGATCTCCAGATTGCCAGCGTCCTGGAGTCGGCCCTCGAAAAGGCTGCCGGAGGGCTCAGCACGCCCAGTGTGCTGACTGAAGACATACGGGACCTCACCACGGTTCAGGACGCGGTCGACTACCTTGACGGCAGGAGCGAGGAGGACTTCCGCCTCGCATCCTTCTCCCCCACCGACCGCATCTCCGCCATCTTCAAGATCGCCGTGTACGGCGGCCTTCTGCTTGCGCTCCCGGTCATCATCTACCAGGCGCTGGCCTTCATCGTGCCCGGCCTCACGAGCGGCGAGCGGCGGGTGCTGCTCATGGGCGTCTTCGGCTGCACGTTCTTCATGATCGGGGGAATGGCCTTCGCCTACTACATCGTGCTCCCCCGAGCCCTCAGCTTTCTGCTCGACGTGGCTGCCGACAACGTCGTCACCGTCACCGGCATCCACGAGTACATCAGCTTCGTGACCCGCATCATTCTCTGGGTCGGCATCGCCTATCAGCTGCCGATGGTCCTCGCCATTGCCGCCCGGGTCGGCATGGTGACAGCCGGGCAGTTGATGCGATTCTGGCGCTACGCCATCGTGATCGTGTTCATCCTGGCCGCCATCGCCACCCCCACTCCCGACCCCGTGACGCAATCCGTCGTGGCCATCCCCCTGCTCGGGCTCTACTTCCTCGGCGTGCTCTTCGCCAGGATCCTCTACACGCCGCGCGACCCCGACGCGGAGGCCCTGGCGTGACCGTCGTGCAGGAGGTTGAGTCCCTCTACGACGAGGTGCGCGGCTGCCAGCGGTGCACCCTTTCGAAGACACGAACCCTCGCCGTCCCCGGCGAAGGGCCGCTCGATGCCGAGGTCATGTTCATCGGCGAGGCCCCGGGCGTGAACGAGGACCGTCAGGGCCGGCCCTTCGTCGGCCAGGCGGGGTCGTTCCTCGAGGAGCTGCTGGGCGAGGCCGGCCTCACCCGCCCCGAGGTCTACATCTGCAACGTCCTCAAGTGCCGCCCGCCCGGGAACCGCGACCCCCTGCCTACCGAGATCGAGGCCTGCAGCGACTACCTCAGCGCCCAGATCCGCCTCATCGACCCGCTCCTGGTCGTGACGCTCGGGCGCTACTCGATGTCCCGCTTCTTCCCCAACCAGGCCATCTCCCGCATCCACGGGCGCCCGCGGGAGGCCAACGGGCGCATCCTCGTGCCCATGTACCACCCCGCCGCCGCCCTCCACCAGCAGCGTCTCCGAGGCGTCATCATCGACGACTTCCGCACCCTCCCCGAGCTGCTCGAACGCGCCCGCGCCGGCCGCGCGGCCGGCGCCGAGCCCGCCGAAGAAGAACCGCCCGCCCAGCAGATGAAGCTCTTTGAGTAGCCCGGTGACGAGCACGAGCACCACCAACACCCTTCGCGTCATCCCCCTTGGCGGCCTCGGCGAGATCGGGCGCAACATGATGCTGTTCGAGTACGGCGACGACATCATCGTCGTCGACGTCGGCCTCATGTTCCCCGAGGAGGAGATGCTGGGCGTCGACCTCGTCATCCCCGACTTCTCCTACCTCCAGGCCAACGCCGAGAAGCTGCGCGGCGTCTTCCTCACGCACGGCCACGAGGACCACGTAGGCGCCCTTCCCTACTTCTGCCGCGACTTCAGCGCGCCCATTTACGGAACCCGCCTCACCCAGGGGCTCGTCCGCGTCAAGCTCCAGGAGCACAAGCTCCCGACGGAGCCCCTCAAGGAGGTGCAGGCCGGGGAAACCGTGCAGGCAGGCGCCTTCGAGGTCGAGTTCTACCCCGTTGCCCACAGCATCCCCGACGCCTGCGGCCTCATCATCCGCACCCCCCTCGGCACGGTCGTCCATACGGGCGACTTCAAGCTCGACCACACCCCCGTGATGGACCAGCACACCGACCTCACCCGTCTCGGGCAGGTGGGGGGCGAGGGCTGCCTCTTGCTCCTCGCCGACTCCACCTACGCCGAGGTCGAGGGCCACACCCCCAGCGAGCAGCTCGTCGGTGACGCTCTCCGCAACATCATGGTCAACGCCGAGAGCCGCGTGATCGTCGCGACCTTCGCCTCGCTCATCTCCCGCGCCCAGCAGGTGGTCGATGCCGCCGTCTTCACGGGCCGCAAGGTGTTCGTCACCGGCCGCTCGATGATCGACAACGTCGCCATGGCCCGCGAGCTCGGCTACCTGGACGCTCCCGAGGGCACCATCGTTGGCGTCGAGGAGATGCGGAAGACCCCTCCCTCCCGCCTCGCCATCATCACGACCGGCAGCCAGGGCGAACCGACCAGCGCTCTCACGCGCATCGCCAACGGCACCCACCGCCACATCACCATCGCCGAGGGCGACACCGTCGTCCTTTCCGCCAACGCCATCCCCGGGAACGAGCAGGCCGTCGCCCGCAACGTCGACAACCTCTTCCGGCAGGGTGCGCGCGTCCTCTACAACCGCGTCGAGAACGTGCACGTGCGCGGGCACGCCAGCCAGGACGAGCTCAAGATCATCCAGAGCATCCTCCAGCCCGAGTACTTCGTCCCCATCCACGGCGAGTACCGCCACCTCGTGACGCACGCACGCCTCGCCGAGCGGGTCGGCGTGCCCGAGGGCAATGCCTTCGTCCTCACCGACGGCGACGTCCTCGAGATCGACGAGGAGGAGGCTCGCCTCGCCGGCCGCGTCGACGCCAGCTACGTGTACATCGACGGCCTCGGGATCGGCGACGTGGACGAGTACATCCTCCGCGACCGCGCCCACCTCTCCACCGACGGCGTGCTCGTCGTCATCGTCGCCGTCGATGCGCAGACCGGCCGGCTGGTGCGTCCGGCGGAGGTTCTGTCGCGGGGGTTCGTCGACAGCGAGGAGAACGCCGCCCTCCTCGACCGCGCCGCCCGCGTGGCCGAGGGCGCCCTCGAGGGTCGCGAGCACGCTGCTCCCGCCGGCGAGGTCAACGCCCGCCTGAAGGACGCTTTGAGCAAGTTCTTGTACGATGAGACACGGCGACGGCCGATGGTGCTGCCCGTCACGGTCGAGGTGTAGTCGAGAATCCTTCGGCCTGAGCAGCATCGGTGGGGAGTTCGTCCGCGCCGGGGTACCGTCCGTATGGCGGCTCGCTCGCGAGCCCGGCCTGCGTCCGGGCAGGAACAGGGAAGGTCGCGTTTCGCCCTCCCGGAGTCCCGTCTTTTCCGCGCACAGATCGCCGGCGTTGTCATCCTGGCGGCCGCGATCGCCGCGCTCCCCTGGTTCTTCGATGTCGTCGGCATCGCCCTCGATGTCCGTACCTGGTTCCTCGAAACGTTCGGGCTCGGCCTCGCCATCGTGGCGGCGGTCCTCCTCGCCTGGGCCGTCACCTTCTGGTGGCGCGGCGAAGGAGAGCGCCTGCTCTTCTGGCGCCGGGTTGCCGGCTACCCCTTCCTCGCCCTGTTCGCCTGGGGCGCCCTCGGCCTGAACACCGCCGACTGGACCGTCGCCGGTGTCCAGCTCAGCAATGTGACGCTCGGCGGCGAGATCGGCCACACCATCGTCACCGGCTGGATCAACGTGCTCGTCTGGATCGCCTCGGCCGTGCTTGCGCTCGCGCTGCTCGCCCCGCGTCCCTCGCTCATGGTGCTGCGCGAAACAGGCCGCGGCCTCGCCTATGCCTGGGCCCAGCGCTGGCCCCACCAGGTGCTCGCCTCCGTCGGGCGGGGCCTGGCCTCCGTCTGGCGCGGTCTGATGGTGGTCGCCAGCCTCCTCCGTCGGCATGGCGGCAGGGTCGGGTCGCCCGTGATCGGCGGACCCTCCGAAGAGGCAGCCCTGGCCGGTCCCGCCGGCGAGTCCACGTCCTCCGCCATCATCTTCCGCCCCCGCATCGAGCCGGGCGCGCCCCACGCCGATGAAGCCACGTCGCCATCGCCCCCCGCCGCCCAGTTCGAGGACGAGACCGACCCCGCGGTCGAGTCCGAGCCGGTCGAGTCGTCCGAGGAAGACCCGCACGACGCGCTCGATCCCGATTTCGATGAGGAGGAGCCCCGGCAGCTCGCCCTCGAGGACAAGGGCGGCTGGCAGCTCCCTCCCATCGAGCTGCTCCAGGAGCCCAAGCCCAGCCGAGACCACAAGCACGACAACGCCGCACGCGCCCAGCTCATCGTCGATACCCTCGCGAGCTTCGGCGTCGATGCCTCCGTCGTCGAGATCAACGAGGGGCCGGCCGTCACCCAGTTCGGCGTGGAGCCGGGGTGGGAGATCAAGTACCGGGACGTGCCCGTCAAGGATGCCGGCGGCAAGCCCGTGCTCGACGCCGAGGGCCGACCCACGAAGGAGCGCGTCGAGACCGGGCGCACGCGTGTGCGCGTGAACAAGATCACCGCCCTCCAGAGCGACCTCGCCCTCGCCCTCGCAGCGCCCAGCCTCCGCATCGAGGCGCCCGTGCCCGGCCGTGCCATCGTCGGCATCGAGGTGCCCAACGAGACCGCCACCCTCGTCACCCTGCGCACGGTCATGGAGAGCGCCGAGTACCGCGAGGTCAGCGGGCGCTCGAAGCTCGCCATCTCCCTCGGCAAGGGCGTTTCCGGCGTGCCCATCGTGGCCAACCTCGCGAAGATGCCCCACCTCCTCATCGCCGGCGCCACCGGCAGCGGCAAGAGCGTCTGTCTCAACGCTGTCGTCACGAACCTCATCACGAACGCCACGCCCGACGAGGTGCGCTTCATCATGATCGACCCCAAGCGGGTCGAGATGACCACCTACGGCCGCCTCCCCCACCTCGCCTTCAGCGAGGTCATCGTCGACCTCGACAAGGTCGTGGGCACCCTCCAGGCGGTCGTCTCCGAGATGGAGGCGCGCTACCGCAAGTTCTCCGAGGTCGGCGTCCGCAATATCGAGGCCTACAACCGCCACGCCCGCGTGCTCAAGAAGCTCCCCTACTGGGTGCTCATCATCGACGAGCTCGCCGACCTCATGATGGTCGCCCCCTTCGAGGTCGAGAAGCTGCTCTGCCGCCTCGCCCAGCTTGCGCGGGCCACGGGGATCCACCTCGTCGTCGCCACCCAGCGCCCCTCCGTCGACGTCGTCACCGGCCTCATCAAGGCGAACTTCCCCACCCGCATCGCCTTCGCCGTCACCTCCATCACCGACTCTCGCACCATCCTCGACATGGGCGGCGCCGAGAAGCTGCTGGGCCAGGGCGACATGCTCTACCTCCCAACCGACGCCGGGAAGCCGAAGCGCATCCAGGGCGTGTACGTCTCCGACGCCGAGGTCGAGCGCCTCGTCGAGTTCTGGGCTGATGAGCGTTTCCACGCCCTTCGCCCCGACACCGCCGACGACCTCCTCGAAGAGGCGCTCATCGCCCAGAACGGCAGCGACGACATCGAGGTGGAGGACGAAGATCCGCTCCTCGACGACGCCCGTGACCTCGCCGGCCGCCACAAGCGCCTCTCGCCGTCGCTCCTGCAGCGCCGCCTCAACGTCGGTTTCCTGAAGGCCGAGCGGCTCATCACCGCGCTGGAGCGCGAGGGCGTCCTCGGCCCGCGCATCGAGGGGGAGTCCCGCGAGGTGCTCGTGGGAACGGCCCCTGACGAGGACGCTTGATACACTCTCTGGGATGACCCTTCGAGGCCTGCTCCGTCGCGACAGGGCCGCCGACCGTTCCGGGGAGGAGCGGCTCGAGCGCTGCTTCGCCTGCGACGCCGACCTCAGGGAGTCGCGAAGCTACGAACGCCACCGCGTCTGCCATGCCTGCGGGCACCACTACCACCTCAACGCCCGCCAGCGCGTGACGACCATCCTCGACCCAGGCAGCTTCCGCGAAACCGACCGCAGCGTGACCGCCCTCGACCCCATCCAGTTCCGTGAACGCCAGTCCTACCGCCACCGCGTGCTCGAGGCGCAGCGCCGCACGGGGCTGGCCGAGGCGGCCTTCACCGGCACGGGCGCCCTCTACGGCCGCGAGGTCGTCATCGCCGCCCTCGACTTCAGCTTCCTCGGCGGCTCCATCGGCGTCGCCAGCGGCGAGCGCCTTGCCCGCGCCTTCGAGCGCGCGGCCAGCCGCGGCCTCGCCGTCGTCACCGTGCTCTCGACCTCGGGCGTGCGCATGCGCGAGGGCCTGCTCGCGCTCATGCAGCTTCCCCGCCTCGCCACCGCCCACCAGAAGCTCGCCGAGAAGGGCCTTCCCCACATCACCCTGCTCGCCGACCCCTCCACCGGCTCCGCCTTCGCCGGCCTCGCCAACCTCGCCGACTTCATCATCGCGGAGCCCGACGCCCTCGTGGGCTACTCCGCCCTCCGCGAGATGCGCGAGCGCACTGGCGAGGAGCTCCCCCAGGACGCCCATACCTCCGAGTCGCACCTCCGGCGGGGACTCATCGACGCCATCGTCAAGCGTGAGGACCTGCGTCCCTCCCTCGGCCTCCTCATCGACCTGCTCATGAGCAACTACGAGCTCCGGCCCGTGGGCCGGCCCGAGCGCGAGCCCAGGGAATACTCGCGCCTCGAGGCGTGGCGCCAGGTGCAGCTCTCACGCCACGAGAACCGCCCCACCGCCCCCGACTTCATCCGCCGCATCACCACCACCTTCGTCGAGATCCACGGCGACCGCAGCGGCGAGGACGACCCCTCGATCAGCGCCGGACTCGGCCTCCTCGGCGGCGAGGCCGTCATCCTCATCGGCCAGAACCGCCTCCAGGGCCTTGCCGGGCCGGGGGCCATCGGCCCCGCCGGCTTCCACAAGGCCCGTCGCGCCATGCGCCTCGCGCAGAAGTTCAAGCTCCCCCTCATCACCTTCCTCGATTCCGACGGCGCCCGGCCCGACCTCGCCGCCGAGGAGGCCGGGCTCGGCGACGCCATCGCCCGCTGCATGCGCGACATGCTGCGCCTGCAGTCGCCCTCGCTCGCCGTGATCACCGGCGAGGGCGCCTCCGAGGCCGCCGTCGCCATGGCTGTCGCCGATCGCGTCCTCATGCTTGAGAACGCCGTCTACGAGGTGGTCTCGCCCGAAGATGCCGCCCGCCGTCTCTACGGCGAGGCCGCGCGCGTCGACGAGGTCGCCGAACGCTTGCGCCTCACCTCCCACGACTGCCTCCGCCTCGGCATCGTCGACAGCATCGTGCCCGAGCCCGGGGAAGGCGCCCACACCAACCACGACGAGGCCTCCCTGCTCCTGCGGCGCTCCGTCGTCCGTTCCCTGACCGCCATCCAGCGCGAGCGCCCCCGCCGCCGCCTCAACCGCCGCCGCGACCGCTACCGCAACACGGGCGACACGCACGCCTGGGTGCGCGGCCGCGTCGAGCGGCGCCTCGCCGACCTCACCGATCGCTTCGCCCACTGGCGCCGGCGCATGGGCAGCCAGCCTCGCCGCGCCCCGCGCCACGCCGAGACCCCCGCCGACCCGGAGATCATGCGCTAGAGGGCTACGCCGGCTCCGGGAGCTGGAACCGCTCGACCTTGAGATCTGCCGCTCTCTCCCTTGCGACCCAGAGGTCGTGCGCCGTCTGCAGCCCAAGCCAGGTCTCGGGGCTGGAACCGAAGGCCTGGGACAGCCGGATGGCCATCTCCACCGAAATTCCCGCCCGCCCGTTCAAGACATCCGACAGCGCCTGGCGGGTCACCCCAAGACCCTGGGCCGCCCGGGTCACCGTGAGCCCGAGCGGCTCAAGGCACTCGTGCCTGACGATCTCGCCGGGGTGAGGGGGCTTCACCATTGCCATCGCGGCACCTCTCTAGTGGTAGTCCGTGTAGTCGACATCGACGGCATGGCCGTCCTCAAATCGGAATGTGACCCGCCAGTTGCCGGAGACGGAGACGGCGTAGTGCCCCCGGAGATTCCCCGACAGGGGATGCACTCGGAAGCCCGGCAGATCCATGTCGCTCGGCGTTCTGCTGCGGTCGAGCACCGCGAGGATGCGGGTAACCTTCCCGATGTGTTGAGGGGCTATCCGCCGCGCCCCACGCCCGTTGTACAGTGACCGCAGTCCCCGGTGTTTGAAGGACTCGATCACGCGTTCAAGTGTCTAGTGTCGCTTGACGCTTGTCAAGATGAAGTCAGTGGAGCTTGGCGGGAGTGGACCTCGGGGGCGCCTAGGCCCGGCGGCGTTCCGGCTCGCGCGTGCTGTCCATGGCTCCCGGAAGCACGGTCCGGCGCGCGGGGGCGGCCGGCTCCTGGCAGGCCCGCACGAACTGGTCGTCCACACTGTCGATGATGCCCTGCTCGCGCGCCTGGTCACGCACGTACGCGACGGTGCTCGAGATCGCCGCCTCGAACCCCGGCCACTCGTAGCAGCGCAGCACCCGCAGGTGCCGCGTCGATTCGTTCCATTCGACGATCAGGCGGGGGCTGGTGGAGGGTCCGGCGCTGAAGCGGGTATAGCCGCCGAGGTATTCCTTGGTCAGGTAGAGGCCTTTGGCAGAGGGGTCGATAGAGGCTCGTTGGAGGGCGTCCCAGCTCTCGCCAAGGGCGAGTAGCAGTCGAAAGGCGACATCGCTGGTCTCTGCTCGCATCAAGCTCTCCTTGCGAAAAAACCAAGGCGGTCGACGCGAGAACCCGGCCGACACCCCACCAACACCCAGTCTACGCGCGCGCTCGAAGCCTTGCCACAGCTTCTATGTCTACTGGCTCGATCGACCGCCTGCACGGCATGGGACCGTGAGCGATCCGCCTGCTACGATCGCCCTCCCGTGGGGCTGTAGCTCAATTGGGAGAGCGTTTGACTGGCAGTCAAAAGGTAGGGGGTTCGAATCCCCCCAGCTCCACCAGATTCGACACTCGCTCACCTCAACGCGCGTCCCCCCCCGCCCCCGGCGCTACTCGAACAGGAACTCCCGCACCGCGCTGCTATGGCGCTGGTAGAGGAAGCCGCCGGCCACCAGCAGGGCGCCCAGCGCCAGGAACGCGATCACGCGGTACTCCTGCTCCAGTGCGCCCGAGTCGTAGGCGAAGAGCTTGACCACCGAGACGATCAGCAGTCCCAGCCCGGTCACCCGCACCAGCCGCATCCGGCGCAACACGCCCAGCACCATCAGCACCGCCCCGTAGATGCCCCACAGCAGGGTCAGACCCAGCACCGCCACGTTGTCGCTCGCCTGGTCCGACAGGTTCAGGCGGGCGCTGTCGGCCGAGGCCAGGATCTCGGCCGACAGGATCCACAGGCTTGCCAGCGTCGCCAGTCCGAACAGCGCCACCGGAGCCGCCGCCACCTCCACCTCCCTGAAGCTGCCGGAGAGATTCGGGCTGTTCCGGCGCGCCAGCCAGAGCGCCGCGTACAGGCTCGCGATGCCCGACCCGAAGGCCAGGAACCGCCAGTTGATGATGGGCCGCAAGGTCTCGAGGTCGATGTCCGCGGTCTCGATCGCCGCCAGGCGCACCACCAGGGTCGCCAGCAGCACGTAGGTCGCCCAGCGCAGCGCGTCCAGGCGCAGCCGCCCGGACACCAGCAGCAGGAACACGGCGTAGGCGGCCCAGGAGACGCTTACGAGGGCGCCGTCCAGCTGCACGGGCAGCGCGACCGCCCCGGCCACTGCGCCCCACACGGCCAGGGCCTCGATGGCCCACTTCCCCTCCGGCACGTCGGCCCGTTCCCGGTACAGGAGGTAGCCGGCGAGTGCGGGAAGGGCGATGGCCGCCAGGTAGCCGATCATGGGCTCGTTCAGGAAGGGCGTGAGGTTCGGGTCGACCGACGGTGTATCCACCGCCAGTAGCCACAGACCCGCGAACGCGAACACGACGTAGCCCGACCACCGCAGCTCCGGCAGGCGCAGGCGGAACGCGAGCCACACCAGCAGCAGCGCCTCGACGTTCCAGGCCACCGTGATCCAGGTGCCGTCGAGCTGCACGGGAACCGCAATGACGGCGAAGAGGGCGGCCCACACGGCGAGCACCGGTACGGCCATCCCTTCCCGGACTCTCAGCGCATCGCGGCGCAGTTCAAAGAAGCTGGCGACCGGCGCCGGAATCGCGACCGGTACCGGGTCGACGAGCGCCCTCCGGCGCAGGTACAGGAGGTAGGCGGCCAGCGCCGGCGCGACGACGGCCGCGGCGTAGGCGATCATCGCCTGGTTCAGGAACGGCGCGACCTCCCGCTCGACTGCCCCGGGCGTGTCCACGGCCAGCACCCAGACGGCCGAGACGAGCAGCACGAGGTAGCCCGACCAGCGCAGTTCGCGCATGGCCAGGGGTGACCACAGCCACAGGAGCACGAGTGCCTCGACGCCCCACGCCAGGCTGACCCAGGGTCCGTCGAGCTGTACGGGAACCGCCAGGGCGGCGAACCCCACGGCCGGCGCCGCCGCGTACAGCGTGAGGTTGGGCGACGCGCCGCCCCGGATCCGGCAGGCGGTGACGAGGAGGATGTAGAAGGCCGCCAGCAGCGCCGTGAATCCCCCCATCCAGGGGCGGTAGGCGTCGAACATGATCCCGTAGCTGATCAGGCAGTAGGCGATCGCATTCGCCGTCAGCAGCGCGATGTCGAGGAGGCCCGCCGGTTTCCGCCGGATGATGTGAAAGGCGACCGTCGCCCCCGCGAAGATGAGGAAGATTGTGGAGATGCCGATCTGCGCGAGGCCGGTCGAGGGTTCCAGCTCCCAGTACCAGAACCCGAACAGCACTAGCGACCATCCCCACGCCAGCAGGGTGAACCAGCGCCAGTTCCGCAGGCTGGCCAGCGCCAGCACGCCCACGTCGAGCACGAGCACGTAGGCCAGCAGGAGCCGTTCGTCGGGGAGGTTCTCCTGTAGCAGCAGCGGCGTGGCGAAGCCGCCGAAGATCGCCAGCACGGCGAGACCGACTGATTCCTGGCGCAGCGCCTGCGCTACCCCCGCGACCGTGATCAGGGCGAACAGCCCGAACGCCGGCAGGGGCGCGATCAGGCTGAACAGGGCGAACCCGCCGTAGACCGACAGGTACAGGATGGCCAGTCCCCCGCCCGCTACCGTCTGGGCCCAGATCGGGTAGCGGGCGCGGTAGAACTCGCCCGCCCCCATGAACGCGAGTCCGGCGACCAGGCCGAGGATGACTCGCTCCACTTCGCCCAGCCAGCCCCGGTCGATGGCCAGGCTGATGAAGAACGCGGTGCCCACGATCAACGCAACGACGCCGATGCGCGCCAGCCAGTTGCCGCCCACCAGCCATTCCCAGTTCCAATTGGGAACGATGGCCGTGGAGAGGTCCAGGCCGCTCCCGCCTCCCGACCTCCCGCCCCCGGTTTCCCAGGGCAGGGGCCTCCGTGCTCTGGCCCCGGCCACTGCCGGCGGGGGCTCCGCGCGTTCTCCCGCCTGCAGGAACGGGACCTCCCCCGGTGGTTCCGGCGCTGTCGTGGGCGTGGTGGGGGCGGGCGGCGTGCCCACGACTGGAACCGGCTCCGCGGCCGGGGGAGCGGCAGGTTGCGGTTGCTCCGGCGGGGGAGGCTCGCCCCGTTCCAGTGCTCCCAGCCGCCGGGAGAGCCGCTCCAGCTCCGCGTTTTGCGCGATCACCATCGCCCGGAGCTCGCGCAGGACCTCCGCGAACGGGGCGTCGTCAAGGCCCGCCACTTCCGCAATCGGTTCAGAAGCGCCGCACCAGGGGCAGTCGGCGTTGCTCGTGACTTCGAGCCCGCAAGCGCGACACGTGAAGGCCACGGCTCAATGATAGGGGTCGGATCGCCGAGTTACCCTACCCGCCCCGCCGGGGCGCGCGGCGTCAAGCCTTCGAGTCGGAGCCCTCTTCTCGCCAGCGCAGCACGGGACGGCGTGCGGCGGTCGCCTCGTCGAGCCTGCCGATGGGCGCCGTCCAGGGCGCGCCGTGCAGCTCCTCCGGGTCTTCCTCCGCCTCCTCCGCGATGGCGATCATCGCTGCCGCAAACGCCTCGATCGCCTCGGGCGGCTCCGTCTCCGTCGGCTCCATCATGAGCGCCTCCTCCACGATCAGCGGGAAGTAGACGGTCGGCGGGTGGAAGCCGTGGTCGATCAGGCGCTTCGCGATGTCGTACGTGCGCACGCCGTGCTCCCGGCGCTGGCGCGACCCCGAGAACACCACCTCGTGCAGCACGGGCCGGTCGTACGGAAGGTCGTAGTGGCCGTGCAGCAGCACCCGCAGGTAGTTCGCGTTGAGCACTGCCTGGCCCGAGACCGCGCGCAGCCCTCCGAGGCCGAGCGCGCGCATGTATGCGTAGGCCCGGATGAGCACGCCCACGTTCCCGTGGAACTGCTGCAGCTGGCCGATGCTGCGCTCGGGCGCCGTCAGCCGCACGACCCCGTCCCCGCACTCCTCGACCACGGGCGTCGGCAGGTACGGCGCCAGCTCCTCGCTGCAGCACACCGGCCCCGCCCCCGGTCCCCCGCCGCCGTGTGGCGTGCTGAAGCTCTTGTGCAGGTTCAGGTGGACGACGTCGAAACCGAGGTCGCCGTAGCGGATCCGCCCCATGATGGCGTTGAAATTGGCCCCGTCCCCGTACAGATAGGCGCCCGCCTCGTGGATAAGGTCCGCCACCTCTTCGATCCCCTGCTCCCAGAGCCCCAGCGTGTTGGGCGCCGTCACCATGACCGCCGCCACCGACTCGTCCAGCTCCTCCTCGATCGTGGCGCGGTCGAGCGAGCCGTCGGCGGCGGTCGGGATCTGGGTGACGGCGAAGCCGGCCATCGCGGCGGTGGCCGGGTTCGTTCCGTGCGCCGAGTCGGGCACGAGGATGCGGCGGCGGGTCTCCAGCTCGCCCCGGTCCTCGAGCGCCCGCGTGATCATCAGGACCCCGGCCAGCTCCCCCTGCGCCCCCGCCGCCGGCGCCAGGCTCACCGCCGGCAGGCCCGTCGCCTCCCCCAGGCCCCGGCGCAACTCCAGCAGCGTGCGAAGCGTTCCCTGGGCCTCCTCCGGTGGCGACTGCGGGTGCGCGTTGGCGAACCCCGCCGACGAGGCGACGAGGTCGTCGACCTTCGGGTTGTACTTCATCGTGCACGACCCCAGCGGATAGGTGCCCGAGTCGATGCCGAAATTCCGCGCCGAGAGCGCGGTGTAGTAGCGCACGAGCTCGCCCTGGCTCAGCTCCGGCAAGCGCAGGGAGTCGCGGAGCAGGTGGGCCTCGGGAAGGGGGGTCTCTTTTCCTGCCCACGCAGGCACGTCCACCGCCCGCCGGCCGGGCCCGCCTCGGTCGAAGCTGAGGCGTGCGCCGAAGTCCTCGCTCTTCGCTCGCGGCAGGGTCACGCGCCACCCCCGATCTCGGCCAGGGCAGCCACCAGCGCGTCCACGTGGGCGTCGGGCGTCGCCTCGGTGACGGCGAAGAGCAGCGCGTCGCGGGCCTCGGGCTCTGGACGCGCCGACACGTCGAGCCCCGGCCCGATGCCCCGCGCCCGCAGTTCGGCCGCGAGCGCCTCGGCGGGGACGGGCCCCCGCACGAGGAACTCCTGGAACCAGGGGCCGCGTTGCGGCGTCTCGTAGCCGGGCAGCGCCGCGATGCGTGCAGCGGCGTCGTGCGCCCGTTGGTAGCACAGCTCTGCCGCCTCGCGCAGGCCCCGCGGTCCGAGCGCCTCCATCGTGATGGTGAAGGCCAGCGCGATCAGCGCCTGCGCCGTCGAGACGTTCGAGGTGGCGCGCTCCCGCCGGATGAACTGCTCGCGCGCCTGCAGCGTGAGGACGTAGCCGGTGCGCGGCTCCCCGTCGCCGTCTGGCGGCGGGTACAGCTCCTGCGTGCGGCCCACGATGCGCCCGGGCATCTGCCGCATGAAGGGTGACCGCGCGGCGAACAGGCCGAGCGAAGGCCCGCCGAAGCCCGGCGCCCCCGCCAGGTCCCGCCCTTCCCCCGTGACGATGTCGGCCCCGGCCTCGCCCGGTGACCGCAGGAGGCCCAGCGCGAAAGGGTCGGCGACCGTAACCAGCAGCACGCCGGCGGCATGCGCCGCCTCGGCCAGCGGTTCCAGGTCCACGATCGTGCCGAGGAAGTCCGGCTGCTGAACCACGAGGCAGGCGTGTTCCTCGGTCACGTCCCCGGCCGATGTCACGAGGTCGACCCGCAGCCCGGTGCCCCGGGAGTAGGTGCGTACCACCTCGGCCGTTCCCGGGTGGATCGGTTCCAGCAGCGCAACCGCCTCCCGCTTCGTGGCGCGCACCGCGAGCAGGCAGGCCTCGGCGGTTGCGCTGGCCACGTCGTAGAGCCCCGTGTTCGACACGTCCATCCCCGTCAGCTCGCAGACCACGGACTGGTATTCGAAGGCCGACTGCAGGGTGCCCTGGCTGATCTCGGGCTGGTAGGGGGTGTAGGCGGTTACGAACTCGGAACGGGCCGTCAGGTGGGCCGCGATGGCCGGGATCGAGTGCTGGTACGCCCCCGCGCCCAGGAAGTTCGGCCGCGCCGGATCCGCGTTCTCCCCCGCCCGCTCCTCCAGCAGCGCGATCAGTTCCGGCTCCGTCAGCGCCGCCGGCAGGTCGATCGCGGGGTCACGAAAGGCGGCGGGCAGGTCGGAGAAGAGCGCGTCGAGGTCGGCAACGCCGACCCGCGCCAGCATCCGCGCGCGATCAGCCTCCGTGGCCGGGATGTACGGGTGGGGCGCTCCACCCCCTGTCCCGCCATCCGTCGGTGACGCCAACGCTAGTGCTCCGGAATCTGCGCGCGGTATGCGGCTGCATCGAGCAGGCCCTCAAGCTCTGCTTCGTCCGACATGCGGATACGAACCATCCAGCCCTCGTCGAAGGGCGACCCGTTCACGAGCTCGGGCTGGTCCTCCAGCGCGGCGTTCGCGGCCACCACTTCGCCGCTGACGGGGGCGTACAGGTCCGAAACGGTCTTCGCCGACTCGATTTCGCCGCAGCGCTCCCCCGCCGTCACCGCTTCCCCTTCCCCGGGGAGGTCGAGGTAGACCACGTCGCCCACCTGGTCCTGGGCGTAGTCGGTAATCCCGACCGTGACCTCGTCCGGACGCTCGTCGTCGCGGCGGAGCCACTCGTGGTTCGGCGTGTAGAGCAGGTTGTCGGGGGTCTCGTGGTCCATCGTCAGGAGTCCTTCGGTTTTCTGTAGAACGGCCGTCGTACGACCTCGACCGGGAGTGCCCGGCCGCGAACATCGACCTCGAGCATGACGCCCGGCCTGGCAAGCCGCACGGGAAGGTAGGCCATGCCTATTCCGAGGCGCAAGCTTGGGCTGAAGGCTCCACTCGTCAAATGCGCCACTTCCTCCCCGCTGTCGGGCTCGCGTACCGCGCAGCCTGCCCGCAGAACGCCCCGGTCCCGCGCCGCGAGGTGTGCCAGCCGCCGCGTCCGCGGCTGCTCCTTCGCGGCGGCAAGCGCGGCGCGGCCCGTGAACGTCGCGCCGTCGTCCAGCGTGACGGCGAAGCCGAGGCCGGCCTCGTACGGGTGCGTGCTCGCGTCGATGTCGTTCCCGTGGAGCGGCAGCGCCGCCTCCAGCCGCAGCGTGTCGCGGGCGCCAAGGCCCGCCGGCGCCGCGCCCCCCTCGATGAAGGCGTCCCAGAGCGCTGCCGCCTGCTCGGCCCCCACGATGCACTCCCCGCCGTCCTCGCCCGTGTAGCCGGTCCGCGCGACGAGCACGGAGCTCCCCTTCCAATCAAGCTCGGCGCAGTCGCGTTGCTCCAGCGCCGTGAACCCCTCGCCGAGGACCCTCCCGAGCAGGGCCACCGCCTCCGGCCCCTGCACGGCCAGCATCACGGTCTCGGGCGTGACCTCCGAGGCCGCGTCGCCGGCGACGGCGCGCAGGCGCTCGAAGTCGTCGTCCGCGTTCGCGGCGTTGTGGATCACGAGCCAGCGTTCGCCGGGCAGGTGGTAGATGAAGATGTCGTCGTCGATGCCTCCCGCCTCATTGCAGTAGAGCGAGTAGTGCGCCTTCCCGACCGGCAGGGTGGTCACATCGAACGTGGTCACCGAGCGCAACTGCTCCGCGGCCCGCGGTCCCTCCACCCAGGCCCGCGCCAGGTGGGAGACATCGAAGACGCCGACGCGTTCCCGCACGGCCTGGTGCTCACCCACGATGCCCTCGTACTGGAGCGGCATCTCCCACCCGGCAAACGGTGCGAACCGCGCCCCCAGCGCCTCGTGGCGCTCGTGCAGCGTGAGCCGCGTGAGCACACCGCTGCCGCCGGAATCGTCGTGTCCAGCCATGCTGCGACTGTAGCCCACGCCCCGCCCGGGGGGCTACCGTCCGGGTAAAGAAAAGCACGTCCGGAACGGGGGGGTTGCCCCCGGAACCGCCGCCGCCCTGCGATGCGATAGGCTGTGCCCGTGGCCATACGAGGGTTGTGGCGGCGAGCGCGCAGGGCCGGCGGGGCGGAGGTGGCCGCGAGCGGCCCCTCATCGGAGGAGGAGCGCATCCTCCTGCAGGGCCTCCAGGACCTGGCCGGGGCCGCCCGCGGCGTCGTCTACGACGTGCCCATCCACGATCGCCCCCTTCGGCTTCCCCTCAGCCCTGTCTACCTCGAAGGCTCGGCCTCGTGGAGGCGCTTCCTTCGCGCCCGCCGCGCCCTCGATACCGGGCACCTCACGCTCCTGCTCTCACTTCGCCGCCTTCCCGAGGACGAGCGCCGTCTCGTCGTCGACTGGGGCACGGCCCACGCCAACGCGTTCCTGCTGGTCGAGCCCTCCGAGCCGGGTTGCGACCTCAGCGATCCGCATTCCCCACGGGCCCGCGAGGTCTTCGAACTCTGTCGCCAGGCGGCGGATGTCGAAGCATCGGGGGCCCATGCGGGTGAGCGCTGGACCGCGCACACCCCCCTCGGGGAGCGCCTGCGCGAGCTGTTCGGGCTGTGGGTCTGGTGGGAAGCGCCCCTTCCCCAGGGACGGACGCACGAGGAGCCCCTCCGCCTCGGCGGCCCCTCCGACACGCTCTCCGTGCACCTCCTCGCGCTCCTGTACGAGCGCTTCCCCCAGGAGAGCTTCGACGCCGCCCTCGCCGAGCTCCAGTCCACCGAGCGCGAGCTGTTCGGGGGCGACGTGGCCGCCGCCCGCTCCGTGTTCCGCACCCGCCTCGGACTGCCCATCCTCCACGACTCGCGCGCCGTCGATCGCGCCGTCCGGCGCCTCGTCAATCTGGGCCGCATGTCGGTTACCAGCGGTGGGCGCAATGCCGTCGTCTTCGGCCCCGAGCACCCCGTCCCCGACGACATGCCCGACGAGGAGTTCGAGCGCTTCGAGATCCTCTAGACGCATTGCTCCTTACCGGGGTAGGCTTCTGGTAAGGAGATTCGTTGTGCTGGTCGTCAAGGTCACGTCGAAGCGGCAAGTCACCTTTCCCAAGCGCGTGCTCGAAGCCCTCGGCGTCGGCCCCGGCGACCAGATCGAGCTTGAAGAGCACCCCGAGGGATTCGTGCTGCGCCCCAGACCCGCCGTTATCGACTGGGTGCCGCCGTTGCGCGGCAAAATTCCGGCTGATATTCCGCCTGTCGATCTCGAGAAATTCCGCGAAGAGGGCTATGACTGGTCGCTTCGGGATTGACACCTCGGTCCTCGTCCGACTCGTTACGGGCCAGCCGGAAGCTGACCTTCAGCGTTGCCTGGAAGGGTTGTCGGAGGTAGTCGACGCGGGAGGCGAAGTCGTCGTCTCGAATCAGGTCATCGGGGAGGCGTACATCGTCCTGCAGCAGCACTACCAGGCCACTAAGCCACAGGCTCGTGCCGGGCTCCTGGAGGTTCTGCGAAGGGACCTGGTTTCCCCTCAGAACGGGGATGCCGTGTTCGAGTTGCTGCGCGAATCGGGCGGCCCCGGACTCATCGACCGCCTCATCGTCGACGGCTACACCCGCGACGACGCCGAGACCCTGACGCTGGACCGCCGCATGGCCGGCCTCCCGCGGTCGCGCCTCCTGTAGGGGCCACAGTGACGAACGCGCAGGAGCCCGATCGCCTCTGGTCCCTTGCTAACCGACGGGGCATGCCCCGCCGCCGCTTCCTGCAGTTGCTCGTGGCGGGCGGCGCGACCGCCGTCCTCGCCGCCTGTGGCGCGGACACCTCCGGCGACGAGGACGCCCCTGCGTCCGAAGCCTCCCCGACTGGCGGCTGGTTCAAGGACACAACGCCCTTCATCACCCACGCCGATGGCAAGAGCCTCGAGGCGCGACTGAATCTGCAGGAAGGGCTCGTCACGCCTGCCTCCCACTTCTTCGTCCGCAACAACTCCGCCAGCGTCGATGTCGACCTCGAGAGCTGGCGGATCACCGTCGAGGGGGACGCCGTGGCCGACCCACGCTCACTCTCGTTCGAAGACATCCAGCGGCTGCCCGGCAAGACCCTCGTGTCCTACCTCGAGTGCGCCGGCAACCACCGCGCCATGTTCGACCGCGTCCAGGGGCGCGCCGCCGAGGGGACGCAGTGGGGGACCGGCGGGGTCGGGAACGGCGAGTGGACCGGCGTCGCTCTCCGGGACGTGCTGGATCTCGCCGGCATCCGTGACAACGCCGTCAGCGTGCTGCTCGTGGGCCTGGATCGGGAGTCTCCCGAAGAAGGCTTTCGCCGCGCCCTGCCGGTCGAGAAGGCGATGCACGCAGACACGCTCCTCGCCTACGGCCTCAACGGCGAGCCTCTCGCCCGTGACCACGGTTTCCCCCTGCGCGCCGTCATCCCCGGCTGGGTGGGCGCCTCGAACATCAAGTGGCTCGGCCGAATCGTCGTCTCCTCGGAGAAGCACTGGACCCGCAACAACACCACCTCCTACGTCCTCATCGGGGATGCCTACCCGCCCGAAGGGGAGGCGCTCGGGCAGCCCGTCACCACCCAGGTCATCAAGAGCGCCCTCGCCCTCCCCTGGCCCGCCGAACTGGGGGCGGGATCGCACCGCCTCCACGGCTATGCCCACTCGCCCGGCGGCCGGATCGACAGGGTCGAGTGGAGCGACGACTCGGGACGTACATGGCATGCCGGCGTCGCGCTGGCGCGTGGCGCCCAGTACGGCTGGACGCGCTTCGAGTTCGACTGGGAGGCCCGCCCCGGTGGGCACGCCATCATGACCCGCGCCACCGATGTCACCGGCGCCACCCAGCCCGACTCCGTCCCCTTCAATCGGAAGGGCTACCTCTTCAACCAACCCGTCCCGCACCCCGTGAGGGTTACATAAGGGCCGGCGGACCCAGACCTAGGCGAGCTTCGTGAACCCCAACTTCAGCCTGATCGGGATGCGCTGGATGACGCTCGGAACGTAGGGGGGGTCGCCCTCCAGCATGTGGATGTCGCCCATCCTTCGCAGGAGCTCCTGCATGGCCACGCGGCCTTCCTGCCGCGCCAGCCCCGCCCCGGGGCAGTAGTGCACCCCGTGGCCGAAACCGAGGTGCGGGCACGTCTGCTCGCGGCCGAGGTCGAACACCTCGCTGTCGTCGAACTTCTCTGCGTCGTGGTTCCCCGACCCGTAGATGACCATCAGCTTCTCGCCCCGCCTCACCGGGACCCCGCCGACGCTCGTGTCCTGCAGCGCGATGCGGAAGACGCCCGGCACGGGCGTGTCGTAGCGCAGCACCTCCTCGATGAACCCGCCCGCCAGCGAGGGGTCGTCCCGGAGCGCCTGCATCACGTCCGGCTGGCGCAGCAGCACGAGCATTGCGTTGGTCATCAGCTCCGGCGTGTTGGCGTCGCCGCCCGCCGCGTAGAGCAGCGTGATCATGCTCACGAGCGACTCCAGCGCCACGGGCTCGCCCGAGTCGACGAAGCTGGCGTTCGCGAGGTCGCTCATGATGTCGCCCTGCGGCCGCTCCCTCCGCTCCGCCATCGCCTTCATGAAGTAGTCCGTTAGGAACTCGTTCTCGGTGATCTCCTCGCGCTCTTCCTCCTGCTGCTGGTACGCGCCCGTGGGGTCCGCCGCCGCCTTCGCCATCACGGCGAGCCGGTCCATGAAGTACTGCTTGAAGTAGTCGTGGTCCTCTGGCGGCAGCCCGATGAGCTCGCCCACCACCAGCCGCGGCAGCATGTGCGAGAACTCCGTGACGAACTCGACCTCGCCCCGGTCGATGAACGCATCGATGATCTCGTTCGTGATCTCGCGTACCCGCGGCTCCAGCCCCGCCACGTGGCGCGGCGTGAAGAAGCGGTTGATCAGCCGCTTGTGGCGCGTGTGGTCGGGCGGGTCGTTCGAGAGGATCTTGTCGCTGAACGGCTGCGACTCTCGCCATGCCGCCAGCTCGTCGAGCGGCGCCGGCGGGTCCGTGTACGGTGCGTTCGCCACGAGGATGCTCGAAAACACCTCCGGCTGTGCATTCACCTCGAGGATGTCCTCGTAGCGGCTGAGCAGGAACACCCCGTAGTCGGGCTCCCGGTAGATCGGCGCCTGCTCCCGCAGCGACCGGTAGAAGGGGTACGGGTTGGCGAGGATCTCCTCGTTCAGCTTGAGGAAGCCGTAGTTCTCCAGTGTCTGGGTCACGATGCCCTACTCAGCTCCCATCCACTGGTCGTAGAGCTCGTGGAAGTGTCGGATTTTCCCCTCCGAGTAGGCGGAGAAGTACACGTACGGATCGGCCTTCGTCTTCAACCCGCGCTGGATCTTCGGCAGGTTGTAGCAGTCCTGGTTCAGGACCCGTGCCAGACCGCCCATCTCGGGCGCAAGCGTGAAGTCCTCGTCCTCGTTCAGCCAGTGCATGGGCGCCGCCGGCGGCTTCTCCTGGTCCTCCGGCCACGGCACCAGGTAGAGCACCTCCATGATGCTCCGGTCCGGGTCGTCGCCGTACGGGCGGAAGCGGTAGACGATGCGGCTGAAACAGCCCCAGGGGTGGAAGTTCGGGAACAGGTTGTTGAAGTATCCGTCGATCACCTCGGCGTCGCAGAAGATGTCGGCCTTGTCGCCGATCACCTGCCGCAGCCCCTCGCGGGCCGCCTCCGCCCCCGCCCTGCGCGTCGCGAAGATCTCCTCGTGGTCGGGGTAGATGCCGCGCTGCGGGCTCGTGCCGCTGCCCACGGTGAT
>JAJDUR010000114.1 GCA_022826585.1 Dehalococcoidia bacterium
GATCTCGGTCCCCCGGGGGCCGGCGGCAGCGGCGAAGGCGGGCATGTTGGCGGCCATGTCGGCGGTGCCGGAGAGGCCGAAGGACTCGACGGCGCCGGCAAGGGTGGCGAGCATCTGGAGGGCCTGGGTCTCGGACTCCTCGCGTAGCTCGCGGGGGCCGAGGGGCGGCGGGGCGATGAGCACGAGGGCGCGCACGGCCTCCGGGCGCTCGAGCGCGCACCAGAGGGCGGCGCTGGCGCTCATGGAAGCGCCGCCGAGGATGGGCCGCTCCTCGCCGGCGAAGGCGGCGAGGGCGAGCATCTCCTCGCCGAGCTTCTGCCGGGAGTAGCCCTCGGGGTCCTCGGGTCCCTCGGATTCGCCGTGGCCGCGGGCATCGTAGAGAAGGACGCGGAAGCGCTCGGCGAGGATGTCGAGGGCTTCGGAGCGGTCGGCGTACTGGTCGAGGGAGGCGAATATGCCGTGCCCGATGACGGCGAGGGGGCTGTCGTCGCCACCGTAGAGGCGATAGCGGAGTTCGAAGCCATCGATCTCGGCGAACTGGTCGGAGGTCATGGCGTGGCCCGGCGCGTCCAATGTGGGCGGTTTGACAAACCGCCCCCCGCGCTCGGAGCATGATCGCCATCCGAACCGAGGGCTGGCAACCTGCTGCAGCAACAGGCTGAGGCCCTTGGGGGCGACTCGCTGGACGCATACCTGCGACGAATCGGGCTGGAGGGCCGTCCGAAAGCGGACGAGGACGGGCTGCGGGCGGTCCACCGGGCGCAGCATTTCTCGATCCCCTTCGAGAACCTCGACATCCACCTGGGGCGGACGTATTCATTCGCGACGAGGCACCTGTCGCAGAAGATGGTGACTCGCCGGCGGGGCGGGTTCTGCTACGAGCTGAACCTGCTGCTCGCGGCGGCGCTGCGGGGCCTGGGGTTCGAGGTAGAGGTGATGGAGGGGCAGATGCGACGGCGCGAGGGGGGCTTCGGACCGCCCTTCGACCACATGACCCTGAAGGTGGCGCTCGAGGACAAGGACTGGCTGGCGGACGTGGGGAACGGGGAGACCTTCCAGCAGCCACTGCCGTGGGACGGGAGCTGGACGCCGCAGGAGCGGGGCGGCGCGTACCGCGTGGTGCGTCGCGAGGACGGGGAGCCGGCAGCGGAGGGGCGGGCGGACTCGGCGAAGGCGTGGCAGGTGGAGTACCGCGAGGACGAGACCTCGGAACGAGAGATCGTGTACCACTTCCGCTCCACCCCCACAACGGCGGAAGGCTTCCTGGGGATGCTCGCGTTCCACACGACCTCGGCAAAGTCGCAGTTCACGAAGGGGTGGATCGCGACGCGCCCGCTCGAGGGCGGGGGCCGGATCACGGCGGCGCGGGGCCTGCTGATGACGACGCGCGAGGGGAAGATGGAACGCCACGCCATCGGGTCGGCGAGCGAACTGGAGCGGATCCTGGCGGAGGACTTCGGGATGCTGCCGGTGGCCGTGCCGCCGTCCTGGTTCAGCCGGGGGAGCTAGCTCGCGGGCAGCATCTCGACGGCGTCGCCGGGGAGGAGGGGACCGCCCTCGAGCACCTTCGCGTAGGCGCGGCTCCAGCCCGGGTTGGTCTTCTGGTTGATGCGGTTGAAGTCCTTGTCGGAGAAGTTTGCCTCGATCTTGTAGCAGGGCGCGGTGTAGCCCGTGATCTCGATGAGGACGGAGGGGCCGAGCCGGAGGCGGGAACCGGGAGCGACCGCGTCCCAGTCGAGACCGGTGATGGTGACGTTCTCGCCGGCGCCACCGGGGTTGATGGGGTGGCCCTCGGCCTGCAGCGCCTCGATCTTCTCGAGCGAGAAGAGGCAGAGGGCGCGCTCGGGACCGCCGTGGTGCTCGGTACTCTCCTGGCGGTCGCCCTGGACGCCGAGCGTTCCGACGACGGCCCGCTCGATGGGGAGCTTAGGCACGCCGCCATCGGAGATGTTGATGTGCGTGACGGTCGCGGAGCCGGTCATGTGACCACCCTCACGCGGCCGTTGTCGCGGGCGACTTCGAGCACGCTGCCCGTGCAGGGATTGGGGCGGCCCTCGGTCTGGCCGAGGACGTGAACCTCGGCGCGGATGCGGTCGCGCTCGATGTCGAGGATGGCGGCGGTGCCGAGGCGGTACTCCTTGTGGTGGGGGAGGGTGGGGCTGCCGGGGTTCACGAAGAGGACGTCGTCGCGGAACTCAAGGCGCTCGACATGGGTATCGCCGGCGATGAGGACGTCGACGCGTTCGCCGCCGAGGCCCTCCTGGAGGAGGACCGGGATGGGGCGGGACTCGGGACGGAGCTCGTGGGTCATGCCGAGCCGCCAGCCTTCGAGGTCGAGGAGTTGGCGCTCGGAGAGGCGGGGGTCTTCGAAAATGTCGTTGTTGCCCTGGGCGACGAGGACGGGAGCGAAGGCTTCACACCAGTCGAGGACGCTCGGTGCGGTGACATCGCCTGCGTGTAGAATCAGGTCCGCTGTCGCGAGCAGCTCGCGCGGGCCCGATCCGAGCTCATCGAGTTCACGAATGAGCGAGGGGAGATGGGTATCGGCGAGGAGCGCCACGCGCACGCGCGCACCGTACGGGACGCGCGGGCGGGTGCGCAAACGACAGCAGGCGAAAACTCCACCGCAACCGCGATCCGAGGAGGAACGATGGCGCAAGAGCGGCAGGCGGCCATCGTCGGGATCCACGAGTACCCCCTGCGGGTGGCTCCGGGCGTCTCGGCGATGAACATCAAGGTTGATTCGATCCGCGCGGCGCTGGACGACGCCGGGCTGAAGTGGAGCGACGTCGACGCGATCTACGACGCGCAGGACGGCGAAGCGGGAGGCGGGCTGCAGCTTGCGGCCTACCTCGGCCTCCGCCCGACGGTGCTCGACACGACGCAGGTCGGCGGCTCCTCGTACGAGTTCCAGGCGGCGCACGCGATGCGCGATATCGCCGCGGGCAAGTGCAACGTGGCGGTCCTGAGCTACGGCTCGACCTCGGCCTCGAACCGCGTCGCGATCGGCACGGGCGGCCGGGGAGGTCCGGCGACCTGGGCGACGAACATGGAGACGCCCTACGGGGCGACGCTGATCGCCAACTACGCGATGGTGAAGCAGCGCCACATGTTCGAGTACGGCACGACGGACGAGCAGTTCGCGGGCATCTCAGTGGCGACGCGGCACCACGCGATGCGGAATCCGGAAGCCGTGAAGGCGATGACGGACCTGCAGTTCGTGGGCGTGAACGAGATCACGCCGCAGGACGTGCTGGATTCGCGCGTTGTGGCGGACCCGCTGCACCTGCTGGAATGCTGCATGATCAGCGACGGCGGCGGGGCGGTGATCATCGCCTCGGCGGAGGTGGCGCGGAACTGCAAGAAACCGCCGGTGTGGCTCATCGGCGGCGGCGAGGCGACCAAGTACCGCGAGAACGGCGGCGACATCACGACGAGCGCGGGCGCGCAGAGCGGGCCCATCGCGTTCGGCGAGGCGGGCGTGACACCGGACGAGATCGACATCGCGATGATCTACGACTCGTTCACGATCACGGTGGCGGTCTGCCTCGAGGACCTCGGTTTCTGCCCCAAGGGCGAGATCGGCGCCTACGTGGAGGGCGGACGGCTGGCGTTCGACAGCGGCGAGGGACCGGCACTCAACACGGACGGCGGCGGGCTCTCCTCCAACCACCCGGGCATGCGGGGCATCTTCCTTCTTCTGGAAGGCGCACGGCAGCTTCGGGGCGAATCGACCTCGCAGGTGCCGGACGCGAAGCTGGCCGTGGCCCACGGGAACGGCGGGCTGCTGGGCGGAACGCATACCGGCGGCACCGTGATTCTGGCGAAGGACTAGAACGATGGCGAATCGACCACAACCGCGATTTCCCGAGCCCCACACGGAACCGTTCTGGGAGGGCGCCCAGCAGGGTGAGCTGCGCTACCAGCGCTGCAACGAGGACTGCGACGAGCCAGTGGTGTTCTACCCGCGCCATCACTGCCCCGACTGCGGGTCGGACAACCTCGACTGGCACGTCTCGGCGGGCGAGGGCACGGTGTACACGTTCTCCGTGGTTCGGCAGAACCGGATGCCGGGGTTCATCGACCTGGGCGCGTACTCGGTGGCCTACATCGACCTCGACGAGGGCTTCCGCATGATGAGCAGCGTTGTCGGCGTCGACGACCCGACGAAGGACATCTCCATCGGCCAGCGCGTGCGCGTGGAGTTCGAGGAGCAGGACGAGGGCGAATACCCGATTCCCGTGTTCCGCCCGATCTAAGGAGGCGACCCAATGCCGACGACACTCTGGCGGCTGAAGGTCGCCCCGGAGAAGCAGGCCGACTTCGAGCGGCTCACCTCGCAGCTCGTGCGGGACGTGGCCGAGAACGAGCCCAGCGGCATCTTCGAGTACCGCCGGGGAGTCGAGGACCCGCTGACGTACGTGCTGTTCCTGTCGTTCGACGACGAGCAGGCGTTCCAGCGGTACTCGACGGCGGACTACCACACGGGGGCGTCGGGCCAGATCATGGAGTGCCTGGCGGAGCCGCCGGTCCCGGACGAGCTGGAGCGCTTCTAGGCGCGGGAGGTCCCTCCCGACGCTTCTCCAGGCGCGGCCCAGGGTCGGGCGCGGGCGGTTCAGGGGGTCTGGTCGCCGTCTTCCAGGGGAATCCTCCAGATCAAGTCCGGGCCACCGGCAACGACCAGGAGTGCGCCGTCCTCGGTAATGACAATGCCGCGGGGCGCCCCGAGATGCGCTTCAGACGCCGGCGCACCCTGGGTGGTACCCGAGTGGTTGTACGCTCCGGAGCCCGCAACCACCGCTACGGTCCCATCCCGCGCAATCCTGAACACGCGCCCGAAGTAGCTCTCCGACACGAAGAGGGCTCCATCGGCGGAGACGGCCATCCCTGCCGGATTCGTCAGGATGCCGCCATGACCAGGCAGGGGAGGCTCCTGCAGAATCGTCGTGATTTCTCCCTCGGGGCCAATCGCGAAGATCGCGCCCCTCTGCGCGACGAAGACGGCGCCGTCGTCGCCAACCGCGATCTGCTGGGGGAACACGAAGGGGTCGCCCCGCCGACCGCCCGCGAGCGTTGAGACCTCACCGCCGGGAGACACGAGCCTGATGGCGTGATTCTCGACATCGAGGACAAGCAGATTGCCGGCGCCGTCGACGGCGATGGCGCTCGGTTGCGAGAATCTCGCGAGTTCTCCAGGGCCGTCGTGGTACCCACGCTCCCCACTCCCGGCCAGGGTGGTGACCAGGCAGTCGGGGGTGATGCGGCGAATGGCGTAGTTCAGCCTGTCGGCGACGTAGATGTCACCTTCGGGCCCCACCGCCAGGGCCTCGGGGAGAGCGAATTGGGCGCTGGCACAGGGCCCATCGCGCGAGCCCCTTCCATTGGCCCCGGTCATCGTGGTCACAACTCCATCCGGAGAGACGCGCCGGATGGCATCGTTTCCGGAGTCGGCCACGAGCACGTTCCCGTCAGCATCGCGCGCGATGTCCCTGGGTCCGAGGAACCTGGCCTGGGCCGCGGGGCCGTTCACGAGTGGCTCGGGAGACGGGCGACGCGTTCCGGCGAACACGGTGACGTGACCAACTCCGGAGACGTACGGGGGCAGGGCCTCGCCGACGATTGGCGGGCTTTCCGCGCCAGCGCGAACGCCGCCGGGAGCGATGCGCCGAATCACGTTGTTGCCTTCATCTCCGACGACGAGCGTTCCATCGGCGGCAACGGCAAGCGCTGCGGGCAGGTCGAAGGCCGCCTCGGCGTAGTCACCGTCGAGGTAGCCCCGCGCCCCGGAGCCCGCCACCGCCACAACCTTACCGTCCGTCGTGATGGCAAGAATCTGGTGGTGGAACGTACTCGCGATGTAGATCGTGCCATCACTCCCAACCGCCAACCCGCGCGGGTAGGCGAAGCCACCACCAGCCCCGGGGGTCTTGCCTCGGAAGACCGTCGAGACGTCGCCGCTGGAGTCGATGACGCGGACGTTGAAGACCACGCCGAGGCGGTTGTACGAGTTTTCCTCAAGGACGTAGAGGTTCCCTTCACCGTCGACGTCGATGTCGATCAGTCGCCAGAACCTCGCCTGCGCCGCAGGGCCATCGCGAAAGATGGGTTCCCCGGGGCTGGGGCCGTGAACGAGGGTCGAGACCAATCCCTCGGGAGAAATACGCCGGATTCGCCCCTTCCGCTCGATGACATAGGCGACACCGTCGCTGTCGAGCACGATGCCATGGGGAGCGTCGAATCTCGCTTCGGCGCCAGCGCCGTCGGCATAGCCCGGAACGCTGCCCGCCACGGTCGTGACCGCGCCGTCCGGGGCGATCCTGCGGACTCGGGAGGCGCCGGACTCGACGACATAGATTGAGCCGTCGGGGGCAATGGCGACATCGCTCGGACTGGAGAACTGTGCCGTGCCGGCGGGCCCGTCGCGGGCGCCAAAGCCATTGCCGCCGGCGACGGTCGTGACCGAGCCATCGGACTCGATGCGGCGGATGGCGGCGTTGGCGCGATCAGCCACAACCACGCTGCCGCCACCATCGATGGCCAGTCCGAAGCGCAGCAGGCCAAACTCCCCGCCACTCCACTGCGGGGATCCGTATCCGGGTGGGCCGGGCAGGGGCGCGAGTGTCGCGACAGCGGTGTCGGGCAGATGCGCTTCGAGCGTGACGCGCCCATGGCGGAAGAAGTCGCCGGCGGTGGGCGCTTCATCGAGCGGGAGCGGGACGGTGCCAAGCGCCGCCCAGTCACCACCCGCGGGTCGGGCACTGATGTGAATATTCCGGTCATCCCTCACGTGCTGCCAGACGCGAGCCTCAACCGTTACCGGCGAGGCGCGGTGCGGGATCACGACGTCGAGGTGGATGTCGCCGAAGCGGAAGTCGCCCCTTCGACTGAAACCTGCGTCCAGGGCGAGGAGAAGCCTCTGGCCGTTATCCTCCGAGCCAGAAACGGGTCGGGCGCTGACGAGGATCTGGCGTTCATCGCGCACGTCCTGCCAGACGCGCACTTCGATCGTGACCTCCGAACCGCCCTGGGCATGAACCGTGTCGAAACCAGCGACAGTCGTCAGCAGGGCCAGCGCCACAACCACCACTCCGGCCGGCACTACTCTGCGCATGAGCCGTGAACCTCCTGCGAAGGGGCCAGCTGTGGCCAGGAGGTGAACCCTGGCAGCGGTCGTGGACGCACCCTGTTCTCTCACCCCGGGCGAGCCCGGACACGGGCGGCGGCCTCGTGGCCGGCGATGCGCCCGAAGACGGCGCCACGGATGACGGAGCTGGCGCCGGGGTAGTTGTCGTAGAAGAACTCGCCCATCGGCTCGCCCGCGGCGTAGAGGCCGGGTATGACGTGGCCGGCGGTATGGCGCACGCGGGCGCGGGCATCGCAGCCGAGGCCGCCGAAGGTGAACGTGATACCGCCCGTCACGGGGATAGCGAGGTAGGGCGGCGAGTCGAGGGGCAGGGCCCAGTTACTCTTGGGGGGCGTGATGCCGCGCGTGCCCTTGCCGTCCAGCCGGTCGAGGTCGTAGTCGCCACCCTGGACGGCGGCGTTGTAGGCGGCGACGGTTTCGAGGAGGTCCTCGCCGGGGACGCCGATGTCGCGGGCGAGGTCGGTGAGCGTGGCGGCTTCGAACGGGGGCCCGACGGGGCGCCAGGCGCGGGCGAACTCCTCCCGCTGGTAAGCGCGCTGGTCGAAGAGGCACCAGGCTCGGCCGCCCGCCTCCTCGATGATGCGCTTGCTGAACTTCACGTAGGTGTGGTCGCGGAAGTCCTCGCCCTCGTCGATGAACCGGCGGCCGCGAGAGTCGACGAAGATGCCCATCTGGTAGTTGTAGAGGGCGGTGACGCCGCACTCGACGGCGGGGGAGCGGGCATCGAGGACGGCGGAGTGGTAGTCGCCCCACTGCCCGGCGGGGGCGGCGCCGGCGGCCATGGCCATGGTGAGCCCCTCGCCCGTGTTGTAGCGGGAGCCGCGCAGGATGAGGGAGTCGGCGAAGCGCCCGAGGTAACGGACCCGCATCTCGACGTTCGCCTGGAAGCCGCCGCAGGCGAGGATGACGCCGCCCGCGGCCTCGAGGTCGACAACGCCCTCGGGTGAGGTGCAGCGAACGCCGCAGACCGAGCCGTCGGGGTCGAGGATGAGGTCGGACGCGGCGGTCTGGTAGCTGACGGGGACGCTCAGCCCCTCGAGGCGCCGGTAGAGGAGGTCGACAAGGCCCTGGCCGCCGGCCTTCGGCATGCGCCGGTAGCCGGCGGTGTGGGGGTAGCCCTCCTCCCACTCCACACCGAACGCGGTGAGCCACTCGATGGTATCGGCGGCGCGGTCGCAGAGGGTTCGGATGAGGTCGGGGTTGGCGCGTCCGCTGGAGATGCGCATGAGGTCGTCGTACATCTCGTCGGCGGTGTAGCGGCGGTGGCCGAACTCGTCGGGTTCATGGGGGAAGCGCATCTGGGCGTCGGCGAAGCGGGTGTTGCCGCCGCGCTCGGGAAGCGGGGCCTTCTCGACGAGGACGGCGCGTGCGCCCGCTTCGGTGGCGCCGAGGGCGGCGGAGAGACCGGCGATGCCGCCGCCCACGACGACGACGTCGAACTCGAAGCGCTGGGCCGCGCCCGGGGCCCCGCGGGCAACTGGCATGGGGCGACTCTACGGCCCGGCCGGGGGCCTCGCCAGACGCGCGGGGCCTCGAAACTCTCCTGTAATCTAGCGTCGATAGGATTGGTGATGCTGGAGGGAGAGCTGCTTCGCAGCTACGCGGAACGCGCGCCGGACGACGAGATGGTCGACGCTGGGGGAGCGTTGCGTCCGGCCTACCAGGAGCTGGCCGAGGCGCTGGAGCGCTGGTCGCTGGAGGACTACGAGCAGCGTAAGGAGCGCGCGGACCTTGCGCTCCTCAGCGCCGGCATCACGTTCAATGTCTACTCGGAGGACGAGGGGACGGAGCGCATCTTCCCGTTCTCGCTGATTCCGCGGATCGTGGGGGCGGACGAGTGGCGCGGGGTGGACGCGGGGCTGAAGCAGCGGCTCAATGCGCTGAACCTCTTCCTGAGCGACCTCTACGGGGAGCAACGCATCCTCAAGGAGAAGGTAGTCCCGGAGGAGATCGTCCTGAGCTCGCCGGGGTACAAGCCGGAGATGGAGGGGTTCAAACCGCCACTGGGGGTCTACGCGCACATCGCGGGTTGCGACCTGGTGCGCGCCGAGAGCGGGGAGTTCGTGGTGCTGGAGGACAACCTGCGGACGCCGTCGGGCGTCTCCTACGTGCTGGAGAACCGGACGGTGATGCTGCGGGTCGTGCCCGACCTGTTCCCGCGCTGGGGCGTGCAGGCGGTGACGGACTACCCGAACCAGCTGCTGGCGACGCTTCTCTCGGTGGGCCCCGAGGAGAGCGAGGCGCCGCGGGCGGTGTTGCTGACCCCGGGCATCTACAACTCGGCGTACTTCGAGCATTCGTTCCTGAGCAAGCAGATGGGCATCCCGCTGGTCGAGGGCTCGGACCTGACCGTCGGCGACGACGACTGCGTCTACCTTCGTTCGACTACGGGGCTGGAACGGGTCGACGTGGTCTACCGGCGCATCGACGACGACTTCCTCGACCCGCTGGTGTACCGGCCCGACTCGCTGCTGGGAGTGCCGGGGCTGATGCGCGCCTATCTTGCGGGCAACGTGACGCTGGCGAACGCACCCGGCGCGGGTGTGGCGGACGACAAGGTGGTGTACCGGTGGGTGCCCGAGATCATCCGCTTCTACCTGGACGAGGAGCCGATCCTGTCGAACATCGAGACGTTCGCGGCCCTCATCCCTTCAGAACGGGACTACATCAAGCAGCACGCGCGCGAGCTGGTGCTGAAGCCGGCGAACGCGTCGGGCGGGTACGGGGTGCTGATCGGGGAGCAGGCGACGGAGGAGGAGCTCGCGGCAACGCTGGCGCAGGTGGACGCGGAGCCGCGCAACTGGATCGCGCAGCCGCTGCTGCACTTCAGCACCATCCCGACGTTCGACGAGGACCGGCTGAAGCCGCGGCGAGCGGACCTGCGGCCGTTCGTGCTGTCGGGGGAGGAGACCTGGGTGATCCCGGGAGGGCTGACGCGCGTGGCGCTGCGGGAGGGTTCGTACGTGGTGAACTCGTCCCAGGGCGGCGGCAGCAAGGACACGTGGGTGCTGAACGAGGAGCCAGACTGATGCTGAGCCGCGTCGCGGAGAACCTGTACTGGCTGGGGCGCTACCTGGAGCGCATCGAGAACATCGCGCGGATGGCGCACGTGGAGCACGAGGTCTCGCTGGAGGGCGGGCAGGAGGTCTGGCACAGCCTCGTCAGCACGACCGCATCGAACGAGCTGTACTGGGAGACGCTGCTGGAGTCTCCGGAGCTGACGCACTCGGAGTTCCTGCTGTTCTCGGGGCTGAACCCGGGGTCGCTGCGTTCCACCCTGGTGCGGGCGCGGGAGCTGGCGCGGGGGTTGCGAGAGCACATCTCGCGGGAGGTGTGGGAGGAGATCAACGCGCTCTACCTGTTCCTCTCGCGGCGGAGGTTCGGGCCGAGCGAGATCCACGAGCTCTGCACGGAGACGCAGCGGCGCACGCAGACGATCCTGGGCCTCTACGACAACACGGTGCTGCGGGACGAGGGGCGGGAGTGGTTCCGCTGCGGGATGTACCTGGAGCGGGCGGACATGACGAGCCGCATCGTCGATGCGAAGTACCACATCCTGCTGCCGCGGGGGGACTCGGTCGGGGGGCCGTTCGACCGGTTCCAGTGGGTGGCGGTGCTACGCTCGGCCTCGGCGCAGGAAGCGTACCGGCGCCTGGGCTACAGCGAGGTCGACGGCATGCTGGTGGCGCAACTGCTGATGTTCTCGCAGGAGTTCCCGCGCAGCCTGGCGTTCTCGGTGCAGGCGCTGGCGCGGCACTACCAGCAGGCCACGGAGGAGACGCCGAAGCGGCGGCGGGCGGCGGCGGCGCGAGGAGTCGCGCTGCTGAACCTGGACCTGGGGGCGGCGGACATCGAGGAGGTCGTGGACGAGGGGCTGCACGAGTTCCTGGACGAGTTCCAGGCACGGCTGATCGAGGTTGACCGAGCCATCACGGAGGATATCTTCCGCGCGGAGCCGAGCCGGGTCGCACCCGTCCGGCTCGTCGAGGACTGAGATGACGTTCTGCCTGGGGATCAAGTGCGAGGACGGGCTCGTCGCGATCGCGGACACGCGCATCACGAGCGGGTCGGAGGTCTCGACGGCGAAGAAGATCGCGGTGCACCAGGGCGATCGGCACGCGATGTTCGTCCTCACGAGCGGGCTGCGCTCGGTGCGGGACAAGGCGATCACGTACTTCGAGGAGCGGCTGCAGAACGGGGCCAACCTCGGGCGCGCCTACCAAGCGGTGAACGCGCTGGCGGAAGAGATGCGCCGGGTTCACGACGAGGACAACGACTGGCTGATCAAGGCGGGGTTGTGGTTCGACCTGCACTGCATCGTGGGCGGCCAGCTCGCGGAGGACGACTCCCCCCACCTCTACCTGCTGTATCCGCAGGGGAACTGGGTCGAGGTCTCGAAAGGGACGCCGTACGTGATCATCGGCGACACACGCTACGGGAAGCCGATCCTGGACCGCACGCTGCGGCACGAGGCCTCGCTGGAGAAGGCGCTGCGGGTAGGGCTGCTCTCATTCAACTCGACGAAGGCGAGCTCGACGGACGTGGGCCCGCCGGTTGACGCCGTGGTCTACGGGCGCGACTCCTTCGCGATGCAGGAGCGGCGGTTCAACGCGGAAGAGCTGGAGCCAGTGGCGCAGTACTGGCAGCAGTCGATCGAGAACGCGGTCGAGGATGCGGCGGCGCCGGTTGCGCCGCTGGCGAAGGCGCTCGGCATCGAAGGCGCGGAGTAGCGCCGCCTACCAGGTATCGACGTTGGGGCGCTTCTTGCCTTCGCGCGGGGGCGGAGGCGGGACGGAGCGCAGGGCGGCGCTGATCCAGGCGCGGGAGTCCATGGGGTCGATGACGTCGTCGACGCCGAAGGCGACGCCCTGGTTGAGGGCCTTGCCGCGCTCGTAGGCGCGGTCGACGAGCTCCTGGTAGCGGTTCATGCGCTCCTCCGGGTCCTCGATGGCGGCGAGCTCGTTGCGGTAGCCGAGCTTGACCTGGCCCTCGAGGCCCATGCCGCCGAACTCGCCCGTGGGCCAGGCGGCCGCGAAGAAGGGTTCCTTCGTGTTGCCGCCAACCATGGCCTGGGCGCCGAGGCCGTACCCCTTGCGCAGGAAGATGGCGACGTGGGGAACGGTGAGGTTGGCGCCGGTCACGAACAGGCGGGCGGAGTGGCGGGCGAGGGCGGTCTTCTCGACCTCGGGGCCGACCATCATGCCCGGCGTATCGACGAGGAAGAGGATGGGGATGTCGAAGGCGTCGCAGAGCTGCATGAAGCGGGCGCCCTTGTCGGAACCGTCGCTATCGACGGCGCCGCCAAGGTGGACCGCGTTATTCGCGATGACCCCGATGGGTCGCCCCTCGATGCGGATGAGCGAGGTGACCATGCCAATACCGAAGTGGGGGCGCAGCTCGAGGACGGAGCCGCTGTCGGCCATGGTCTCGATGATGGCGCGCAGGTCGTAGGCGCGGAGGCGGTTCTCGGGCACGAGGGTGCGGAGGATGCGCTGGTCGGCGCACTCCCACTCGTCGATGGGCCCCTGGAAGTAGGAGAGGTACCGCTTTGCGGCCTCGACGGCCTCCTCCTCGTCCTCGACGGCGATATCGACGACGCCGTTGGGGACCTGCACGTCCATGGGGCCGATCTCCTCGGGGGTGAAGACGCCGAGGCCGCCGCCCTCGACCATCGCCGGGCCGCCGAGGCCGATGTTGGAGTTCGACGTGGCGATGATGACGTCGCAGCAGCCGAGGAGGACGGCGTTGCCGGCAAAGCAGCGACCGGAGGTGACGCCGACGAGGGGCACGAGTCCGCTGAGCTTGGCCATGGTCGCGAAGGTGGGGGTGTCGAGGGGGCGGTAGCCGCCGATGACGGGCGCCTCGGCGGCGGCTTCGCCGCCCTCGCGGCGGCCACCGGTGCCGGCGCGCCCGCCGCCGCCCTCGGTGAAGAAGACGACGGGGCGGCGCCACCTGCCGGCCAGCTCCAGCATGCGGTCGGTCTTGGGGTGATTGACGGCGCCCTGGGTGCCGGCGAGCACGGTGTAGTCGTAGGCGAGGACGACGCAACGGGCGTCCTCGTCGTCGAAGTGCCGGCCGTTGACGGAGCCGACGCCGGTGATCATGCCGTCGGTGGGGAAGCGCCGGACCACTTCATCGAGGGGGAGGCCGGTGCCGGGCGTGAGGGCGAGGGAGCCGTGCTCGACGAAGGTGCCGGGATCGCAGAGGTCGTCGACGTTCTCGCGGGCGGTGCGCTGCTTCGTGCGGCGGCGCCTGGCCACGGCGTCGGGGCGGTTCTCGTCGAGCGTGGCGGCGTGACGCCCGTGGACCTCGGCGAGGTCGGGGCGCACGTGGTCGAGGTCGACCGCTTCGTCGGCCGCCTCGCCGCCGTGCTCGACATCGCCTTCGTCAATGAGGATGAGGGGGTGGCCGTCGTAGATCGTGTCGCCGGCGGAGACGGTGACCTCACGGACGATGCCGCTGGTCTCGGCGTGGACCTCGTGCTCCATCTTCATGGCGTTCATCACGAGGAGGAGCTGGCCCTCGCGCACGGCGTCGCCCTCGGCCACGTCGATGGTGACGATAGTGCCCTGCAGTGGCGCGAGGACGGCGTGCACGCCCTCGGGGACGTCAACGGACGGAAGGACGTCGAACTCGGGTTCGGGGGCAGCGGCAGCGGGGCCGCCTTCCTTGCCGTGGACGAGCACGGCGAGGGGGTCGCTCTGGTCGACGATGACGCCCGCCTGGCCAGTGCCGGGAGCAGCGGCAGGGGCGGCGGCGCGCTCGAAGAAGCGCCGGGGATGCGTCGCGTTGATGGGGTCGACGAGGGCGGCGACGTGGTCGTCGACGAAGCGGGTGTAGGCGCGACCGGCGGCGAGGTCGGGGTGGGCGAGGATGGTCTGCAGGAGGTCGACGTTGGTAGCGACGCCCTCGATGCGGAAGTCGGCGAGGGCGCGTGAGGTGCGGCGGAGGGCGTCGGAGAGGTTGGGGGAGGGGGCGTAGCCGATGACCTTGGCGAGAAGCGAATCGAAGCTGGGGCTCGTGCGGAAGCCGGCGTAGCCGAAGGTATCGGTGCGGACGCCGGGGCCGGAGGGGATGTCGAAGGCGGTGAGGGTGCCGCCGGAGGGGCGGGTCGAGCCGTCGGCGGCCATGGTCTCCATGTTGACGCGGGCCTGGACGGCGTAGCCGCGAGGGGAGGGGGCGTCCCGTTGCGAGAGGCCGAGGTCGTCGAGCGACTCGCCGGATGCGAGCCGGAGCTGGAGCTGGACGAGATCGACGCCGGTGACCTCCTCGGTGACGGTGTGCTCGACCTGGAGGCGGGCGTTCGTCTCGATGAACCAGAACTCCCCGGGCCGGCCATCGTCGTCGGTGGCGACGATGAACTCGAAGGTGCCGAGGTTGCGGTAGCCGCTGGCCTTCGCGAGGCGCACGGCGGCGGCGGTGATGCGCTCGCGCAGGTCGGGGGGCAGGGCGGGAGCGGGGGCGATCTCGATCAGCTTCTGGTGGCGGCGCTGGATGCTGCAGTCGCGCTCCCCGAAGTGGGTGACGGCGCCACCGGCATCGCCGGCAATCTGGACCTCGACGTGGCGGGCGCGGGGAATCCAGCGCTCGACGTAGAGGCCGGGGTCGCCGAAAGCCTGGCCCGCTTCGGAGGCACAGCGCTCGAAGGCGGCGTCGATCTCCGAGGCCTCGGAGATGGTGCGCATGCCACGTCCGCCGCCGCCGCCGACGGCCTTGATGAGCATGCCGGCGCCCTCGGGGAGGTCGTTGAAGAAGGCGTGCGCTTCTTCGAGGGAGATGGGGTGCGAGAGGCCCGGGACGACGGGGACGTCGCTCTGCTCAGCGAGGGCGCGGGCCCGGGTCTTCGTGCCGAAGAGGTCGAGCGTCTCGGGGGTAGGGCCGACGAAGGCCAGGCCGGCCTCCTCGCAGGCGCGGGCGAAGGCCGCGCTCTCGGCGAGGAACCCGTAGCCCGGGTGGACGGCGTAGCAGCCCGTGCGGCGGGCGGCCGCGACAAGCTGGTCGATATCGAGATAGGGGACGACGCCACGGCCTTCGAGGGGGCGCACAGCATCGGCCTTGCGCGTGTGGAGGTTGCGGGCGTCGTCCTCGGAGTGCACGGCCACGGTGCGGATGCCGAGATCGGCGGCCGCGCGCATGATGCGTATGGCGATCTCGCCACGGTTGGCGACAAGCAGACTCTCGATGGGCACGGTTCGTTCCTCCGGGGCGCGCTTCCAGCGAGGGCCGATCCTACCAGCGCATGGGGACGGAGGGCCGCACGTATCATCCCGGCAAGCGGCGCGCCGCTGAGGCTGCGGGCCGCGGAGGGGTAACGGCGATGACGGACGCAACGGGAACACCAACCTCGGATGACCTCGCGCGGTGGGCGGTTGAGCTGCGGAACTGGGGGCGCTGGGGGGACGACGACGAGCGGGGGGCGCTGAACCTGATTACGGACGGGAAGCGGGCGCAGGCGGCCGCGCTGGTGCGGGAGGGGCTTTCGGTGAGCTGCGCGAACGAGCTGCCGGTCTCGCGAGGGCTGGAGCCGAGGCCGGCGCAGCACCAGATGATCGTGGGCGGCGACCAGGTGAGCGAGGAGGCCCGCTTCGCGTTCTGCCTGGACTCGTTCTCGATCGCGCCCCATGGACCGGCGACCACCCACCTCGACGCGCTCTGCCACATGTTCTACGAGGGGAAGATCTACAACGGCTTCAGCAAGGACGAGGTGCGGACGGACGGGGCGCAGAAAGCCAGCATCATGGCGGGGGCTGACGGCATCGTGAGCCGGGGCGTCCTGCTCGACGTTCCCGCGGCGCGCGGGGTGGAGTGGCTGGAGCCGAGCGAGCGCATCACCGTGGCGCAGCTGGAGGCGGCAGAGGAACGGGAGGGGGTGCGGGCGGAGCCGGGCGACATCCTGTTGGTGGCCACGGGACGGGAGGCGCGGGAGGCGTCGCGAGGGCCGGCGGCGCCGTGGAACGGGCTGGCGGGGCTGGACGCGAGCTGCCTGCCGTGGCTCCGCGAGCGGGACGTGGCGGTGGTCGGCTGCGACGGCATCACGGACGCGACGCCGAGCGGCATCGACGAGTGGCCGATGCCGCTCCACCAGGTGCTCATCGCGAACATGGGGGTCCACCTGATCGACAACGTGTCGATCGAGCGGCTGGTGGCAGCCTGCCGCGAGCGAAACCGCTACGAGTTCCTGTTCTCGCTGGCGCCGCTGCGGCTGGAGGGCGGCACGGCCTCGCCGGTGAACCCGCTGGCGATTTTCTAGTGAGTAGTGACTAGTGGCTGGTGAATAGTGGCGCCGCTCAGGCGGCGTGCCGCGACGTATCATCGCGAGCAGCGGCGCCGCCCTGAGCAGCACGCCGCGGGGGGCGACAGCGATGACGGACACGACGGGAACCCCGAGCCCGGATGACGTGGCGCGGATGGCGGTTGAGCTTCGGAACTGGGGACGCTGGGGGGAGGACGACGAGCGCGGTGCGCTGAACCTGATCACCGACGAGAAGCGCGCTCAGGCGGTGGCGCTCGCCCGGGAAGGTCTCTCGGTGAGCTGCGCGCGGGCGCTGCCGGTGACGCCGTCAATGGAGAACCAGCACCCGGCCCAGCACTACATGATCAGCGGCGGGGACCAGGTGAGCGAGGACACCCCCTTTGCGTTCGCGGCGGACTACATCGGGATTGCGCCGCACGGGATGGCGACGACGCACCTGGACGCGCTTTGCCACATCTTCTACGAGGGCAAGATCTACAACGGCTACAGCAAGGACGAGGTGCGGACGGACGGGGCGCAGAAGAACAGCATCATGGCGGGAGCGGAGGGCATCGTGAGCCGGGGCGTGCTGCTCGACATCCCGGCGGTGCGGGACACGGACTTCCTGGAGCCGGGGGAGCGCATCACCATCGCGGACCTGGAGGCGGCGGAGGGGCGGCAGGGAGTGCGGGTGGAGTCGGGCGACATCCTGCTGGTGTACACGGGCCGCGACCGGCGGAAGGAGTCGCGGGGGCCGATGGCGCCGTTCGACGGACTGGCCGGGCTGGATGCGGGCTGCCTGCCGTGGCTGCGCGAGCGCGACGTGGCCGTGAACGGCTGCGACGGGGTGACGGACGCACTCCCGAGCGGTATCGAGGGGTGGGCGATGCCGCTCCACAGCGTCGCCATCGCGAACATGGGCGTGCACCTGATCGACAACATGTACCTGGAGGGGCTGGTGGGGGCCTGCCGCGAGCGGAATCAGTACGAGTTCCTGTTCACGCTGGCGCCCCTGCGCCTGGAAGGCGGCACGGCCTCGCCGGTGAACCCGCTGGCAATCTTCTAGGTGGCAGCCATGCCGTCGCTCAGCCCAGGCTCGGCAGTCATCCTCGGCGTGTCTATTGCCCTGCTCGGGTTCGTGCTTGCGTGCGATCCGAGCGAGACAGAGCAACTCGACGAGCGCTGGGGGGAACTGGGAGTGCCCGAGGCGGAGTTCGTGTTCCTGGGCGAGTTTACGACCGACGAGCAGGAGGTGATCCGACGAGAGCTGAGGGTGGCGCAGGTGGTGTTCGCAGAGCACTTCGGGACGGTGACAGCGGACTTCACGGTGTACGTGAGCACAGACCTGGACGTGCTCAACGAGCGGATTGCGATTGACCGGCCGGATGTCGGCCCGGTCTGGTTCACATGCGGCGGCCTCGCACCCCGCCACGCACTGCTTCTGGTGCTCGAGGGCTGTCTGGAGGAGATCAGAGCCCTTGGCGGGCCCGTCGCGCACGAATACTTCCACATCCTTCAATGGCACGTCGGGCGCCTTGAGCCCATTCCCCAGAGGTTGTGGCTGGTCGAGGGATCGGCGGTTTACGCGAGCGCCCTCGTCGAAGAAGCGCTGGGCCGGAGATCTCTCGCGACGAGGCGCGAGGCGGCCCGACTTGTCTGGTCGAGCATGGGGGAGGGGTTTCCACACTGGGGAGATCTCAGCGAGGCAGAGTACTCCGCGCACGTCTACCACATTGGGTTCCTGGCCGCGGAGTGGTTGGCAGAACAGTCAGGTCCGGAAGCCATCCTGGAGTTCTTCCGACTCGGCAGCCACGACGCGGCCTTCCACCGGGCTTTCAACATACCACTGGAGGGCTTCTACGCGGCGTTCGAGGAGCACCGGTTGGAGGTGGCGCCCCCGCTGGAGGCGCGGGTCGCGGGGACGGTCCTCGACTCCGGCGGCCAACCCGTTGGAGGGCTGGACGTGTTTGCAATGGTGAGGATTGAGGGGGAAGCGTGGACGGCCGGGGGAGGCGAGACAGACAGGCAGGGGATGTTCGAGTTCGCGGCGCCGGGAAGGGCGTACACGATCGCGGTCTGGCTGCAGTGTCCTCTCGAAGACGGGCGAGGGGGATGGGCCTACGCGGGCGAGTGGGGCGAGGAGGGGTTCGTCGCGGACGGCGACGGGATCCTGGATCCCCGCGCAGACGGGGCGGAGCCGCTCCCGGACGGAGAGCAGGACCGCACGGACCTGGTGATCGAGCTTCCGTGGACGCGATCGGAAATCGTGGACACGCACTGCGAGTCGTGAAGCTTCAGGTGGAGAGCATGAGGCCGGCTTCGCGGATCTCCTCGAGGTAGTAGGGCGGGGTAGTGAGGAGGATGAGGCGATCGACGCCCTTCTGCTCGAGGGCGGCGCGGGCGGAGCCGTCAGCGCGGACGTAGGGCTCGCTGAGGCCGGCGAAGACGGTCAGGAGGAAGTCGTCGGGGTTGCGGCCGGAGGCGGCGTGCTCGCGGCGGGCGATCTCGGCGAATGCGGTGAGCCGGGGGTGGCCAGCCTGCGTGTTGAAGCCGTCGGCGTGGCGGCCGGCGATGCCGGCCATGCGCGGTCCCCAGCCGCCGACGACGATGGGCGGGGGCACCTCGGGGACGGGGAAGCCGTGGGCGGCGCGCAACTGGAAGTGCTCACCGTCGAAGCTGGACCGCTCGCCCGACCAGAGGCCACGCAGGACCTGCGCGGCCTCTGCGACCTGGGCGGCGCGGACGCGGTCGGGGGGTACGGGGCGGCCGAGCATGGTCTGTTCGGGGGCGTAGGGGAGGGAGGGGCCGCCCCCGGCGCCGAGGCCGAGGATGAAGCGGTTGCCGCTCACCTCCTGGAGGGTGGCGACCATGTTGGCGAGGAGACCGGGGTGGCGGTTGGCAACGTTGAGGACGAGCGTGCCGAGCATGACGCGCGAGGTCGCCTCGGCTATACCGGTGAGGGTGACGAGCGCCTCGGGAACGCGGCCGCTGTTGTAGTCGGCATCGCGCAGGTGGTCCCAGGTCCAGATGCCGTCGAAGCCGGCGTCCTCGGCGACGACGGCGGCCTCGCGCATCTGGGCGTAGGTGGCGCCGAAGGGCATGAGGAGGAGGTCAGTCTGCACGGAGGGCAGGATAGCGGAGGCAAGCGGTGGGCGCGTTCGTAGAATGCGCGGGCGGAGGACGACATGGCTGACGACAGGCTGCTGGACGACGAACTGAAGGTGATACGGGACGGGTTCGCGGCTCGCGCGCCGCAACTGCTCGAGACCGTGGAGGCGGCGATCGAGGAGATCGAGGCGGCGACGATCGGGACGGCGCTGGACGTGGGCGCGCAGGCGCCGGCCTTCCGGCTGCACGATGTGACGCACGACCGCGAGGCGAGCCTGAGCGAGGCACTCGCACGGGGACCGGCAGTCGTCTCGTTCTACCGGGGCGAGTGGTGACCGTTCTGCAACGTGGAGCTGCAGGGTCTGCAGCGACGGCACGACGACATTCGCGACCTGGGGGCGACGCTGTTGTTCGTCGGTCCCGAGACTGAGGAGGACGCGCGCAAGCTCCTCGCGAACGTGGAGACGGACATTTCCGTCCTGAGGGACAGCGACGGGGCGGTGATGGACGCCTACGGCATCAGCTTCGAGCTGCCGGAGCGTCTGAAGGCGGCCTACCGGGGCCTGGGCTTCCCGGACCGGAATCCGGAGACGGCGTGGCGGCTGCCGGTTCCGGCGACGTTCGTGATTGACCAGTCCGGGGTCATCCGGTCGCGGCACTGCCTGGCGGACTACCGCTACCGGATGGAGCCGCGGGACGTGGTGGCGGCGGTCGAGGCGCTGAGGACACCGTGAGCGTCCGGGAGGTGCTGCGAGTGGAACGAAGCGAAGAGCGCTTGAGGCGCATCGAGCGGGCGACGGAGTACCCGCTGCTCACGCTGGCGCTGCTGATGGTGCCCCTGCTGGCCTTGCCGCTGGCGACCGATCTCTCCGCGCAGGCAGACCGGTGGTTCCTGATCGCCGACTACGTGATCTGGGGCGCCTTCGCGCTGGTCTTCGGAGCCAAGCTGCTGGTGGCTCCGAACCGGTGGGGCTACGTGAAGACGCATCCGCTGGAGGCGGCGATGGTCGTGCTCCCGTTCCTGCGGCCCCTGCGGCTGGTGCGGGTACTCACGCTGCTGCGCCTTGCGGTGGCGCTGGGACTCAATACGCGCCTCATCCGCGCGTTCTTCCTGCGGAGGGGCACAGGATTCGTCATCGCGGCGGTGATGGTCGCGGTGGTCGGGGGCGGCACCATCGTCTTCGCCGCCGAGCACAACCACGCCAACAGCCAGATCACGTCGTTCGGGGACTCCATCTGGTGGGCGGTCGTGACGCTGACGACGGTCGGATACGGAGACTACGCGCCCGTCACGCCAGTGGGGCGCGGGGTCGCGAGCTTCCTGATGGTGTTCGGGATTGCGGCGCTGTCGATCACGACGGCGTCGATCGCGACCTTGATGACGCGCCAGCCGCAGGAACCGGTCCGTACCCCCACGCTGCGCGACCTGCGGATCAAGCAGCGGCGTCTCCGTTCCAGGCGAGTCGCCCTCTAGAGCGATGCAGGATCGCTGGAGGATGGCAGAGCTCGCCGGACGCGTTACGCGGTCCAACCGCTTCGAGTACTTCATCATCGCCCTGATCCTCGGGAACGGGGTCCTGCTGGGGATCGAGACGGTCCCAAGCATCAAAGAGGGGTACCAGGGCTGGCTGAACGCCGGGCACTGGGTCACGATCGGCATCTTCATCGCCGAGGCGGCGCTCAAGATGCTGGCGCTGGCGCCACGGTCCGAGCGCTACTTCCGCGACAACTGGAACGTTTTCGACTTCACGATCATCGTGCTCTCGCTCATTCCCGCGGTGGGCACCTTTGCGGTCGTTGCCCGGCTGGCACGGTTGATGCGGCTGCTGCGGCTGGTCTCGGCCGTGCCGGAGCTGCGGTTGATCGTGACGACGCTGGTGCGCTCGATCCCGGGGATGCTGCACATCGGGGCGGTGATGAGCGTGCTGTCGTACATCTACGCGATCGTCGGCTACGAGCTCTTCCATGAGCACGACCCGGAGCACTGGGACAACCTCGGGATCTCGCTGCTGTCGCTCTTCCGGGTGGTCACGCTGGAGGACTGGACCGACATCATGTACGTGGCGATGGAGCTGAACTCGTTCGCCTGGATCTACTTCGTGAGCTACGTGGTCCTGGGGGCGTTCGTCACGATCAACCTGTTCATCGCGGTGGTGATCAACAACCTCGACGAGGCGAAGGAGGAGCGGTTGCGGCAGTTGGAACCCGTCAGTTCCCGCGACGAGCTCATCGCCGAGCTGCGAGCCGCCCGGGACTCTCTCGACCGTCTCGAACGGCGGCTTGCGGAGGCGGAGGACATCCCGGACCGCTGACCCGCTGCGGGAGTGCGAGCGCGGGCGAGCGCGGGTATGCTCCCGCGGCTGGAGGACGTATGCCGCAGGCACTCTCGCATCTGCGCATTTGCGACTTCACGGGGCAGCTGGCGGGCGCGGGGGCGACCCGCTTCCTGGCGGCCTTCGGGGCGCAGGTGATCCGCATCGAGGACCCCGTCAACCAGGGGCGGTGGGACATCCTGCGGGGGATGCCGCCGTACGTGGACGAGCGGCGGGGCGTCGAGTTCGGCGGACCCTTCAACAACCACAACGTCGAGAAGCTGGGGGTCACGCTGAACCTGCGCACGGAGCGGGGGAAGGAGCTGCTGCGGGAGCTGGTGAAGGTATCGGACGTGGTGGCGGAGAACTTCTCGGCGGGCGTGATGGAGCGGTGGGGATTCGGCTACGAGGAGCTGCAGGCGCTGCGCGAGGACATCATCTATGTCTCGAACTGCGGGTTCGGGCACCGGGGTCCCTACCGGGACTTCAAGACGTGGGGGCCGATCGTGCAGGCGGTCTCGGGGCTGACGTTCAGCTCGGGGCTGCCGGACCAGCCACCGGCGGGGTGGGGCTACTCGTACATGGACCACACGGGCGCCTACTACATGGCGATCGCGATCCTGATGGCGCTGCGGCACCGCAACCGGACGGGCGAAGGGCAGTGGGTGGACCTCGGGTGCACGGAGGCGGGCGCGAGCCTGACCGGTCCGGCGATCCTCGACTACACGGTGAATGGGCGGCCGCTGCGGCGGCAGGACAGCCCGAACAGCAATCGCAGCCAGTTCCCGGCGATGGCGCCGCACGGCATCTACCCCTCGCGGGAGGAGGACACGTGGGTCGCGATCTCGTGTCGCGATGAGCGCGACTGGAAGGCGTTCGGCGAGGTCACGGGGGAGGCGTGGACACAGGAGGGGCGGTTCTCGGACCTGCGCGGGCGGCTGGTGGCGGAGGACGCGCTCGACGAGCTGGTGTCGGGGTGGACGCGGACGCGGGGGAACTTCGAGGCGGCGGCCTTGCTTCAGGGAGCGGGCGTCCCGGCGACGGCGGTGCAACGTCCGCAGGAGCGCATCGACCAGGATCCGAACACGGAGGCATGGGGCCTCTGGCCGACCGTGAAGCACCGTGACATGGGCGAGGTGCGGGTGGACGGGCTGCCGGTTCACTTCTCGGAGACGGACTGGCGGATGGAGCGGGGCGGGCCGTGCCTCGGGGAGCACAACGAGGAGGTGTTCGGGGGGCTGCTGGGGCTTAGCGCGGGGGAGATCGCATCGCTGGCGGAGGAGGGGGTGCTGTGACGGGGCCGGGGGCGTTGGAGGGACTGCGGGTCGTCGAGCTGTGCGACGAGCTGGGGATGTTCGCGGGAAAGCTGCTGGCGGACATGGGGGCGGAGGTGGTCAAGGTGGAGCCGCCGGAAGGGGACCGGACGCGCACGTACCCGCCGTTCGTAGACGACGAGCCCGGGCCGGAGCGCAGCCTCTACTTCTGGCACTACAACACGAGCAAGGCGGGCGTCACGCTCGACCTCGGGGCGGCGGCGGACCGGGAGCGGCTGCAGGCGCTGATCGACCGGGCGGACATCCTCCTGCAGAGCGGGGAGGCAGGGGCGGACCTGGAGTACGAGGCGCTGCGCGAGACGAACGAGGGGCTAATCATGGTCACGCTGAGCGCGTTCGGGCGGGGAATGCCGCGCGAGAACGAGGCTGCGACGGACCTCACGATTCTTGCGGGGGGCGGGCCGGTCTGGAACTGCGGGTACGACGACCACTCGCTCCCGCCGGTACGGGGCGGCGGGAACCAGGGGTACCACACGGCCAGTCACTACGCGGTGATGTCGGCACTGGTGGCGCTGCTGTACCGGGACGAGACGGGGCGGGGGCAGCACATCGACGTGAACGCGCACGCGGCGGCGAACGTGACAACCGAGGCGGGGACGTACACGTGGCTGGTGGCGCAGCAGACGGTGCAGCGGCAGACGGGGCGGCACGCGGGCGTGAACCCGTCGATGTCGACGCAGGTGCTGTGCTCGGACGATCGGTACGTCAACACGGGCATCCCGCCGCGGCGGCCTGAGTCGTTCGGGGCGGTGTGCGAGTGGCTGAGGACGCTGGGGCTGGCGGAGGAGTTCGTGGAGTTCCCGCTGCTGGAGGAGGGGATGCGGCGGGAGCGCTTCGACCTCTCGATGCTGCAGCAGGACGAGGAGCTGCAGGCGATCTTCGGGGCGGGGCGCGCGGCGATGAACTTCCTGGCCTCACGGCTGACGTCGTACGAGTTCTTCACGGGAGGGCAGGAACGGGGGTTCCAGATCGGGATCATCTACTCGCCGGAAGAGGTGCTGGACGACCCGCACTTCATCGCGCGGGGCTTCCCGGTGGAGGTGGAGCACCCGGAGCTGGAGCGGACGGTGACCTACCCGGGGGCGCCGTACCAGCTCCGGGGGTCGCCGTGGCGCATCCGGCGGCGGGCGCCGCTGCTGGGGGAGGACAACGAGCGCGTGTTCGCGGAGCTTTCAGGGGAGAGCGTCTAGGAGGGGCGGGCTTCGGCGACGGAATCCTCGGTGACGTGGTCGGGGAGCCAGTAGCGGCGGAAGACGACGTAGCCGATGAACGCGAGCACGCCGGCGACCGGCCCAATGAGGTAGATACCCAGCGGGTTCGCGGTCGTGGAGCCGATGAGCAGCAGGAGGGTAAGGATGCCCTGGCCCGCGGAGCCGGCGATCTTCTCGAGGGTCTGCTGGGTAGCGTAGAAGGTGGCCTCCCGGCGTTCTCCAGTGCGCACGGTGTCGTAGTCGGTTATGTCGGCAATGAGGGCGTTCGGGAACGTCTGCACCGGGGCGAGGGCAATGCCGATGAAGAGCGCATAGACGATGGCCTGAGGCACTTCGGGGATGCCGGGGATGGAGCCGGCGGCGGCGAAGAAGGGGAAGTAGATACCCGCGAAGAGCATTCCCCAACCGTAGATTTGCCGTTTGGAGCGCCGACGGGCGAGCACCAACGCGAAGGGGAGCACGAGGACAAGCCCACCGAGGGCGGACACGGAAATTAGCATGACCATCTGGCCGGGTTCGTCCTGGCCAAGAATCGCCTCCGCGTAGAAGGGCAGGGCGCCGGTGATGATCTGGATGCCGACGCTGTAGAGGATGAACGAGGGCAGGAAGACGACGAACTGGTCGTTCCGCAGGCAGGTGCTGATGGCGTTCCAGATTGAAAGGCGCTCAACGGGACGGTCCTCGGCATAGATTTCTTTCGAGACCTCAACCGAACGCCGCCAGGCGCCCGAGAGGCCGACGTAGCGCGAAACCAGGGCGATGGCGGCGATGACGATCGCCATGCTCACGAAGCCGACGGCGTCGATCAGGAAGCTGCTGAGGACGAAGGCGACGGCCGTGCCGACGACGCCGAAGACGACCTGCCAGCCGACGATGCTGAGGCGGTCGTCGGCGCGCCGGGCGATCTCGGGCAGGAGCGATTCAAACGGGCCCCCGGAGAGGGTGGAGAAGATGCTGAACACCCAGAAGATGCCGAAGAGGTAGAAGACGTTGCGGTAGGTCTCGCCGGGATCGGGGGGAATCCAGAAGAGGATGAAGAACACGGCCATGAAGGGCGTGGCCGCAAGGACGAAGGGAATACGCCTGCCGAGACGGGTGCGTGTTCGATCGCTCCAGTAGCCGATGAGCGGGTCATCGAAGGCCTCGATGAGGCGGCCTACAACGAGCGCGGCGCCGATGGCGATGGCGGCTCCACGGCGCTCCACGTCCCCGTCCTGATCGCCCAGGTAGAAGTAGAGAAGCCAGAGGTCGCGGGTGCGGCCGAGGGCGTTGCCGCCGAGCGAGCCGGACGCGAAGAGAAGGCGCGCAGCGAGGGGCATGCGGCCATCCATGGGGCTCCTCCCAGCGGGTGGAGTGACGCCACGAACGATACAGGAATCGTGTGGTCGGCTAGGGGAGAGCCAGCATCCGTTCGAGGGCGACGAGCGACCATTCGCGCGTTTCGTCGTCGACCTTCACGCGGTTGATAACGTGGCCCTGGACGAGGCCTTCGAGGGTCCAGGCGAGGTAGGCGGGGTGGATGCGGTACATGGTGCTGCAGGGGCAGACGACGGGGTCGAGGCAGAAGACGGTCTTGTCGGGCTGCTCGTCGTTGAGGCGCTTGACGAGGTTGATCTCGGTGCCGACGCCCCAGGTGGTGCCAGCGGGGGCGGCGCTCACGGTCTTGATGATCTTCTCGGTGGAGCCGCTGGCGTCGGCAGCCTGCACGACTTCCCAGGAGCACTCGGGATGGACGATGACGTTGAGGCCGGGGTGCTCGGCGCGGGCCTGCTCGATCTGCTCGACGGAGAAGCGCTGGTGGGTGCTGCAGTGGCCCTTCCAGAGGATGACGCGGGCGCGTTCGAGTTGCTGCCGGGTATTGCCGCCGAGGGGTTGGCGCCAGTCCCAGGTGACCATCTCGTCGAGGGGGATGCCCATCTCGTAGCCGGTGTTGCGGCCGAGGTGCTGGTCGGGGAAGAAGAGGACCTTCTCGCCGCGCTCGAAGGCGTACTCGAAGGTCTTGGGGGCGTTGCTGGAGGTGCAGACAATGCCCTCGCGCTTGCCGACGAACGACTTGAGGCTGGCGGCGCTGTTCATGTAGGTGATGGGGATGATGCGGGTGGCAGGGTCGAGGGCGGCAGTCATCTCGTCCCAGGCGGCATAAACGTCGCCGGGGTCGGCCATGTCGGCCATGGAGCAGCCGGCGGCCATATTGGGCAGGACGACGGAGACCTCGGGCGGCGTGAGGATGTCGGCGGACTCGGCCACGAAGTGGACGCCGCAGAAGAGGACGAACTCGATGCCCTGCTGGGCCGCGGCGTGCTGGGCGAGCTTGAAGCTGTCGCCGGTGAAGTCGGCGTACTGGATGACTTCGTCGCGCTGGTAGTGGTGGCCGAGGATCACGAGTCGGTCGCCGAGGGCGGCGCGGGCGGCGCGGATGCGCTGGTCGACCTCCTCGGGCGGGAGGCCGAGGTAGCTGCGGGGGATGTCCTGCTGCCAGCTGACGAACGCGGGCTCCTCGACGAGGGGGAGGGGCTCGAGGCGGTCGGTGGGGCAGGTATCGGGGTCCGAGTACAGCTCGACCAGCGTCGCGTGGTCGGAGGTTGGAGCGGTAGCGGTCATCGGACGATCCCTCCCGAGCCGGCGGCCGTACTTAGTGTCGCAGATACACTAAGTACGAGGGGTAAGAGTGCCACAGGAGGGCCAGATCGTCAACGGCGGGAGGGGTCAGGAAGAGGGCGGGCGCCAGCGGATGGTGGTGGGCTGCGTGCGTTCGAGGCGCTCGGCGGAGGTGCCGGCGAGAAGCTCGACCGGGTCGCCGGGGCGGAGGTCGCCGCCATCGAGGACGCGGGCGTAGACACGGCTGAAGCCGGGCCGCACTTCCTGGTCCATGCACGAGAAGTCGCCGTCAAGGAACCACCGGGCGTTCTTCCAGCAGGGCTCCGTGTAGCCGGTCACTTCGACGAGCACGGCCTCCCCGAGCCGGAGGCGCGCGCCGGGGACCACGGAGTCCCAGTCGATGCCCTCGGTGGTGACGTTCTCGCCGGTGGCGCCGGGCGCGATGGCGTGGCCCTCGGCGGCGAGCGTCTCGATGCGCTCGAGGGCGAAGAGGCAGAGGGCGCGACGGGGGCCGCCGTGGGCGCGACGATCGGCCTGGCGGTCGACCGTGATGCCATTGGCGTCGATGGTGGCCTCGGCCAGGGGAAGCTTGGGCACGCCGCCGCTGGAGGCGCTGAGCTGGACGACGCGCCCTCGCGTGGGGTCGCTCACGAGGGGCTCGCTTCGTCGAATCGCTCGATGACGCCTTCGACATGGAGCAGCCGGAGGGCCTGGGCGAGCGTGGGCCGAAGCCGCTCCAGGGTGTCCGCGGCGATACCCTCGCCGAGCTGGTCGAAGAGGTCGCCGACGGTGCGGCTTCCGTCGATGCGGGCGATGACGAGCGCGACAAGGTCGCTCACGGGGGCGCCCTCGGGCCGTTCCGGCGTCGTGATGACCTGGCCCCAGACGAACTCGCCTTCGCCCACGACCGGTTTTCGCTGGAGCCGCGCGTCGGCGGTCAGGACGGGGGCAGCGGCGAGGAGGCGGGGGACCGCCTCGCTGAAGCGTTCGTCGAAGGCGGCGGCGCGTTGCTCGCGGCGGCCTTCGATGGCGCCGACGGCCTCGGCGAAGGTGCGGGGCGTCTCGCCGTGGGCGAGCACGGCGCGCTCGTAACCCGCGGGGGGCTGGCCGGCGACGGCGCGGATGAAGGCAAGCCGGGCGGGGGTCGACTCGTCCGCGCCGGTAATGCGGCGGGCCTCCCAGAAGTAGGAGTCGACGGTGCGGTTGCTGGCGTAGAAGAGGCGGGCCAGCTCGCGGAAGTGCTCGTACTGCTGCCGGTACTGCTCGGAGTAGACCGCGGCCGCGGCGTGTCCGAGCTCGGGGTCGTTGAGGGCGGAGGTGACGTAGGCGGCGGCGAGCACGCCGGAGGAGAGGGCGAGATGAACGCCGGAGGAGAAGAGGGGATCGACGAAGCAGGCGGCATCGCCCGCGAGGACGAAGCCCTCACCGGCGAGCTCGCGGGACGAGTAAGACCAGTCGCGGACAACCGTGGGGCCGTCGACGAGGGTCGCGTCTTCGAGAAGGGCGGCGGTGTGGGGGCCGCCGGCGACACGTTCGCGGAAGAACGCCTCGGCTCCGAGCTGGCCAATGCGCTTACGACCGACGGCGCTGTCGACGACCACACCGGTGCTGACCAGCCCGGTGTGGAGCGGAATCGCCCAGAGCCAGCCGTCCTCGATGGACTCGATGAGGATGTTGTTGGCGTCGGGCTCGGGCAGGCGGGACCCACCCTGGTAGTAGCCGTAGACGGCGAGGTTGCGGAAGAAGGGATCGGGCTCGCGCAGGTCCCGGGCGCGGCCAATGAGCCCCGCCTGCCCGCTGGCGTCGACGACGAAGCGAGCGCGAGCCGTATGCTCGCGGCCCTCGCCGTCCTCGACGCCGAGGGTGGCGCCGGAGGGACCGGCGTCGGCCGCGAGAACGCGGCAACCCTCGCGCACGTCGACGCCCTGGGCGGCAGCGTTGCGGAGGAGGATCTCGTCGAACCGGGCGCGGACGACCTGGAAGGCGTGGGGGTACTGGGGGCTCGACTCGCGGAAGGACCAGCTCCAGGGGTCGGGTTCGCGGCCCCAGACCATGGTGGCTCCGTACTTGGGGAGGAAGCCGGCAGCCTCAACCGCGGGAAGGGCGCCGATCTCCGCGAGGACGGGCATGGAGGCGGGGAGGAGGGACTCGCCGACGTGCTCGCGGGGGAAGCGGTCGCGCTCGTAGAGGCGAACGCGCCAGCCCTTGCGCGCGAGCATGGTGGCAGCGGCGGAGCCAGCGGGACCGCCGCCCACGACGAAGACATCGGCGTCGAACTCGGTCACGCGGGCATAGTCGCACACCAGGACGACAGGGGCGCAAGAGGAGCGGAAGGCTACCTCGCTGTCCGCTTGCCCCTCGCGATCTCCGTCTCCAGAGCGTCGAGCTTCGGCTCCCAGAACCGCCGGAACCGCGCCAGCCAGGCATCGACGTCCCTCAGCGGTTCCGGGTCGACGGCGTAGATGCGGCGGGCGGCATCGACCCGGACGCGGGCGAAGCCGCTGTCGCGCAGGACCTTGAGGTGCTGGGAGACGGCGGCCTGGGTGATGCCAAACTCGCGCTGGATGACGTCGACGACCGCCCCGGCCGGGTGCTCTCCGCCGGCGAGCAGTTCGAGGATGCGGCGGCGCACGGGATCCCGCAGGACGTCGAAGGCGTGCATCAGGACTCGGGTGCGGCTTCGCCGGTGTAGAAGGCGGCGGTCTGGCGGGCGGCGGCGCTGGCGGTCGCGGGGTCGGTTCCGGCGGCGATGGCAGCCTGTCCCCAAGCTTCGCTGGCGCCGCGGTAGAAGGCCTGGCCCTCCCCGGAAAGGGCAAAGCCGGTGGGGTCGGAGATGGCTTCGTCGGGACTGCCGAAGTGGAGGGCGAGGCCGAGGAGGGCGCCGTCCCAGCCAACGCCGGTCGCGCCGGGGCCGAAGGTGTCCCACTGGTCTGAGAGGATGTGGGTGTGGGCGAGCGTGAGGCGTGCGTGACCGTCGGGGGCATCTTCGCAGCGCACCTCCACCCAGCTGGTGTCGCCGCCGAACTCCCAGGTGACATCGAGGCTCGACGGGGGGTCGCAGGCGGTGATGGTTCCGCCAGCGTTGCCCTCGAGCTGGTACGTGCCTCCGGGGCGGAGGTCGCCGCTGATGGGGAGGAACCAGCGAGGGATGCGATCAGCGTTGGTGAGGGCGTCCCAGAGGTCCTCGCGGGAGGTCGCGAAGGTGCGGGTGAGCGTCACGGTGGCGGCGGGCTGGCCGTCACGCTGGAGGAAGGCCACAGAGCGCTCGGCTGCGGCGACGTGGGCGGCGGGGTCGATTTCGAGGTCCATCGGGTTCTCCTGAAAGGACGAGCTTATATTAGCCTACTCTAAAATGAGTGGTACGCGCCACGCGAAAACGCCGCGTCGAGCGCGGCGTTCCCGGTGGAGGCGTTGATGGCGGATGGCTACTGGCCGCCGGCGGCGACGACCTCTTCCTGCTCGATGGGCTCGTTGGTCTTGGTGTCGACCTCGAAGGGGCCCTTGAGGTCGAACTCCTTGGCCATCTCGCGGGTGGCCGGAATGATCTCCTCGCCCATGAGGCGGAGGCTGCGCATGGCGTCGTCGTGATCCATCGCGCCGTCGCCGTCCCAGAAGAAGATGCTGCCGGGGCGCAGGTACTCGAGCACGTGGCGGATCTTCGGAATGACGGTCTTGGGCGTGCCCGTGATGATGGACATGCGCTCCTTCTGGGACTCGTAGCTCGAGTAGTCCTCGGGAGCCTGATCGCCGTCCTTGGTGGCCTGCTCGTGCGCGACCTGGCGGCCGCGGGCGGTGGACTGCGTGAAGCTCGTCACCGTGGGCAGCAGGTTCGTGCGGGAGGTCATGCCGGGGAGGTTCTGCAGGTAGGGGCGAACGATTCCCTGGTTGCCCTCGAGGAAGGGGTTGCTGGGCCCTTCGACGTACTTGCGGGCGGCCTGGTCGGCGAGCTCTTCGGTCTCATCGACGTGGACCTTGAAGAGGTAGCTGCGGTGCTGGGTCTGCGCTTCGTAGCCGTTCTCCTCGGCGACCTGGTCGTAGTAGTCGTAGGAGTTCTTGGTGGGCTCCAGCTCGGTGGCGAGCATGACGTACGGGTAGCGGTGCTCGGCGGCCCACTTCACGGTGTTGCGGCTCATGACGCCGGGAATCCAGATCTGGGGATGGGGCTGCTGGTAGGTCTTCGCCCAGGGATTCACGTAGCGGTAGTTGTAGTGCTCGCCTTCCCAGCGGAAGGGGCCGGACCTGGTCCAGGCGGCGAGGACGAGGTCGTGCGCTTCCTGGAATCGCTCCCAGTTGAAGGGCGCCTGGGCGTTGTGGGCCACGCTCTCGCGGCCGGTGCCGCGCACCCAGCCAGTGACGAGGCGGCCACGGGAGATCATGTCGATCTCGGCGAGCTCCTCGGCGAGCCAGAGGGGGTCGTCCCAG
>JAJDUR010000007.1 GCA_022826585.1 Dehalococcoidia bacterium
TCTTCTTCAAGGCGCAGACCCTCTCCCTTGAGGTCATGACCCTCGCCATCGAGACCGCCAAGGTCTATACGAAGGAGGGCGTCGCCGTCACCGTCGATGGCGTCGCCCAGGTCAAGGTGGCGCGCTCCGAGGAAGCCATCCGGACCGCGGCCCAGCAGTTCGTCGGGAAGCCCGAGCGTGAGATCGCCGAGGTCGCCCTCCAGACCCTCGAGGGCGCCCAGCGCGCCATTCTCGGCACCATGACCGTCGAGGAGATCTACCAGGATCGGGAGTCCTTCGCCGCGAGCGTCAGCGAAGTCGCCGAACCCCACATGGCGAACATGGGCCTCGAGATCGTCAGCTTCACCATCCGCGACATCCGCGACGACCAGGGCTACCTCGATGCACTCGGCCGCAAGCGCACCGCCGAGGTCACCCGCGACGCCGAGATCGGCGAGGCGGAAGCCCAGCGCGACGCCTCTATCAGGCGCGCCGAGGCCGAGCGTGACGCGCGCGTCGTTGAAGCCCAGGCGAATCGCGACCAGGAGACCGCCAGGTACGACGCCGACACGCGCATCGCCGAAGCCGAACGCGACTTCAAGGTCGAACAGGCGCGGTACCAGCAGGAGACGAACGCCCGCCAGGCCGAGGCCGAGCTCGCCTATGCCCTGCAGGAGGCCACGACCCGCCAGGAGATCCGCGAGCAGGAAGTCCAGATCGAGGTCGTCGAGCGCACCAAGCAGATCGAGATCGAGCAGCAGGAAATCCTCCGTCGCGAGCGCGAGCTCGAGGCCAACATCAAGCGCCCCGCCGAGGCCGAGCGCTTTCGACTGGAGACCATCGCCGCCGGCGAGAAGGCCAAGGTCGTGGCCGAGGCCGAGGCGGAAGCGGAGTCCCTCACGCTCAACGGCAGCGGTGAGGCCAACGCCATCCGCGCTCGTGGCGAGGCCGAGGCCGATGCCATCCGCGCCCAGGGCCTTGCCGAGGCCGAGGCCATGCGCGTGAAGGCCGATGCCTGGAAGGAGTACGGCCAGGCGGCCATGATCGATACGCTCCTCGAGTCCCTGCCCGAGGTCGCGTCATCCGTCGCACAGCCCCTCGCCCAGACCGACCGCATCGTCATGATCAGCGGGGGCGACAACGGCTCCATCGGGGCCAGCAAGCTCACCAACGACGTGACCAAGGTGGTCTCGCAGCTTCCCGACCTCGTCGAGAGCCTCACCGGCATCGACATCCTCGGGACGCTCAAGAACCTCCCCCGCGTCGCCACCACCGATGGTGCCGGCAATGGAGCCGCGCAGGCTGCTCCAGCCGTCGAGGCGGCTCCGGTGGCCGAGGCTCCCGAAGCCCCCGACGAGGGCGAGGCCTCGGAAGAGCCGTCCGCCCAGTAGGCTCACCTGCAAGACGGGGCGGTGCTGCGTCGCAAGGCCGGCATCGCCCCGGTTCATGCAGCGCTGCCTCGGGGAGGGAAACGTGCCCCGCAGGGCAAGGGGGAGCCCGCCTAGGCGGGAACTTCTTCCGCCGCCGGCGTCGTCTCGGAGGGGCGCTCGAGCGGCAACTCGATGATCATCTCCGTGTACTCGCCCTCGACCGAGTCCACGCGAATGGTGCCCCCGTGCCGCCGCACGATGTCGCTTGAGAGCGAGAGTCCCAGGCCCGTTCCCTGGTCGGTCGGCTTGGTCGTGAAGAAGGGGTTGAAGATCTTCTCGGCGACCTCAGGCGGCATACCCGTGCCGTTGTCCTTGATGCGAACCTCGACATGGTCGTCCGTGCGTCGCGTGGAGAGCCAGATCGTCGGCGAGTAGGGTCCGCCGACCACGTCCGCCCCCGGTGTCGCCGCCCGCCGCTCGTTCGTCGCGTAGCAGGCGTTGCTCACCATGTTCAGGAACACCCGCCCAAGGTCCTGGGGGATAACCTCCATCTCGCCTGTGTCCGGGGCATAGTCTTCCTTGATATCGAGCTGGAAGTCCGAGTCGGTTGCCCGCGCGCTGTGGTAGGCGAGCTTCGCGTGCTCATCGAGCAGCCCGTTGATGTCCGCCACCTGCCACTCGCCCGTGCCTCGCCCCATCCGCAGCATGTTCTCCACGATCCGGTTCGCCCGCTGCCCGTGGGACTGGATCCGCTCGAGATTGCTGGTGAGGTCGCCCGTGATCTCCTCGATGTACGACTGCTGCTCCTCGCTCAGCTCCACGCCGTCCTCCTCCAGCACCTCATGGAGCTCCGTCAGGAGCTCGCCCGAGACCTCGGAGAAGTTGTTGACGAAGTTCAGCGGGTTCCGGATCTCATGCGCCACCCCCGCCGTCAGCTCACCCAGCGCCGCCAGCTTCTCCCGCATCACGATCTGGTCCTGGGCCTTGTTCAGCTCACCCAGGGTGCTCTCCAGCTCGACGTTCTTCTCCTGCAACTCGCCCGCAAGCTGCTCGACGAGGTTCAGCCGCTGCACCTCCAGGGCGTGCCGCCGGAAGACCTCCAGCGCCGCGGCCATGTCCGCCACCTCGTCGCGCCCCTCCATCTCCACGCTGGTCTCGATGTCTCCGCCTGCCATCCGCCGCATCCAGTCCGAGAGCAGGTTCAGGCGCCGCAGCAGGATCCTGCCGAGGTAGAGCCAGATGATGAGGACCGCGCCCGTAACGCTGACGGCGCTAATAACCAAAAGAAGCGTCCGCCCCGTGAAGATCGCCGAGGCCGAGGCCTCGGTGGCCTCTTCCGCGCTCGCCTGCGCGCTCATCACCAGCCCGTCCACTTCCGCCACGGTGTTGATCGAGAGGTCGCGGTTGCTGGCGAGAAGCTCCGCCTGGCGGGCCTGGACGCGCAGGTCCTGCTCGAAGAGGCCGAACACGCTCTCCGCCCCCACGCCGAGCGCGAAGAGCCGCTCGAATATCGGACTCGCCGCCGCGTGGAAGTCCGTGCCCTGCTCCGTGCCGAGATTCCGCTCGATGCGGTTCCTCGCGGCCTCGAAGCGCTCCCGCAGCGGCTCGATCAGCGAGGCGTCCGACAGCGTGAAGGCGTTCGCCAGCAACTCCGTCGCGATGTTCACGTCTCCCTGCAGTTCGCTCAGCCGCCGGTAGCGAACAATCTCGTCCTCCGTGAAGTGCACGGACTGCGACGCGCAAGGCTCGTCAAGACTGCGGCATCCGGTCAGCGTGTAGAAGAGTTGGTCGTCGATGGCCGGCGCCAGCAGGTCGTCCAGCTCGAAGCGCACCTGCGTCAGCTCTTCCTGCAGTCCCTCCAGGCGAGCGCGGAGTTCGAACACCCCCGACGTCTCGCTCCGCAGCGCCTCAATGTTCGAAATGAGCGTGTCGGCGAGCAGGCGGATGCGCCCCACCCGCGTCTGATCGGTCCCCTTCTGCGCTTCCAGGGTTGCCAGCTGCTGCTCGAATCCCGCGTAGGCATCGTCGATATTCGCCACGACCTGTGCGAACTCCTCGGGCGTCGCCGCCGCCGTCAGGTTCGGAGCCGCCGCGACCAGCACCCCGGTGTATTGCAGCACGCCCGAGGAGGCTGCCAGCTCGGGCACGCTCCCCTCGTTCACGCGGTTCTGCACCGTCCCCATCCGGTCGAAGGAGAACCAGCCGACGAAGCTCGCCGCCAGCGTGAGCACGACCGCTCCTCCGACCGCCAGGTAGAGCTGGGTCGAGATACGGAACCGGCTGTCCACGATGCGCTTTAGTCGTTCAACCACCCTGACTCCCGCAGTAGCTCGATCTCGCGAAGTGACTCAATGGCATGGTACTGCTCGCCGGGCCCGATGACAGTCAGGAATACCTTGTCCGACCCCTGATTGTCTTCCTGTCCGTACTGCAGTCTGAACCCTTCGATGTCGAAGGGCTCCGGGTTGTCCAGGCTGGCAAGGAAGCACGCCCGGTCCAGCTCCCGCCCGCATCGTTCCAGCATTTCGATGGCGAGGCGGCCGGCGAGATAGCCCTCCAGCGAGACGAAACCGGGTGTCGCCTCCGGCGCATGGGCCGCCAGCGCGCGATGGTAGGCCGCCACCACCTCGAGCGAGTCATCCTCCGGGAAGGGCACCACCTGTGTGACCAGCACGCCCACGCCGTCCACTCCCAGCTCCCGCGCCAGCGCGTTGCTGCCCACGAACGAGACGTTCAGGAAGTGCGCCTCCACTCCCTCGTGCCGCGCCCACTTGATGAACTCCGCCATCGGCTGATACGCGCCGATCATGATGACGGCCTCGGGGTTCCCCTCCTTGATGTCCAGCACCGCCGCCTTCACCGCCGAGGTGTTGCGCGTGTAGCGCCCCACTGCCACCGCCTCGCTGCCCCGCCGGGCCAGGGCCGCCTGCACCCCGTCGTAGCCGCTGCGCCCGTAGGAGTCGTCCTGGTAGAGGATCGCGATCCGGTTTACGCCGAGGTCGACCGTCAGTCGCTCCACCATCTCCTCGGTCTCCTGTGCGTAGGAGGCTCGCAGGTTGATGATGTTCGGCCACTCGGGATCGCGCAGGAACGCCGCTCCCGTGAACGGCGTCAGGTAGGGCACTCCCGATTCCGCCGCAACCGGCGTGGCCGAACGCGAGGTCGGCGTGCCCACCGCCCCGATCAGCGCGAACACTCCCTCGGCGATCAGCTGCTGGGTGTTTGTGATCGCCGCCTCCGGTTCGTAGGCGTCGTCCAGCGACGTCAGCTCCAGCCGCCGGCCGTGAACCCCTCCGGCCTCGTTCGCCTCGCGAAACGCCGCTTCGATCCCGAGCCGCATGTTCTTGCCCAGTTCCTGGGCCGGGCCGCTGAACGCCGCGGACTGCCCGAAGACCACCCGATCGTCATAAACCCCCGGCGTGCCGGCCTGCATCGTTGCCTGCGCCGTGGGCTCCGGCGTCGCACTCGTGCTGGGGCCTCCCCCTCCACCGCCACAGCCCGCGACCACCAGGGACGCCGCCAACGCCGCGCCGATGCACGCCTTCCAGGCGACGCTCTCGGGGCGCTCCTGCCTCATCGCACCTTGCGGGTGACGATGCTCAGCCGGTTTCTGCCCCCCTCGTGCGTGTACTGCACGTCGTCCATCAGCGTCTTCGTCAGATGGACGCCCAGTCCTCCCACACGCCTCTCGCCCACGCTGGCCGTCAGGTCTGGCTCGGGCGCCTCGGTCAGGGGATCGAAGGGCCGCCCGCGGTCGCTCAGCTCGATGGAGATGGAGTTGTCTTCGGACTCGATCTCGAGGGAGATGTCGGGGTCTTCCCCGTCCTGGCCGTAGTCCATGATGTTCAGGATCAGCTCTTCCAGCACCAGGTTCACCCGGAAGACCAGGTCGTCCGGCCAGTCGTCCTGCTGGCCGAGTTCCTCAATGGCCCCCGAGATGCGCTCCAGCTCGTCGCGGGTGGTGTTGATCGCCATCGAGAGGGTGGCGCCCATGGTTCAGTCCCGGCGCAGCGTCAGGCACGTGATGTCGTCGTGCTGGGGCGCTTCGCCCGTGAACGCCAGAACCCGGTCCATCATGGCCTGGCACGACTGTTCCGCGTCCGTAGGAGGAGCTGAGCCGAAGAGCTCCTGGACCCCTTCGATGCCCATGAGCTGCCCCTGCGCGTTCGTCGCCTCCGTCACACCGTCGGTGTAGAAGCAGACAGTGTCTCCCGGCGCCAGTTCGAACGACTCCTGCCCGAACTCGAATCCCCCGAGGACACCCAGGGCAATGCCGCCGGTCAGCGGCTTCAGCTCCGAGGTGCCGTCGGCGTGCACCACGAGGGGCGCGTCGTGGCCGCCGCTCGCATACGTCAGCACCCCCGTCGCCGGGTCGTACACCGCGTACAGCATCGTCACGAACATGCCCGTCGTGTCGTCCTCGTTCAGGAGGTTGTTCACCTCTGTCAGGACGGCCCCCGGGCCTCCGGTCGTACCGATCGCCGACCCCTTCAGCAGGGTCCGGCTCGACATCATGAAGAGCGCCGCGGGAACGCCCTTGTCCGATACGTCCGCAATCGCAAGCCCAATACGGTCGTTCTCAAGCCGGATGACGTCGAAGAAGTCGCCCCCCACGCTCTTCGCCGGGTGCATCGAGCCGAAGGTCTTGTACGAGGGTCCGCTCGGAAACGACGTCGGCAGGATCGACTGCTGCATCTTGCTGGCCACGTCCAGCTCGTTCTGCAGCGCCACCAGCTTGTCCCTGGTGCTCAGCGCGTCCCGCCACTGCTCGATGTGCTCAAGGGTCCGGTCGATCGTGAACTGCAGGTCATCGAAATCGACCGGCTTCGTCACGAAGTCGAACGCGCCCCGGTTCATGGCCGTGCGGATGTTCTCCATGTCGCCGTAGGCCGAGACGATGATGGCGCGGATGTCCGGGCTGACGTTCGGAATCTGCTCCAGCAGCGTCAGACCGTCCATGCGCGGCATGTTGATGTCGGAGACGACCATGTCGATGCCCGGGTCTGCCTGGAGCTGTTCGAGCGCCTCGATGCCGTTGTGGGCGAACACGAACTCGTACTGCCCGCGCCTGATCTGCCGGCGCATCCGCTGAAGGACCAGCGGCTCGAGATCCGGTTCGTCGTCGACTACGAGGATCTTGTAGGTCATCGACTACACGTGCCCCGGCAAGCCCTTCCGTCCGGCTGGCGCCGTTGGCCTAGCCGCTTACGGCCGCGGTCGCTTCGGCCTGCGAGTCGTGTATCGGGATGATGTTGTCGAAGCCGCTGATTCGGAAAACCTCGCGAATCGGGTCCGACAGGGAGCACAGCGCAAGCTTCGCGCCGTTCCCCTCCAGGGTCTTCGCTGTGAGCAGGAGAACTCGCAAACCAGCGCTGCTGATGTAGGAGACACTCTCGAAGTCCAGGATCAGCGCCTTGTCGCTCTCCTCGATCACGCCTTGCAGGTCCGCCTGGAACTCGCTGGCGTTCGAGCCATCGATCCGCCCATCGGCCCTGGCGATGACAGTTCCGCCTTCCCTTTCGGCGCTAATTGCCATGTCGTCTGTCTCCTCAACCGTGCTTCGACTCGTAAATGCGCCGTTTACGGCATCCCAAGCGGGCCGCGCGGCTCAACCTGCGGTCTGTGGCGGACGAGTATACACGAGACACGAGCAGCCATACCGCAAACGCAAACTCCTCCCGGCTCCTGACGGCCTGGCTTTGTCCCGACCCCTTGCCCGTTCCTTCGCCCCGGGGGCTGTGGCGCGCGCGTAGGATCGCCTCCTGAGCACAGGGGGAAGGCATGAGCACCGCCGATTTCATCCAGCGCAGCCTCGAGTTCACCCACGCCGCCCTCATCGACGCCCGCAACGGCACCGATGAGCAGCTGCACTTCGTCCCGGAGCATGGCAGCCACTCCATCGCCTGGTGCCTCTGGCACACCTCGCGCATCGAGGACCTGATCATGAGCCGCGTCACCGGCGAGCCCCAGGTCTGGAGCGAGGAGTGGGCCGCCCGCACCGGCCTTCCCTTCGACGGGTTCGGCGCCGGCATGTCCGATGACGACGCCCAGCAGGTCCGCGTAGGCGACGTCGAAGCCCTCGGCCGCTACCAGGATGCCGTCTTCGAGCGGACTACCGCCTACCTTGCCACCGCCACCGAGGAAGACCTCGAGCGGGAGATCCCCGCCCGCAACGGCACCGAGAGCGTCGGCGAGGCCATCTCCCTCCACATGATGGGGCACTTCAACGGCCACCGCGGCGAGATCAACACCCTTCGCGGCATGCAGGGCATGCCCACCGTCATGGCCGCCCAGGGCACCCACTAGCCCCCTCCGGAGCTAGAGGAAGCGAATAACGCCCTCCGAGCCGTCCACCTCGATGGCTGTCCCGTCCGCGATCTCGCGCGTTCCCGTCCGTGTGCCCACCACCGCCGGGATCCCGTACTCCCGCGCCACCACCGCGGTATGCGAAAGCGCCCCTCCCGCATCCGTGACGACCGCCCCGGCGATCGCGAAATACGGCGTCCAGGTCGGCGCGGTAACGCCGCAGACGAGGACCTCGCCCTCCCCGAGGCGCGTCGCCTCCGCCAGCGAGCGGATCACCCGGGCGACACCCCGATACACGCCCGGCGACGCTCCCGTGCCCCGCAGCACTCCCGCCTCGCTCGGCTCCCCGGCGAGGGGCGTGCCGAGCACCGGCGGGGGCTGCGCCGATCGGTACGCTGCCTGCTCCCGCCTCCGCTCGTCGAGCTCTCGGGCTTCCGGGGCCGCGCCCGTCCCGAGCGCTTCCCGCAGCTCATCGAGCGTGAAATAGAAGACATCGTCCGCCTTCTCCGCGAGCCCCCGGTCGACCAGCAGCCGCCCGATGCTCAGCCAGCGGTAGCGGGACGCCGCCGCCAGCCGCTGGTCGCAGACCGTGTTGTGGTCTTCCCGCACGGGCAGCAGCTCCTGTGCTGCCGGGAGCGCCGCCAGCAGCTCCCGCACGCTCTCGTCGCCCCCGGCCAGTTGGCGTAACTCTTCCTCGAGTCGCGCGCGCTGCGAGGCCTGGTTGGCGGCGGCGCGAGCGGGTGACCCGTCCTCGGGCTCGTCCCCGTAGCGAAGGATGAGTTCGAGGGCGGGACTCGGATCCTCCCGCCACGTCGGCGCGTCCGGCACCTGCGCGTCGATCGTGTGGCCGAACTCCTCCAGGAACTTCGCGAAGCGCCTGTCGAAACCCGCCCGCCCCACTTCCCGTCCGCCGCTCCTCGCGGCTTCCCGCACGGCCGCTCGGAGCCCCCCATCGCCCCGGACCTCGCGCCCCAGCTCCCACAGCGCGATCGCGCGGTCCAGCGTTCGGTTGGGGAAGCCCTGGAGGATGGCGTGAGCGTCGGCCCGACGGGACTCGCCGAAGGCCTCGCAGTACCCATCGACGAAGTCCCGCGCCAGTTGCCCCGAGGTGAGCACGCACTCGCCGTGGACCCCCGCGAACACCCGCCGGAACTCGTCCGCCTGCCGGTCGAGGACCTTCCTCCACTCCCCGTCCGCCACCGCAGTCGCATCGAAACCTTGGAGCTCGTCGAAGAGCGCGTCCACCTCGGGCAGCCACTTCTCGTTCCACGTCTCGAGTGCGGTGGCGCCCCCCAGGTCGGGCAAGTCGAAGGAGCTCGGCATCTCGCCCGAGGGACCGGAGCGGAAGTAGCTGTAGCCGTTGATCACGAGGCGGCTGGGCGGCTCACCCGGTTCGGGTGGCGGCCCGAAGCCCGGTTCCCTCGTCAGCGGTGGCTGCGAGGCGGGGCCGTGCTCGTTCTCGTAGACCCACGTGTACCGGGCCAGCTCGGGATCGGGCAGTGCGAACTCGACGTCGCTCATCGTCGCCTCAGAACATCGGGCCAGCGAGGGCGGCGTACAGGGGCGCCTCGCGCTCCTGCTGGCGGGCGAAATAGCCCCGGATCGACGCCAGCAGCTCCCCGTGGACCGCCTCCCCGAGGGATTCGCGGTCCCTGTGGACCACGTGCACCAGCTGCTCGAGCTTCTCGTTGAGGGCGTGGCTCTCCTCTTCGAGCGCTGCCACCGTGGCTACGGCCGCGGGATCGCTGGGTGCCGGCCGCGAGAGCAGCGACTCGATGGCCGTGCACATCGAGGGGTGGCTGGGCGTGCGTATCCCCTCCAGCCGCTCGCGGGCGCCGCCCAGCACCTCGCGAAGGTCGGCGTTCCCCTCCGCCAGGATCGTGAGTTCGAGCTCGACCCGCACCGAGAGGTGCGCGAGCAGGGTGCCGATGCTCCGCAGCGAGCTCGCCGCCCACGCGTCCGTGACGGTCGGCGCTACGCGCGTGTCCAGCGCGTTCGCGATGGAGTCGAGCAGTTCCTTCGTGCCTGGCCTCACGACCGCTCCTCCCGGATGTAGGCGCTCCGCTGCGCTCCCGGAGGGGCGAGCGCAGCGGCGGCCTCCTCGAGGTCCATGCCCACGACCGACGCGAGCCTCCCCGCCGCGTTGCGGGGGCTCGAGATGCCCATCACCGCCACCCCCGGCCTTGGATCGCGTCCGTCCATGAACCCCCGCAGCGCGCTGTTCAGGCACACCGTCGACTTGAAGGCGATGAAGAGCTGGCTGAAGGCCATCGTGCGCGGCGAGAGCTTGAAGCCCGCCGCCGCCTCGTAGTGCGCCAGGGTCTCGTCCGGATCCCAGAGGCCGAGCATCCCCTGCGAGAACGCCCAGTCCTGCGCCGCGTCCCCGAGGGCGGCCAGCTCCCAGTCGCTCATCGCCACGATCTTCCCCTCCCGCCAGATCTCCTCCCCAATGCCGTTGTTGCCCTTGATCAGCGAGATGCGGGGGCTGTCGGTCGGGATCTGCTCTTCCAGCCAGTACAGCGCGTCCGTGATCTCCGGATAGGGCGCCGACCGGCACTCGAACCAGATCTCTTTCCACATCTCGAAATCTAGCCGGATCGCGTCGGCCGCCGAAGACGGGGTGGGCAGCACCTCGTGCAGCCCGTACTGCTTCCAGTCGAGCGAGTGAACGAGCGCCAGCTTCTCCGCGTGCTCGAAGGCGACGGCCCGCCGGACGGCGTCCCCCTCGGCTCCCGGCTCGGTCAGTCCCGGGACGCTCGTCGCCCCCTCGACGAGCTCGCGCACCATGTGCGGCCGCCCCTCCGCGAAGGGAAGGCCCTC